>NZ_LNHZ01000075.1:0-423053 GCF_001463265.1 Citrobacter sp. 50677481
GACACCTCGGCGATGCTCGGCATTAAAGCGTCGTTCTGATAAATACGGCCCGGTGGCGCAATGCTTCCGGGCCTGTGACTTACTTTCCCGCCTCCGGATGCGTATCAAACGCCGCCATCACCCTTGCCAGTTCAGCTTCACTGATCCCATGCTTTGCATCGTCTACCCCGAGCCCAAAACGATCCTGGAGTAAGTCATACAGTGACGCGACGTCCGGACAGTGAATCTGCTCAACCGCGTGCCCGTGTTCATAATGGGTAAAGTGGAAATTGGTGAGCGTCAGCTTGCCGCCATCAGGCAAATGACGGCACATCAGCAAATGATGGCGAAAATGCGACTGCGGCCAGTGCGCGGACCAGAAGTTGCCCATCACATAATCGCTCTGATGCTGAGTAACCAGATCGAAACGGTACATCGACTGCCAGTGCGTGTGATGACGGAATTGCAAAATCCAGTCTTCGCCTTCCTGCAACAGTCGGTACTCACCATGCGGCGTCTGCTGTGGGATGTCCGCAAGCAGGCGAATCGGCGCAGTCAGCGTCTGTCCGCCAAAACCAACATCCGCGATCCACGCTTCGCCGTCCACTTCGACTAACAGCAGACGATGGGTTCGCGGCGGCAGGCTCGGCGGATTCGACAGCACAACCCGCCCCAGCAAGCTGCGAACGGTAAACCCCAGTTCGCGTAAGACCCGCTCGAATACGCCATTTTGCTCAAAACAGTAGCCGCCACGGCGGGCGCCGATCAGTTTCTCCGCCAGCGACTGCTCGTCCAGCTGCATTTCGCGCGGCAGCAGAACGTCCAGGTTTTCAAAAGGAATAGTACAGTTATGCTGTAAGTGCAGCGCCCGCAGCGTCTCAAGGGTGACGTCGGTCGGCCCGGACCAGTTCAGGCGGGCGAAGTAGGCATTCAGGATGGGGGTCATCGGGGTTCCTGCGGTGATCCGGTAAGGTGCGAAAGAGTATAAACGATGGATCCCGAAAGAGACGCCACTTATTGTGCAAATTGGCGCCCGGCCACTTATCATTAATACTCAGAAAACACTTTGCGAGACAACCCGATGAGTCTATTCCGCCCTGTCGAATTACGCCACGCCAGCCGCCTGCTCAATCACGGTCCCACGGTGTTGATCACCAGTCGCGACGACGCCAGCGCAAGACGCAATATCATGGCCGCCGCCTGGTCAATGCCGGTTGAATTTGAGCCGCCTCGTATCGCGATAGTGGTGGATAAATCAACCTGGTCACGCGAGTTGATTGAGCGCAGCGGCCTGTTCGGCATCGTCATACCCGGCGTAGCGGCGACCAACTGGACATGGGCTGTCGGCAGCGTTTCCGGGCGCGACGAGGACAAGTTCAACTGTTATGGTATCCCGGTGGTAAACGGCCCGGTGCTTGGCCTGCCGTTAGTCGAAGAAAAATGCCTTGCGTGGATGGAATGCCGCCTGCTTCCCGCCACCGCAGCCCAGGAAAAATACGATACTCTGTTTGGTGAAGTGGTTTCTGCCGCTGCGGATGCGCGGGCGTTCACGGAAGGCCGCTGGCAGTTCGATGACGATAAACGTAATACCCTGCACCACCTCGGCGCGGGTACGTTTGTAACCAGCGGTAAACGCGTCACTGCGGGCTAATTACGCCTTTATTACCGTCACGCCTTTCGCCCGCATGGCGGTGATCCAGCCGTTATCGGTGTTATCTTCCACCACGACGGTGTTGATCAACGACACATCGCCAATGGCGAAGGGCGAGGCCGTATTGATTTTTTCCGGTGAAGCCAGAACGATGGTTTCCGCCGCCCTGGCGGAAAATGCGCGCTTGATGCACGCTTCTTCGTAATCGCCCGTGGTTAATCCTACTTCCGGGTGGATCCCTGTTGCCCCCATAAAAAACAGATCGGCCTGAATATTGCGGATACCTTCCACCGCCGCCGCGCCAACGGTAACGATGGAGTGTTTATACACCCGACCGCCAATCAGTATGATTTCGATGAGAGGATGATTCACCAGCCCCAGCGCAATGCCCGGACTGTGCGTGACTACCGTAATGTTGAGATCGTCCGGCAGACAGGCAATCAGCTCGGTGGTGGTCGTACCGCCATCCACAATGACCACCTGGCCGTTTGAGATAAGCGTCGCGCCTTTCTGCGCCAGTCGTTTTTTAGCATCGGTTTTAAGCGTTTTTCGCTCCACAAACGTACCAACGGCGGAAGAGGCAGGCAGCGCGCCGCCGTGGACCCGCTGTAAACGCCCTTCTGCCGCCAGCTCCCGCAGGTCACGGCGAATGGTGTCCTCCGAAACCGCAAAACGGCTGCTGAGCGATTTTGACAACACCTGTCCTTCTGCGGCGAGCAGATCGAGAATCAATTTTTTACGCTGATCGGTAAGCATCGGTTTATTCCTGGTTTTGCACGATTAATCTTGATCATGCACGAATTTGCTGTTTATGATGCCTACTCTACAAATGCAGGGCCTCTCAGGCAACAAAAACGTGCAGAAATACGCAATTCTGCGCACTCTTTTTCTTTAGTGAGGACATGATGACAGCACAACTTATCTTGATCGCCGGACCGTATCGCAGCGGTACAGACGGTAAACAGGCATTGATTGATGCGAATTTTCACCGTCTGGAAGCCGCCGCGCTTGCCGTCTACCAGCGCGGGCATATCCCGGTGATTGGCGAATGGCTCGCCTTGCCGCTGGCGAAAGCGGCGGGTTCAACCTCGCTGGGCGATGACATCAGCGAAGCGATGCTCTATCCGGTCGCACATCGGTTGATCACCCGCTGTAACGCCATTTATCGTATTCCCGGCGCTTCCCGAGGCGCGGATAAAGATATCGAGATCGCCCGCCAACTGGGACTGAACGTCTACACCACTCTGGAGGCTATTCCGCAGGCCTGATGATAAATTGTGCAGATATCAATCACCTGCCGGTATCTGCACCGCCTTGCCGTCTTTGCGAAGCCCACTATAGTTAATGTTGCATTACCTCAAATTTCCACGCCAACCCTCCGTTGTGCATGACATACCTAAAAGCCTATTCGCCATTCTAAAGAGAGGTTATTCAATGCAACTCAATACCATCGCCAGAGGCTTCATCCTCGCTGGGATGCTGACGTCATATTCCCTGCCCCTTCTGGCTGTCGAAGCGCCGAAAGACGCCACAGCCGCCACCCAACAGGCCAATAACGCGCTTTATAATCAACTGCCCTTCTCGGATAACACAGACTTTACCGATGCGCATAAGGGCTTTATCGCCCCGATACCGCAGGAGGTAATCAAGGGTGAACAAGGCAATGTGATCTGGAACCCCCAACAGTACGCGTTTATTAAAGAAGGCGATAAAGCGCCGGATTCAGTCAACCCAAGCCTCTGGCGTCAGGCGCAACTGATTAACATTAGCGGCCTGTTTGAAGTGACTGACGGGGTATATCAGATCCGCAACCTCGATCTGTCCAATATGACGATTATCGAAGGAAAAGAAGGTATTACCGTTGTTGACCCACTGGTTTCAGCGGAAACGGCAAAGGTCGGCATGGATTTGTACTATAAGAATCGCGGAAACAAACCGGTTGTGGCCGTCATTTATACCCACAGCCACGTTGACCACTATGGCGGCGTGCGCGGCGTGGTGGATGAAGCGGATGTGAAGTCCGGCAAAGTGAAAATCTACGCGCCCGCAGGTTTTATGGAAGAAGCGGTGTCGGAAAATATCATGGCTGGTAATGTGATGAGCCGCCGGGCCAGTTATATGTACGGCAACCTGCTAAAGCCTGATGTCAAAGGCCAGGTAGGCGCGGGACTGGGCACCACGACGTCTGCAGGTACCGTCACGTTGATCGCCCCGACCCACTACATCACCAAAACAGGGCAAAAAGAGGTGATTGACGGCCTGACCTACGATTTCCTGATGGCGCCAGGCTCTGAAGCCCCTTCCGAAATGTTGTGGTATATCGAAGAGAAGAAAATCATCGAGACCGCCGAGGATGTCACCCACACGCTGCATAACACGTATTCTTTGCGCGGCGCCAAAATTCGCCAGCCGTTGCCGTGGTCAAAATACATTAATGAAGCGCTCAATTTATGGGGTGATAAAGCCGAAATTATCCTCGCCCAGCATCACTGGCCGACATGGGGTAACGACAATGTCGTGAAGCTGCTGAAGAGCCAGCGCGACCTGTACCGCTATATCAACGACCAGACCCTGCGCATGGCGAATCAGGGGCTCACCCGCGACGAGATCGCCGCTAACTTTACACTGCCGCCGTCGCTTGCCCACACCTGGGCGAACCGCGGCTACTATGGTTCCGTCAGCCACGACGTCAAAGCCACTTATGTGCTCTATCTCGGCTGGTTTGATGGCAATCCGGCTACCCTTGACGAGCTGCCGCCGGAAGAAGCGGCGAAGAAATTTGTCGAATACATGGGCGGCGCGGATGCCATCCTGCAAAAAGCGAAGCAGGATTACGATCAGGGGAATTACCGTTGGGTTGCGCAAGTGGTAAGCAAAGTGGTTTTTGCCGATCCGAATAATCAGGCGGCAAGGAACCTGGAGGCGGACGCGCTCGAACAGTTGGGTTACCAGGCGGAATCGGGTCCGTGGCGTAACTTTTATCTGACTGGCGCACAGGAATTGCGTAATGGCGTGCAAAAAATGCCTACGCCTAACACCGCCAGCCCGGATACCGTGCGGGCAATGACCCCGGAAATGTTCTTTGATTATCTCGCGGTTCACATCAACGGTGAAAAGGCGGCGGATGCGAAAGCAGTGCTTAATATTGACTTTGGGGAAGACGGCGGGAAATACAAAGTGGAGCTGGAAAACGGCGTCCTGAACCATACCGCAAACGTTGAAGATCCGCAGGCAGACGCGACGATCAGCCTGTCGCGCGACGCACTGAATCGCATTGTGCTAAAAGAGGAAACGCTGAAAGAGGCCACGGACAAAGGTGACGTAAAAATCACCGGCAATGCGGAAAAACTCAACGAACTGCTCGGCTATATGGATAAGTTCGAATTCTGGTTCAATATTGTCACCCCGTAATCAGCGTATGCCCGGCTCACTGCCGGGCATCGCTTTCTCTGTTTCCGCACTTACACAATTTCATTGCGCTTAAGCACCTGACGTAACGTCGGTAACTGGCACACCGCATCCGCTATCGCGCTGATATTGGGCGTGTTGTCCTGAAACCAGTCGTGTCCCGGTCCCCATGTGCGCATCACGCCGAGGTAGCAGTCCAGCAGGGTTAACTGCTCGCCAAACGCATACGGCTCAGCGCTGAGCTGGTCATTTAGCCACAGATAGAGCGATTTACGGTATTCGATAACGTTTTTTTTCAGCGCTTCTGGCGCCTGCGGCGACCAGCGTTCAGGGTAATCGGCAAAGGTATAGGTCGGATAGACGTTAGCGACCAGCCAGATCAGCAAACGTTGAAACTGCTGTCGTTCCGCACTGCCAACAGGGGGAGCCAGTTCGGGACGGCGGTCGAGGACCATTAGGGCGATGGCTGCCGTTTCGCTCATTACCGCGTCGTTTTCCAGCGTTAGCGTCGGCACCTGACACAGCGGATTCAGCTTTAACAGTAAATCGCGCTGCGGCCCGTCGCGGTCAAATCCGCTGACGTCAACGAACTGATAGGGAATGTCCGCCAGCGTAAGCATCAGCTCGCTAATCGCCGAACCCCAGCCCGGCGCGCCGTAGATCTTAATCATACTGCCTCCACCCGGTTAAAAGAGTAAGTGTAGAGTAACCTGGCAGATGCCGCCCGTAGCCCGATCCGGCGCGTTGCAGGTGCGCATTGCTTATTTATTACGCAGACTGACCATTCGTATTCGTATATTTTGCGCCGTTTATTATTTGCAGGTAGGATGCTTCGCCGGTGGTTTTATCCGTACACAGAATGACGGGAAAAATTAACCGCGTCGCGGCGGCTGTCGCGACAACAGTATTCTCACTTAGACAGGTAACAGGAAACGGAATGAATACACAAGACACCACGGCGTCGGCGCAACACGCGGCGAAACGACGCTGGTTGAATGCCCATGAGGAAGGCTATCACAAAGCAATGGGCAACCGTCAGGTTCAGATGATCGCCATTGGCGGCGCCATTGGCACCGGGTTATTTTTAGGCGCGGGCGCACGCCTGCAAATGGCCGGTCCGGCGCTGGCGCTGGTTTATCTCGTTTGCGGGATTTTCTCGTTCTTTATCCTTCGCGCGCTGGGCGAACTGGTTCTCCATCGCCCTTCCAGCGGCAGCTTTGTCTCTTATGCCCGCGAATTTCTCGGTGAAAAAGCCGCTTATGTGGCCGGGTGGATGTATTTCGTCAACTGGGCGATGACGGGAATTGTCGATATCACCGCCGTGGCCCTGTATATGCACTACTGGGGCGCGTTTGGCGACGTACCGCAATGGGTCTTTGCTCTCGGCGCGCTGGCCATCGTCGGCACCATGAACATGATTGGCGTAAAATGGTTTGCCGAAATGGAGTTCTGGTTCGCGCTGGTGAAAGTGCTGGCAATTGTGATCTTTCTGGTGGTGGGCACGGTCTTTCTGGGGTCCGGCAAACCGCTGGACGGCAACGCCACCGGTTTTCATTTGATCACCGATAACGGCGGATTCTTCCCTCATGGCCTGCTGCCCGCGCTGGTTCTGGTGCAGGGTGTCGTCTTTGCGTTTGCCTCTATCGAACTGGTCGGCACCGCCGCCGGTGAGTGTAAAGATCCGCAGACCATGGTGCCTAAAGCCATTAACAGCGTGATCTGGCGTATTGGCCTGTTCTACGTGGGTTCCGTGGTGCTGCTGGTTCTGCTGCTGCCGTGGAATGCCTACCAGGCCGGTCAAAGCCCGTTCGTCACGTTCTTCTCAAAACTTGGCGTGCCCTATATTGGCAGCATCATGAACATTGTGGTGTTGACCGCCGCGCTCTCCAGTCTGAACTCCGGCCTGTACTGCACCGGACGGATTCTGCGCTCAATGGCGATGGGCGGCTCCGCCCCGAAATTTATGAGTAAGATGAGCCGCCAGCATGTGCCCTGGGCGGGCATTATGGCGACGCTGGCGGTGTATGTTGTGGGCGTCTTCCTCAACTACCTGGTGCCTTCCCAGGTTTTTGAGATCGTCCTCAACTTCGCCTCGCTGGGCATTATCGCGTCGTGGGGATTCATTGTGGTGTGCCAGTTGCGCCTGCGCAAGGCAATCAAAGAGGGCAAAGCCGCCGATGTCAGCTTC
This sequence comes from Citrobacter sp. 50677481, assembly GCF_001463265.1. Lineage (NCBI taxonomy): Bacteria > Pseudomonadati > Pseudomonadota > Gammaproteobacteria > Enterobacterales > Enterobacteriaceae > Citrobacter > Citrobacter sp. 50677481. Next base: position 7,227 of record NZ_LNHZ01000075.1, read on the forward strand.
AAGCTGCCGGGCGCGCCGTTCACCTCCTGGCTGACGCTGCTTTTCCTGTTAAGCGTACTGGTGCTGATGGCGTTTGACTATCCGAACGGCACCTATACCATCGCTTCCCTGCCGCTGATCGCCATTCTGCTGGTTGCCGGTTGGTTTGGCGTTCGTAAACGCGTTGCGGAAATCCATCGCACTGCGCCATAAAAATGACAAAGGCCTGACCGACGACGCCGATCAGGCCTGCTTTTCAACGGCGTCGACTAATCCGCTTCGATAAGCTGCGCCACGTCATTCCTGTTGATTTCCCGTGCATTCCCGTCCTGATCGGTATAGCGGGTCATTCCCGTCTCTTTATCAAGCTGCGGTTTTCCCTTCGTGACGATGGTTTGCCCGCTTTTGGTAGTCATAACGTAATTCGTGGAGCAACCTGCCAGCGCGAACAGCATCACGCCAGCGCAAAGGCAGAACAGTGGCTTTTTCATAGCATTCCCAAGTGATTCATTTAACCGAAGCGGGACAGTGTAATTCCCTGGGCTTATTCAGGCTATCAGCGGGATGTAACGAGGCGTATCGGCGGGTATGGGAACGTGAATGGAGGGGTTTCCCCCTCCTGCGGGTTTACAGCGCAATACGAATCACGTCGTCTGGCTGCGTGGCTTCTTTTTCGCGTGTCGACTTCTGCTTCACACTCACGTACAGGGTCTTGCCGTCTGCCGACAGCGCCAGACTGTTCGGGAAGGTCGGCGTATCGAAGGTTTTCACTACCTTGTAGCTTTTCGCGTCAATCACGCTCACTTTACCGGCCTGACGGTGGGTGACGTAGGCTTCATTACGCGCCGGGTTAAACAGCACGGCCAGCGATTCCGGCGCAGCGACTTTCGCCAGCACGTTGCCGTTGCGGGTATCAACAACCAGCACTTCCGCCGCTTTCGAGTCGGTAATAAACGCGCGGTGACCGGCGGTGTCCAGGCTCAGATTAATAAAGAAGTGCTCTTTACCGTCATCAAGCAGTTTCTTACGGCTGATGATGTTGTTCGTGGCGGTATCGATGGTGATCAGCTCGCCGTCCGCATTGGTGGTGTAAAGACGCTTCGCGCCGCTGTCGATAGCCAGACCCGTGCTCATTTTACCGGTGTTTTCAATGGTCGCTTTCAGGGCGATCTTTTCGCCGTCCACCACCCAAATCGCGCTCTCTTTGCCAATCCCGCTGATATACACCGTATTCGTTGCTTCATCGGCAACCAGCTCACGCGGCTGCAGCGGACGGACATCTTCGGAGCGTTTGCGGGCGTCCAGCACCAGTCGTCCTTTCACTTCGCTGGTCTTCGCATCAATGGCTGTGACCGCGCTATTCACCGTGTTACCAAACCACAGCGTCTGGGTCGCGTTATTAATGGTGGCGCCAAACGGTTTGAGATCGTTGTGAATGATCTGCGTCACGTCCAGCGTGACCGGATCGAGACGATAAACAATACCGCCTTTATCCAGCTTGCGACTTTGCGAGGTGGCGAGCCACAGCGCGTTTTCCTGTTGGCTGTAGGCCATTTCGTAAGCGCCCTTGCCCACGCCTTTACGCAGCATCTCTTCTGCCGCCTGAGTGCTGAACGATGAGGCAACCAGCAGTGAACCTAACAGTAAAGCACCACGCAGGCGCGGGGAAAACTGATGACGAAAATGCATGACGACTCCCTTTGATATATCGCTATTTTGCTGCTTCACATCGCTTCGCTGAGCAAGATCATGGTTTTGCTCTCTTTTATAAATGGGAATGGTAATCATTATTTGTCAGAAAGTGGAGCACTTCTTCGCATCCTGTCTACAATCTTCTTAATTTCTCCATTAATTATTAACGCATTGTGCCGTTAAAATTTTCAAAATTTTACAAACGAATTAACATGTAACTTACATACCTATGGGTACGTTCACTTTAACTGGCCTTTTTTCATGAAGATTATTTCCATACGATATACCGCAGTTCCCGCTCTGCTCTTTCCACTCGTGTTCTCTCCGCTGGCCGCAGCGGACAGCGAAGCCGATGAACAAACGCTGATCGTCAGCGCCTCACCCCAGGCCGTTTCTGAACTGGATACCCCCGCCGCCGTCAGCGTGGTCGAGGGCGAAGATATGCGCCGGGCGGCGCCGCGCATCAATCTTTCCGAATCCCTGACCCGCGTGCCGGGCCTGCAGGTGCAGAACCGACAAAACTATGCTCAGGACCTTCAGCTTTCTATCCGTGGCTTTGGGTCGCGTTCAACTTATGGCGTGCGCGGCATTCGTTTGTATGTTGACGGCATCCCGGCAACGATGCCGGACGGACAGGGGCAGACGTCAAATATCGATCTCAGCAGCGTGCAAAACGTTGAAGTACTGCGCGGTCCCTTCTCCGCGCTTTACGGCAATGCTTCCGGCGGGGTCATGAACGTGACGACACAAACCGGACAACAGCCGCCGACCATCGAGGCAAGCAGCTATTATGGAAGTTACGGCAGCTGGCGCTACGGGTTAAAAGCGACCGGCGCGTTGGGCGATGGCACCCAGGCTGGCGATGTGGACTACACGGTGTCGACGACCCGTTTTACTACCCACGGCTACCGCGATCGTAGCGGCGCGCAAAAGAATCTCGCCAATGCGAAACTGGGCGTGCGTCTCGACGAGGCAAGCAAGCTGAGTCTGATTTTTAACAGCGTCGATATTAAAGCTGACGATCCCGGCGGCCTGACCGAAGCCGAATGGCGCGATAACCCGCAACAGTCGCCGCGCGCGGAGCAGTATCACACGCGTAAAACCATCAAGCAGACGCAGGCCGGACTGCGCTATGAACGACAGCTTAGCGCCCAGGACGACATGAGCGTGATGATGTATGCCGGGCAGCGTGAAACCACCCAGTATCAGTCGATCCCGATGGCCCCTCAGCTCAGACCGTCCCATGCGGGCGGCGTAATCTCGCTGCAGCGTCATTACCAGGGCATCGACAGCCGCTGGACGCACCGTGGGGAACTGATTGTGCCCATGACGTTTACTGCCGGACTGAACTACGAAAATATGAGTGAGAACCGTAAGGGCTACACAAATTACCGTCTCACTGACGGCGTACCGGAGTACGGCCAAAAAGGCGAGCGCCGCCGGGACGAGCGCAACCTGATGTGGAACGTCGACCCCTACCTGCAGACGCAGTGGCAACTGACCGACAAACTCTCCCTTGATGCAGGCGTGCGCTACAGTTCGGTCTGGTTCGACTCTAACGATCACTACGTGACGCCGGGCAACGGCGACGACAGCGGCGATGCCAGCTATCATAAATGGTTGCCAGCCGGATCGCTGAAGTATGCCGTGACGGACGCCTGGAACCTCTATCTGGCAGCGGGCCGCGGTTTTGAAACGCCGACCATAAACGAGCTTTCCTACCGTGCGGATGGGCAAAGCGGGATGAATTTCGATCTTAAACCTTCCACTAACGATACGATAGAAATTGGCAGCAAAACCCGTATCGGCAACGGACTGCTGACGGCGGCGCTGTTCCAGACCGACACGGACGACGAACTGGTGGTGGATTCCAGCAGCGGCGGTCGGACAACGTATAAGAATGCGGGCAAGACCCGGCGTCAGGGGATAGAACTGGGGTGGGATCAGCGTTTTGGCGAAAACTGGCGCGTCAACGCCTCCTGGACCTGGCTGGACGCCACCTACCGTAGCAACGTCTGCAACGACCAGAACTGCAACGGTAACAGGATGCCGGGGATCGCCCGCAACATGGGTTTTGCGTCCCTGGGTTATGTGCCGGATGAAGGATGGTATGCCGGGGCTGATGCCCGCTACATGGGAGATATTATGGCTGACGATGAAAACACCGCCAAAGCGCCCTCTTATACTGTCGTAGGGCTGAATACCGGATATAAAATCAACTACAGTAATCTGACGGTGGATGTGTTCGGGCGGGTCGACAACCTCTTTGACAAAGCGTATGTTGGCTCGGTCATTGTGAATGAATCGAACGGCAGATACTACGAACCTGCTCCGGGGCGAAATTTCGGCGTGGGTGTAAACCTCGCATGGCGTTTTGAATAACCTGCGTAATAAGGGTAGTCATAGCGGGGAGATTCCCCGCTAAATTTAAGCAGTACTTAATTAAGGTATTGTCGTTTAACGATGGCGACATTTTTATTGATGATGTCGATTAAACAGTCGCGACTGGCCTCTTTATTTCCTTGGGCAATAACCTTAAATAATTGATGGTAATGATCGACACTGTGTGGATACGCGCCCTCTTTTTCCAGATCATAGAGAAAATGCAGGCTTGGCCCCATTTGTACCCACAGCTGTTCGATCATTTCGCACAGCGTCGGCATGTTGGCGAAGTGATAAATTTTGAAGCGTAACGCCCGGTTTGCCCGCAGTCGCTCGGCTACCGAGCCTCTTTCATGCGCCTGCTGATACGTCGCAAGCAGCGCCTCCAGGAGTTCCATCCGTTCCGGCGTAATCCGCCCCGTGGCTTCCATAACCGCCATCCCTTCCAGTTCACAGCGAATACGGATGATTTCCGCGAATCGCGCCATATTGATTTCCGGCACCATGAAGGCTTGCGCGGGCGCAATGGTTAACGCGCTGGCAGACACCAGACGTAACAGCGCCTCACGCACCGGCGTGATACTGATCCCCAACTCCTCAGCAATATTTTTGGTAATTAATCTGGCGCCAGGCTTCAGCTCGCCAAGACTTAATCGATCTTTTAATCCTCTTTCAACGTGTGTTGTCAGACTGATGTGCTGCGACTTTTCCGTACCAGGCATTCTATTTCTTCACCTCATCATATAGCCAATCGCAATTAAACCTGAAAGATTTAATTGTTTAAGATTTCGCCTGGTAAAAAAATAAAACGACAACCGTGATCATTTACCCGCGTTATTTTAACGGCCCTGGCAATTTAATTTGCCTTGCACGCGGTGATTTAATTAAAGCCGGAAATTTAAAAACTGCCCATTTTTTTATGGCGGCCAAGGCCGCCATGTTTGTCAGTCATCTTCCGCGACGCGAATCACGACTTTGCCAAAGTTTTTACCACTCAACAGACCGATGAAGACCTCTGGCGCGTTTTCCAGTCCTTCCGTCACCTGTTCACGGTAATGAATCTTACCTTCTTTAACCCAACGTCCCATCTGCTGTTGGAACTCATGAATACGGTGACCATAATCCTGCGCAATGATAAATCCCTGCAGACGAATGCGTTTCTTCAGTATCGTCGCCATCAGCAGCGGCAGTCTGTCCGGACCGGCGGGGAGTTCTGTCGCGTTATAGCCGCTGACCAGGCCGCAAAGCGGGATCCGCGCGCAGGTATTCAACAACGGAAGTACAGCGTCGAAGACTTTACCGCCGACGTTTTCATAATAGACGTCAATCCCCTGTGGACAGGCATTTGCCAGTTGCTCTGCAAAGTCATCCGCATGGTGGTCCAGACAAACGTCAAAACCCAGCACTTCAGTGGCATGACGACATTTTTCCGCGCCGCCGGCAACGCCGACCACACGGCAGCCTTTGATCTTGCCAATCTGCCCCACCGTCGCCCCGACTGGACCGGTTGCGGCGGCAACCACCAGCGTTTCCCCCTCTTTCGGCTGACCTATATCCAGCAAGCCCATGTAAGCGGTAAAACCGGGCATCCCCAATACGCCGAGCGCCCAGGATGGCTGTTCAGGATCGTTGCCGAGCTTCACCAGCCCCGCGCCGTCGGAAATATCATAATCCTGCCAGCCGCTGTAGCTCAGTACCCATTCACCAGGCTTGTAGTCTGGATGGTTTGACGACACGACGCGGCTCACCGTTCCGCCGACCATGACCTCACCCAGCGCGACCGGCGGCGCGTACGACGGTTCGTCGCTCATTCGTCCGCGCATATACGGATCGAGGGAAAGGTAAACCGTGCGCAACAAAACCTGGCCTTCTCCCGGGGTGGCGACCTCATCCTCTTCAAGACGGAAATTGTCCGCCACGGGCGCGCCATGGGGTCGGGAAGCTAAAACCCAGCGACGATTACGGTGTTCTTGTTGACCCATGATGTTCTCCTCAGCGTTTGGCATGAATCCATCAATAGTAGCAGGCCGCGCCTGTCTTTAACGTCCCGCGAGGTTTAAACGCACAACGAGGTAAACGCAGGTTTGCGCTGTTTCATTGATAAAACGGCAATCATTGGGCGGTCCCAGCTCAAGACAATCGCCCGCTTTCATCTCGTGGCGGGTTTCACCCTCAACGAACACCAGTTCCCCGTGCTGAAGCCAGATCAACTGCCGCGCCTGTACATAGGCTGAGGCGGGCATCGGGATATCACTTCCTGCGGGAAGCTCAATTTGCACCAGATCGAGAGGCAAGTCGCTGTGTGGCGAAACGTGGCGGCGCAAATACTGGCTTTGCGGATCGTGCCAGACGGGCTGATCCGCCGCACGCAGCAGTTTGCCTTCCTGCATTTCGGCGCGCGCAATCAGCGTTGACATACTGATGCCAAAGGCGCCGGAAAGCCTGCCGAGCAGCGTCGCCGTCGGGCTGCTTTCCGCACGTTCGATTTTATGGATCATCGCCCGTGAAACGCCCGCGCGTTCAGCCAGTTCAGTCAGCGACCAGCCGCGGGATTCTCGCTCAATGCGAATTCTTGCACTGATGCGTTGATTTATGCTGTCTTCAATAGTATTCATATCGTAATACTATAGTGAACATTTCCTGAGGTTCAAGATGCTTATTCGATTCGCGAGCAAAGAGGATTGCGGGGATATCGCAGCGATCTACAACCACGCCGTGTTACACACGGCGGCGATCTGGAACGATCAAACCGTAGACGCCGATAACCGCATGGCCTGGTTCGAAGCGCGTCAGTTGCTGGGGTATCCGGTGCTGGTAGCTGAAGAAAACGGTAAGGTGACGGGGTATGCCTCCTTTGGCGACTGGCGCAACTTTGACGGATTTCGCCACACGGTGGAACATTCGGTGTACGTTCACCCGGATCATCAGGGGAAAGGAGTGGGACGCCAGCTATTGAGCCGCTTGATTGAGGAAGCGCGCGCCTGCGGCAAGCACGTGATGGTCGCGGGCATCGAGTCGCAAAATCAGGCTTCGCTGCATCTTCATAGCACGCTCGGGTTCAAAATCACCGCGCAAATGCCGCAGGTAGGGACCAAATTTGGCCGCTGGCTGGATCTGACATTCATGCAGCTTCAGCTTGACGATCGTCTGCAACCGGACGCGCGCGGATGAACACATCGCTGACGCTCGCCTTTCTGATCGCCGCGGGTATCGGCCTGGTGGTGCAGAACACCCTGATGGTGCGCATCACCCAGACCTCTTCCACTATTTTGATCGCCATGCTGCTGAATTCGCTGGTCGGCATCGTGCTGTTTGTCACTCTATTGTGGTTTAGGCAGGGTATGGCGGGATTTGGCGAACTGGCCTCCAGCGTTCGCTGGTGGACGTTAATTCCTGGTCTGCTGGGTTCGTTTTTCGTGTTTGCCAGCATCAGCGGCTATCAGCATGTGGGGGCGGCGACCACGATTGCCGTGCTGGTCGCCAGTCAGCTTATCGGCGGACTGGCGCTGGATCTCCTGCGCAGCCACGGGGTACCGCTGAGGGCGCTGATTGGTCCGGTTTGTGGCGCGGTGATGCTGGTGGTGGGCGCATGGCTGGTGGCAAGACGTTCGTTTTAACGACCGCCCTGCCGCCATCTGGCCCATCACAGGATCGTGCCGCCTTTTGTCAACTGCTCGCGGCGCGCTTCGGCGTCTTCTTTATGCTGCCGGCCATGATGCGCGATGGCGGTTCTCAACCGTTGCTGCTGGGTGTAACGATCTTCGCGACTTAATTCGCCATCGTCGCTCAGGGCGATCAACAGCGTGTTCATCTGGGCAATAACGCTTTCCGCAATCGCGGCATCAACGCGGGCGCTAACCTCATCCAGGTGCGACATAGCTTCTCCTTTTCAACAGACTGATGAAACCTTCATCATACGCTGAAATCCGTTCGCTTGCGGCATTTAATCCGTAATGCATATCCGCCAGTTTCCCTTAAGTCTTTTTCACAACGTCAACCCCTCTATGGCGGGATAATTCGCCCCTTTATGCCTTTCTTCCACCGTTTGCTCGCGTTATGTCGCCGTAAAGTAGATGCGTGAAAAAGTCTTAAGGACCCTAACGTGGCAAAAACTCTCTTGCGCAGCGGCAATCTTGATGACTATCAGGCCGTCGGCGGTGGCGGCCAGGCCGTCTTTGATTCAGCGCTGCAAATTCGTGAAACACTCCGGCTGCGAAAGCAACTGGCGATGGTCGATTGTCTCGCCATTCCGCAAATTAACGACAGCGGTGACCGGGTGGACTGGTATTCTCCTGTAGAAGGCCAGGCCGTTGCGTGGAAAGCGGCTGACGTTGATGCGCGCCGTCGCGCCCTCCGCACGCTTTCCGCGACGCTGGACAGCGCCGCCGCCCTGAGCCGCAAGAGCCTGCAATCCGGAAAAACGGCGTTACAGCTTTTCGGCTCCTTGCTCGAAAAAGCCGTACAATTTCCCGGTGAAAACCACGTCTTCCTGGTGGATGGGAAACCGGTTATCACCTTCTGGGGTTTTATCAACCTTAACGAAAACGTGCGTGACGATGTGCTGGCATGCCTGTATCTCGAAGATTCGCCCGAAGCGGACATTCACGCTGACCCCGTCCCTGCAGAAGAAACCGCGCCAGAGAACGCTTTTCCCCAGGCGGATGAACCGCTACTGTCAGTCCCCGTCGTGCCGGTAACTCCGCCCGTCTCTGAAACCATCAGCCCGCCCGTCGCGCCGTCCGTCGTGGCGGAGGAAAAAGCGTCCGCGAAACCGGCGCGCCGACTGCCGCTGTGGAGCGTGCCGGTTGCCGCCGTCACCATTGCCGCGCTTGCCGCGCCGCTGCTCTGGCACGCGCAAACCCCCGCGGTCGCGACGGAAAGCGCCAGTGCGCCGCAACCCGCAATGCCTGCTCTGCCGGAACTGACCGCCACGCTACCGCTGCAGCAGGCGCACGTTATTCCGGAGGAGAAAAAGACCCCGCTCGCCGACGCACCGGTGGTCATTGCTGCGATACCGAAAGACGCGCTGGTCATGGAGGCTAATCAGGTGAAGGCCGGTACGACCCGTTTTCTCAACGGTCGCTGGCGCGTAGTAATGGAGGTGAAAGACCCCGCGACCGGCAAAGCGCCCTCGTTGCGCTATCAGATCCAGAATAACAAAGGGACAGCGCGACTGGTGCATGGCGACAGTATTGTCTGTCGCGCCGAGCTTTTTTCCGGTCTGCATCAGAGCGGCGAGCTCATGATCAAAAGCCGTGGAAATGCGCGCTGCGCCGATGGCTCCCGCTATCCGATGCCGGAAATCACCTGTAAAGCCGGGACAAATGACGTCGCCGCCTGTACCGCCCGCTTCGACGGGCAAGCGGAGATCCCGTTGACGTTTAAAAAGATAGGTGCCTGATCTTATGCTGGTGAATTTGTGTGATTACAAACAGAGCGTCACGCTCATCGCAAACAGCGGCGTTCAGTTTCTTGACTTCGGCCTGACGCCGCAGGAGTCGGCACATCATGGCCGTTTTGTGCGGAAAACCGCTAATGGCCCGCTGCTGCGTCTGGACTACGATCTGGTAAACGGTCGCTACACGCTGCCGGCGCGTCCGGGAATGCAGCCAGAAGTGGTTAAACCCGAAAGCACACAGTCGCTACAGTATTCGCTTTCGGTACTGGACGGCGTCTGGCTACCGCTGCCGTTTCTGCGCTTTAACCCGCCGCGCACCTTTGTTGAAGGTCCGGATAACTGGGCGCGCGTGCAGGTTCGCAAACTCGCCTTACCTGACAGCGCAGGTCATACCCACCGCGTTACGCTCGCGCTCGACAGTCAGTTGAGCGACGCGACTCCCTCCGCGCTCGCCCCCAGTGAAAACGATGTACTGAACGGTACCCGCTTTGCGCTGGCCTGGCGCGATGACGAAGTGGCTGATTTTCTCGATCAGACGTGGATTGATGGCTGGCTACGCGAGGTGTTTTTGCATCATGTCAGCCAGGTGGAAAACCGTCCGGAACAGGCCATCAATCAGGCGCTGCGCAGTTTTGAATATCAGGCGCACTGGCTGAATCTGCTGGCGTTACTCGGCGAACAGCTAACGGTGCCAGAGGTCAGGCTGGTCACAGAGACGCTGAGCACTCCCGCGATTCCGGTCGATTTGATCCTTGACGTTGGCAATACCCACACCTGCGGCGTGTTGATTGAGGATCACGGCGATGCCAACGACGGCCTGCGCCAGACGGCAGAACTGCAGGTGCGATCGCTGAGCGAGCCGCAGTTTTTGAACGATCCGCTGTTCACCAGTCGCCTTGAGTTCTCGGAAGCCCGCTTCGGCAAGCAGCATTTTTCCGTCGAAAGCGGACGCGAAGACGCGTTTATCTGGCCGTCGATTGTCAGGGTCGGCGACGAAGCGCGTAAACTGGCGATGCAACGAACCGGAACCGACGGCAATAGCGGTATTTCCAGTCCCCGCCGCTACCTGTGGGATGAAACGCCGGTACTGCACGACTGGCGCTTCAGCCAGATGAACAGCAAAACCCAGCGTGAACCGCTCGCGACCGCCTTTCCGCTGATGAATCTGATGAATGACGACGGCCAGCCGCTGTACGCGCTGCCGCAGGATGAACGCCTGCCGGTATTCTCCCCGCAGTACAGCCGCAGCACCCTGATGACCCATATGCTCTGCGAGATCCTCGCCCAGGCGCTGGGGCAGATCAACAGTGTGGCGACCCGTCTGCGGCTGGGGTTTCCCGCATCGCCGCGCCAGTTGCGTACGCTGATCCTCACTCTGCCCTCGGCAATGCCAAAGCAGGAGCGGGAGATCTTCCGCCAGCGTATGTTTGAAGCCATTGCCCTTGTCTGGAAAGCCATGGGGTGGCATCCGCAGGACGACGACTTTAGCAGCCGTAAACAGCAGGAAAAAAGCCGGGTGCCAGTGCCTGAGATCCAGATGGAATGGGACGAAGCCAGCTGCGGGCAACTGGTGTGGCTGTATAACGAAGCAATCTCCCATTACGCCGGACGTAGCGAAGCCTTTTTCCGCGCAATGGCGCGTCCGGACCGCCAGCCCGAGCCGGGCGAAAGCAAAGGCCGGGCGCTGCGCGTTGCCTCGATTGATATTGGCGGCGGCACCACTGACATGGCGATTGTTCACTATCAGTTGGACGACGGCGTCGGTACAAATGTTAAAATCACCCCGCGCCTGCTGTTTCGCGAAGGATTTAAGGTCGCAGGCGATGACATGCTTCTGGATGTCATTCAGAGATGCATCTTACCGGCGCTGCAAACCCGGCTGCAGCAGGCAGGCGTCACCGATGCCGCCGCCCTGCTCGCCACGCTGTTTGGCGATTCCGGGCGCATAGATACCCAGGCGGTGCTGCGCCAGCAAACGGCGCTTCAGCTGTTTATGCCGCTGGGGCACGCGGTGCTTTCCGCATGGGAAAAGTGCGACATCAACGATCCGCTGGCCGGGGTGCATGCCACCTTTGGCGAGCTGTTGCCTCAGCGCCCAACCCGCAACGTCATGAACTACATTCAGCAGGCCGTCGACCATGCGCTGCCGCCCGGCACGCCAGCGTTCGATGTGCTTAGCGTGCCGTTACAGGTGCAGTTCAGCCAGCTGCAAGAGGCGATGCTGGCCGGGCAATTCACCCTTACCTCGCCGCTGCATGCGGTGTGCGAAGCCATTTCGCACTATTGCTGCGACGTGCTGCTGGTGACCGGCAGGCCCGCCTGTCTGCCTGCGGTGCAGGCGCTGATCCGCCATCTTCAACCTGTTCCGGTCAACCGGATCGTATGGATGGATAACTATCGGGTGCATGAATGGTATCCGTTCAACCAGCAGGGACGGATCGGCAACCCGAAATCCACTGCCGCTGTCGGTGCGATGTTGTGCAGTCTGGCGCTGGATCTGCGTCTGCCGCGCTTTAACTTTAAAGCAGCCGATATCGGCGCCTGGTCCACGGTACGCTATCTCGGCGTGCTGGATAACACCGTCAACATCCTGCGCGACGAAAATGTCTGGTATCGCGATATCGATCTGGATAAACCCGGCGAAAAGCTGGATACCCGCGTCCACTTTCCGTTGCGTGGTAACGTGACGCTCGGTTTCCGCCAACTGGCGAACAGCCGCTGGCCCGCAACGCCGCTCTATACGCTGAGCATCAACTCCGCCGAACTGGCTAAAAATATTGCCGGTGACGGTGTGCTGAGCGTGCGGCTTCAGTTGCGCGGCGGCAGCAAAGAAAACGGTCCCGAATCGTTTGTCCTCAGCGACGCCTGGTTACAGGACGGCACACCCGTTCCGGCGGATGCCCTGACCTTAAAATTAAATACCCTGGCTGACCGTCGACACAGCGGCAGTCATTACTGGATCGACAGCGGGAGCGTGTACCTGAAATGAGCAAAACGTTAACCCTTTCTCAGGCCGCTATTGCCTGGGTAGAGCGCACCCGCCGCTACGCCGTCACGCTGGATGCCGAAGCAGACGCGCTGTTGACGCAGCTTCACGCCGCGAACGCCACGGAGATTGCACTGGAGACCGCCCGTCAGTCACGCGCCTGTATCGGGCTGTACGGTTATTCCCAGTCAGCGAAAGCCCATTTACTTTCCGCCCTGTGCAGCAGTGGAAACGGCAGGATGAATGTGGTGATGCCGGACCGCTATTTCGACTATTTCAGCCATATTAACCCCGGCCATGCCGCCGCCAACATGGCGCTACGCTTTACGCGGCAGGCCAGTTCGCCCGATGACGAATGGCCGTTACGTCTGCGGCTTCTCGCCGAAGCCGAACTGGTGCAAATCTTTATTACGATGGCCCACGCGCAGCCAGCATGCCGCCAGGCAGAAAAAGCGATGATTGAATCGCGTCTCGAAAAATGGCGGTCGCTGCGCCAGCGTCATCCCGTCCCCGGCGTTACGGCGGCGGAAGTCGCCACCGTCGCCCGCTTCTGTCGTCAATGCCGACCAGCTTCTCAACAACAGATTGACGATGCGCTCTGGCATCAGTTCGCGCTTGTGCTTCCGTATGTGGATCTCACTACCCGCGCCAGCATCTGGTCGCTGCTGTGGGGCGAACAGCCGGAACTAACGCAGCAGTGGCTGGCGCTGGCGCATGTGCTGCAACAGACCGGTAACGCTGGCGAAGTTGCTGCGCCGCTCAGCCTGCTGGTCGATCAGTTTGGTTTACCGTCCGAGCGTTTTCTCACCCAGGAAGCCCATGCCTCACCGGAAGCGCAAAATGACGTGGTGGTGCATCCCGTGGTGGAAGGCGCGCTGCTGGCGGCCGTGAGCCTGCCGCAAGATCCCCTTGCGCTGCTGACCCGCGAGCTGGTGCTGAGCGTGGAGGACAGCGTACTTGACGAGGTCGATCTGCTGGATATTCCGCTGGCGCCCGTCACCTCTCCACAGCCCTTATGGCAGGCTAAACTCGGCTGGCTGCTTGAGCACTATCGTCAGCAGCGACAGCCTGACGTGTTAGTTATCTGCAATGCCACCGCTAACCGCACGCAAACACCCGCTACCGCCAGGCGGCTACTGAACTGGGTCCACGAAACCCAACCCTTACGCGACACAGCGCTACCGGGCGTGGTATGGGCGATCACCCCGCAGGACGCGCGCTTTGTAAGCGGAGAGAATCTGGATGAAACCGTCCAGCAACTGATGGGCAATCCCGGTCAGCACTGGGGCACCCTTCAGGCGCTGGATAAAAACAGTCTGCAACGATTGATCGAATGGCTGTCCCACGCCACGTCGTTCCCCCAGCGGCAAGCACGCATTGAGGCGCTTCATGCCCGGCATCGGCAGTATCTGCGTGAACTGCTGTACCTGCTGCCTGACAACCTGTCCAGCGCCGAAACGGTTGTCCGTGAATTACAGCAACAGGCAGCACATCACGGCGATCTGCTGGATGGCCTTGTTCCCGAGGTGCAACAGTTTGAGAGCCTGCTCCAGATACGCCAGCCGAGGGAAGAACAGGTTAGCGGGCTGTTCAACGACGCTGTCGATCTTTTTGCGGAGGTTCACGACGCGCCTCAAACGGTTGAGGGTAATGATACCGGCGACCGGGCGCACAAATTGTGGATCAACCATCTTCGCCAGTGGAGCCGCGACGACAGCAATGCCACACGTTTAGGTCTGAAGCCCGCCACGCTCAGGCAGGTGGTCGCAATACTGATCGCCGCCAGCTACCGCTTGCAGCTTGCGCAGCAGTTACAGCAAATTGTGCAACAGGACGAGAACTGCGGCGCGCAGTTGCACGCCAACATCGCCAACTTTGTCGCCTGGCTCGGTTATGCCGACGTTGAAGAAAGCGAACGTCCTGCCAGTCGAATGGCCAAAGGCGAGACGATTTTCAGCGCGGCAAAACGTCCACCTATGGCACGCCTGACAGCGTTAAACGACCGGCCGGTACATGCCGCCAGCCGCTACGTCTATGACTGGCTGGTGGCGCTGTATACGCGCGCCCAGGAGAACAATGGATTCAGCCATCCACATGAAGTGACGCCAGAGGATAAAAACGCGCTGAACACACTGTTGAGCGGGGGACAATAACAGGCAGGAGGTGCATCACCGCCCTCCTGTTCAGCCGTGTTAAAACAGCGAAAACAGCAATGCGACCGGGAAGCTCATAGGCCAGGTCGCTCCCACCAGAAAGGCGCTCAAAAAACGGATACGTTTTTTATCGTGCGATAAAAACCAGGTGATGAGAAAAGTCAGCGCGGCCATTACCGCATAAAAAACGAGCATTTTTTGATACAAAGACATTGACGGGACATCCGGCCAGAGAAGTGAAACGCGCGCAATATGCTCTTTTTTTTGATGTACATCAAGTTTTATCGCTCTGGTCTGGCGCTGTTCCGATTTTATCGCTGCCGATGAATAACCCCGGGTTGTCCTATTGCGCAATTTGCGATCCCGAACTATACACAAAGGGGTAATAACTCAGGGTGGCCTAAATGAATGTCTCAAGCAGAACTGTCGTAGTGATCAATCTTTTTGCTGCCGTCGGACTGGTAACGCTTATCTCATTGAGATTTGGTTGGTTTATTTAATTTCTACATCCCTGCGGCGCAGACTGGCAGAGAGATTTTTCTCTCTGCCTGCAACGTACGATCTTTTCCCGCCCCGTTCGATCCCGCACTGATCATAAAGGCTATGAATGTTTAACCATGACGTGACGAATAACAGTGTAATCTTCCAGCCCATACAGCGACATGTCTTTCCCATAACCTGACATTTTCTGCCCACCGTGCGGCATTTCGCTGACGAGCATAAAATGGGTGTTTACCCACGTACAGCCATACTGGAGCCTGGCGCTGACCCGGTGCGCGCGCCCAACATCCTGTGTCCACACCGACGAGGCCAGACCGTACTCCGAGTCGTTGGCCCACGTCAGCACCTGTTCCTCGTCGTCAAACGGCGTCACGCTCACTACCGGGCCGAAGACTTCCCGCTGCACGATTTCGTCCTCCTGTTTTGCCCCCGCCAGCAGCGTCGGCGCAAAATAATAGCCGGGACCGTCCACCTTCTGTCCACCGGTAACCACCTTAATGTGTCCAAGCGCTTTAGCCCGTTCGACCGCTTTTGCGACCCGCTCAAGGTGCGCCAGTGAACTCAGTGGCCCCAGTTCAGTAGAGTCTTCCTCCGGCGCCCCCGTTTTCAGGCTGGCAACCGCCGCCCCAAGTTTTTCCACCAGCGCGTCATAGATCCCCTTTTGCGCATAGATTCGGCAGGCGGCGGTACAGTCTTGTCCGGCGTTATAAAAGCCGAATGTACGCACGCCCTCGACCACGGCGTCAATGTCGGCATCATCAAACACGATAACCGGCGCTTTGCCGCCCAGTTCCATGTGTGTACGCTTAATGGCGGGCGCGGTATGACGGATAATGTGTTCGCCGGTGGCAATCGAACCGGTTAACGACACCATGCGCACTTTTTTATGCCCGGTCAGCAGATCGCCAACCGTTTTACCACGACCAAACAGCACATTCAGCACGCCCGCCGGGAAGATATCTTTGGCCAGTTCGGCAAGTTTCAGCGCGGTCAGCGGCGTGATTTCGGAGGGTTTTATCACCACGCAGTTACCGGCTGCCAGCGCAGGCGCCAGTTTCCACGCGGCCATCATCAGAGGATAGTTCCACGGCGCAATTGAGGCGACGACACCCACCGGATCGCGCCGGATCATAGAGGTGTGTCCTTCCAGATATTCCCCGGCAGCCATACCGTTGAGACAACGAGCGGCGCCGGCAAAGAAACGGAACACATCGACAATCGCCGGGATCTCATCATTGAGCGCGCAATGCAGCGGTTTCCCACAGTTGCGGGATTCCAGTTCGGCAAAGACCTGCGCGTTCTGCTCTATCGCGTCAGCCAGCGCCAGCAACCGTTCACTGCGCGTTTTAGGCGTCGTTTGTCCCCATTCGCTGAACGCCCTGTCGGCTGCGCGAACGGCGGCGTCAACCTGCGCAGGAGAGGCTTCGGCTATTTCCAGAAGCACCTTGCCCGTCGCCGGATTATAGACGGGCTGCCTCTCGCCTTCACCGCAGACCAGCTCGCCGTTAATCAGTAAGAGATGTTGCATAGCATTTTCCCATGTCATTGTTTATTTACCGTTTCCGGCGACACTGTCACGACAGTCGTACCGCGGAATGTTGTTCTTTCCAGAGAATAGTCGGCGCACAGAAAGCCCACCGCCCGGAGAGAAGAAATTTGACCAGGATGTGACGTAACGCGCATTACGTCGCGGACAAGGGTAAAGAGTCTCTCTTCCCTAATATAGACAAGACGTTAGCGAGCAAAAGGAAAATTGACGGGTATTGATATTTCCTATGAATGACAGGCAAAAGCAGGCTCATGGATAATCAGAACCTGTTTTACAAATTACTACGCGCTATTTCAGCTGTTCGCGAATAAGCTGACCGAGTTGTTTAACGGCGCTCTCCTCTCTTTCCCCCCACTGCCAGGCGGTGTTGAAGCGGAAAAAACGTTTCCAGGTGTCCGAGGTGGAAAACATTTTCCCGGGAGCAATACTGATTTGGTGCGCCAGCGCCTGCGCGGTCAGGTCTCCTGCATCCATTGATTCCGGCAGTTCGAGCCAGAGAAAATAGCCGCTGTTGTTATGATGGATCTTCACGTCGGCAGGCAGGTGACGCAGCAGCGATTGCCAGGCCTGTTGTTTGCGCTCAGCAAGCTGACGGCGCAAGCGTCTAAGATGGGCGTCATAGCGACGGGTAGACAGGTAATCGACCAGCGCCAGCTGCATGGGCGAACTGGTCGACAGCGTGCTCATTAATTGAAGGCGCTGAATAGTGCGGGCGTGCTTGCCGGCAGCCACCCAGCCAATGCGAAAGCCCGGAACCAGACACTTCGAGAATGAAGAACAGTGCAGGATCCGGTCGCTGCGATCCCAGGCTTTGGCGGGTAACGGTTTTTCGCGGCCAAAGTAGAGTTCGCTGTACACGTCATCTTCAATCAGCATCACATTATGCTTGTCAAGGAGCGCGACTAGCCGCGCTTTTTTCGCCGGACTAAGTGTAAAGCCAAGCGGGTTCTGACTGTTGGTCATCAACCAACATGCTTTTACCGGATAATCCTGTAACGCCTGTTCCAGCGCCGCGAGATCGATCCCCTCTTTCACGTCGGTCGCCACTGACAGCGCTTTAAGCCGTAATCGCTCCAGCGCTTGCAGCGCGCCATAGAAACAGGGGTTTTCCACAATCACCCAGTCGCCGGGCTCGGTGACCGCCTGTAAGCTCAGATTAAGCGCTTCTAACGCACCGGCGGTGATGACAATGTCATCCGGCGAGACGGTTATGCCCTGCTGGGCATAGCGACGGGCGATGGCATGACGCAGCTCTGCGTTGCCAGGCGGCAGATTTTCGAGCACGCTCATGGCGGTCGCGGTTTTGCTCACCTGCGCCAGCGAGCGGTTAAGTTGCTGGAGCGGAAACAGGCGCGGATCGGGAAACGCCGAGGCGAACGGCATGACCGAGGCATCACGGCTGGCCTGTAACATCTCAAAAATAGAGGTATTGATGTCGACAGCCTCGTCACGCATCACCTGGGCTGGCTGCACGGTCGGCTGGAGAATCGGGCGTGGCGCGACGTAATAGCCGGACTGCGGACGCGCAATAATTCGCCCCTGACTTTCCAGCAGTTGGTAAGCATGTCCGACGGTCATGAAGCTCATGCCGCTGCTGGCGACCTGTTCGCGCAGAGACGGCAGACGATCGCCGGGTTGCCAGACGCCAGAGGCGATCTGTTCGCAAAGTTGTTCAGCCAGACGCTGGTATTTTTTCATTCTGGTTTCTCGTCGGTCAATGCAGGTGAGCCTCGCAGTGTATAACAGTGAATAAAATTCACAACGATTTGAAAACTGTTATGGTTAAATATGCCTGTTCTGTTTCTGCCCCTCATTGATTCACACGTCTAGAATTGCGCTGAATCAATTTTTAGTGAGGAGTCAGGCATGTTTGGTCTTGATGCGTTTCACCTGGCAAGGATCCAGTTCGCCTTTACGGTTTCTTTTCACATTATCTTTCCGGCGATCACCATTGGGCTTGCCAGTTATCTGGCGGTGCTGGAAGGCCTTTGGCTAAAAAGCAAAAATCCGGTCTGGCGCTCGTTGTACCACTTCTGGTCAAAAATATTCGCCGTCAATTTCGGCATGGGCGTGGTTTCCGGTCTGGTGATGGCCTATCAGTTCGGCACCAACTGGAGCGGTTTTTCGGAATTCGCAGGCAGTATTACCGGGCCGTTGCTTACCTATGAGGTGCTGACCGCTTTCTTCCTTGAAGCCGGATTCCTCGGGGTGATGCTGTTTGGCTGGAATAAAGTCGGTCCGGGTTTGCATTTCTTCTCAACCTGCATGGTGGCGCTTGGCACCCTCATTTCCACCTTCTGGATCCTGGCGTCTAACAGTTGGATGCAAACGCCGCAGGGGTTTGAGATCGTCAACGGCCAGGTTGTGCCCGTGGACTGGTTCGCCGTTATCTTCAATCCTTCGTTCCCTTACCGCCTGCTGCATATGTCCGTCGCCGCATTTCTCAGTAGCGCGCTGTTTGTCGGCGCATCGGCAGCCTGGCATCTGCTGCGCGGCAACACAACGCCAGCCATTCGCACGATGTTTTCCATGGCGTTGTGGATGACGCTTATTGTCGCACCGGTGCAGGCGTTAATCGGCGATATGCATGGGCTGAACACCCTGAAACATCAGCCAGCCAAAATCGCCGCGATTGAAGGTCACTGGGAAAACCCGCCGGGTGAGCCGACGCCGCTGCTGCTGTTTGGCTGGCCGCATATGGAACAGGAACGCACCCGCTATGGACTGGCGATCCCGGCGCTGGGAAGCCTGATCCTGACGCACAGTCTGGATAAACAGGTTCCGGCGCTAAAAGAATTCGCCAAAGAGGATCGCCCTCACTCGACGATCGTGTTCTGGTCGTTTCGCATCATGGCCGGCCTGGGCATGTTAATGATCCTGTTGGGGCTCTCTGCGCTCTGGCTGCGCTACAGGCAGCGCCTCTACACCTCGCGCCCGTTCCTGCGCTTTGCGCTATGGATGGGACCCTCGGGGCTCATCGCCATTCTCGCGGGCTGGGTGACCACTGAGGTCGGACGCCAGCCGTGGGTGGTGTACGGTTTACAGCGTACTGCCGACGCGGTGTCGGCCCACGGCGATTTACATATGAGCATTTCGTTGCTCGCTTTCTTTGTTGTCTACAGCTCAGTCTTTGGCGTCGGCTACAGCTATATGATTCGCCTGATCCGCAAAGGGCCGCTGGAAGATGATTCCGCGCCGCCGCCGGGCACACCCGCCAGGCCGCTTTCCGCCGCCGTCCTCGATTCTCAACATGAGGCACATCGCTAATGGGTATTGATTTATCGGTTATCTGGTTTGTGATCATCGTCTTCGCCACGCTAATGTATATCGTGATGGATGGATTCGATTTGGGTATTGGCATTCTGTTTCCTGTCACACGAGACGCAGAGGATCGTGATGTGATGGTCAATAGCGTCGCGCCGGTGTGGGACGGTAATGAAACCTGGCTGGTGCTGGGCGGCGCGGGGCTGTTTGGGGCTTTCCCGCTGGCCTATGCGGTTATTATCGATGCGCTGACCATTCCGTTGACGCTGATGCTGATCGGACTGATTTTTCGCGGCGTGGCCTTCGAGTTTCGCTTCAAGGCCACGCCAGCCCACCGCCCATTTTGGGACCATGCTTTTCTCGGCGGGTCGATTCTGGCTACCTTCGCCCAGGGGATCGTGGTTGGCGCAGTGATCAACGGTTTCCCGGTGACCGGTCGCCGCTACAGCGGCGGGCCGTTCGACTGGTTAACCCCCTTCACTCTGTTCTGTGGCGTCGGACTGGTCGTTGCCTATGCGCTCTTAGGCGCAACCTGGCTGGTGATGAAAAGCGAAAATCCGCTGCAGGATAAAATGCGCAGCGTCGCGAAAAAACTGCTGCTGGCCCTGCTGTTGTCAATCGCGATAATCAGCCTCTGGACACCGTTAGCGCATCCGGCGATCGCCGACCGTTGGTTTACGCTTCCCAACCTGGGCTATCTGCTGCCGGTTCCGGTGCTGGTGATCGCGTTCAGCGTCTGGTTATGGCGCACACTGGGTCGTCCGGAAAACCACACGTTCCCGTTTGTGCTGACGCTCGGGCTAATCTTCCTTGGTTTCAGCGGCCTGGGCATCAGTATCTGGCCGCACATTATTCCGCCTTCGGTTACCCTCTGGCAGGCAGCCGCCCCCGCCCAGAGTCAGGGGTTTATGCTGGTCGGTGCGCTGCTCATCATTCCGGTGATTTTGGTGTACACCTTCTGGAGTTACTATGTGTTTCGCGGCAAAGTGCAACATGGCGAGGGGTATCACTGATGCAACATTCTCTCTGGAAACGCCTGATGTGGCTGGTCATCCTTTGGGGCGGCAGCGTGCTGGCGCTGGCGGCGGTGGGCATGTTTTTTCGCCTGCTCATGACCGCGGCGGGGTTTAAAGCGCATTAAGCGGACACCTCGCCGGATATCGGCTTTGGGCCAGGCGTTAACCGGCGGAAATAAATACCGACACAAAGGCCCGGTAAACGCCACCGGGCTGATGTCGCAAAGGATTAAGGTTTACGCTTCGGCAGCGTTTTCATCAGATCTTCCGGACTGACGGAACCCACCACGCTGCCCGGCAGCGGCATTTTAAGAATGTGATTTTTAATCTTGCCGATAACGTGCATTTCACACGGGCGACAGTCAAATTTCAGCGTCAGCACCTCATCACCGTTGACCAGTTGCATTGGCGTCGCTTTCCAGCTTTTGATGTTACCTTTCGCCTGTTTCGGACACAGATTAAAGGCAAAACGTAGGCAATGCTTGGTGATCATCACAGGCACATCGCCCTTTTCTTGATGCGCTTCATACGCCGCGTCGATCAACTGTACGCCATAACGATGGTAGAACTCACGCGCCTTCTGGTTATAGACGTTTGCCAGAAAACTCAGATGCGTCTGCGGGTAGACCGGCGCGGGATCTGAGACCGGTTTGCGCACGCCGCGTTTGTAGCGAGCAAGTCGCGCCTTATCCAGCATCTCAATGGCTTCCCGACGGAACGCGTTGAGCAGCCCGTTTGGCACAAACAGCGCACCGGGTAGGTTAACCTGAATGTCACGCGCGTAGTAGAGCGTCTGCCCCAGCTTCGCCAGCCCATCCTTGAGGTTACTCAGCGCTTTTTCAGCGTTGTTGGCGTCGTCAAACTGACCGTCCAGCGTGTGCGTCACGCTTACCCCTTCCTCGCTGGTTAACGTCAGGATCAGCTGTTCCTGCCAGCCGCCGAGTTCGATATCCACCGCTACCCGCCGCTCGCTGGAGGTTTTGGTTAACGCCTGCTGCCAGTTGTGATCGAGATTACGGTTCAATGGATGTCGCGGGCGCACTTTGTGCAGGTCGGCAGGCATCTCGTTCGGCCAGACGCGATAACTGTTTTCCCCGATTTTTTCAACAGTATTGGCACGAAAACCAACCACCTCACGTTTGATCAGTACGTTCAGGCCATCGCCGTTCGCCAGTGGTTCACTGGCTTCAACATCAAGGTGATCTTTCGCCACTTTCAGCACTTCACCAACGGGTAAGCCGATGAATTTTGGTGAGTCAAAGGCGCCAATATCGCCTTTGCGCGCATTGACAAAGTAATCGGTGCTGCCGCGATGGAACGTTTTATCCGTGGACGGGATAAAGAAATGCTCGGTGCGACCGGAAGACGCGCGCGCCAGATCGCTGCGCTCTTCAATGATCGCATCCAGCATTTGCCGATAGTGGGCGGTGATATTTTTTACGTAACTCATGTCCTTATAACGCCCTTCAATTTTGAAGGAGCGTACACCTGCATCAATTAACGCGCCGAGGTTAGCGGTTTGATCGTTGTCTTTCATCGACAGCAGATGTTTCTCGTAAGACACAACCCGGCCCTGATCGTCCTTCAGGGTGTACGGTAAACGGCACGCCTGGGAGCAGTCGCCGCGGTTGGCGCTACGTCCGGTCTGGGCGTGAGAAATATAACACTGGCCGGAATATGCGACGCAGAGCGCGCCATGCACGAAAAATTCGAGAGTGGCATCGGTCGCCTGATGAATCGCCTGAATTTGCGCAAGGCTCAGCTCGCGCGCCAGCACAATCTGGGTGAAACCGACGTCAGCCAAAAATTTCGCTTTTTCGACGCTACGGATGTCGCATTGCGTGCTGGCATGCAGTTCAATCGGCGGAATGTCAAGTTCAAGAATTCCCATATCCTGAACAATCAGCGCGTCGACGCCGGTCTGGTAAAGATCGGTAATCAGGCGCTGGGCGGGCTCCAGCTCATCGTCATGAAGAATGGTGTTCAGCGTAACAAAGATTTTCGCGCCAAAGCGATGGGCAAACGGCACCAGTTCGGCGATATCTTTCAGGCTGTTGCTGGCGTTATGACGCGCGCCGAAACCGGGACCGCCAATATAAACGGCGTCCGCGCCGTGTAAAATGGCTTCGCGGGCGATGGCGGTGTCACGTGCCGGGCTTAACAATTCAAGGCGATGTGGGTGCTGGCGCATAGCGTTGTTTTTATCCAGTAGCAGCAAAATGGCGGCTATTGTAGTCAGAAGCGCGGCATTGCGAAATAGTTTTCCCGCTTAACTGCGCGGGTAATGAATCAGCGAATGAAAATGGACAGTGTGCGCGCTGGTGTTGCGATAGGCATGGGCGTGATCACCGGCGAAACGAACACCTTCTCCGGTTTTGATCGTCCGCCACTGCGCGTTAATACACATCTCCAGCTCGCCATAGATCACAACGACGTGCTCAATTACCCCCGACTCGTGCGGCGTGGATTCGCTGAGCGCGCTGGGCGCCAGAAGAATGGAAAAATGGTCGAAGCAAAGTTCCGGATCCCACGGAAACAGCGGCGTCACCACCATTTCCTGCTGCTGAGGATCAAACGTCGGCAAAGGCGTCGATTCCGGCGGTGAAATAAATGTAGAAAACGGGACATTCAGCCCGGTGGCGATCTTCCACAGGGTCGCCACGGTCGGGCTGGATTCGTTCCGTTCGATCTGCCCAAGCATGGCTTTCGACACCCCTGTCGCGTCCGCCAGGCGCGACAGGCTCCAGCCGCGCTGGGTGCGCAACGTTTTCAGCGTGCTCGCCAGATACTGTGTGAGATTGTCCATACGCCTCCTCCCAAAAACAGCAGTTTACCACTTGTGCGCTATAACGCTCAAATGGTAGATTCAAGCGACCGTTATAACGCACAAGAGGTTGCTATGCGCGCTTTCTCGCTTCCGCTACCGACGCTTCTGTCAGGGTTTGTGGCGGTCCTCATCGGCTATGCCAGCTCGGCTGCTATTATCTGGCAGGCCGCCGTGGCCGCAGGCGCCAGCGCCGAACAGATCGCTGGCTGGATGACCGCGCTCGGCATCGCAATGGGCGTCAGTACGCTGGGCCTGTCACTGTGGTATCGCGCTCCGGTATTGACGGCATGGTCTACACCTGGCGCGGCGCTGTTGGTCACGGGCTTGCAGGGGGTAACGCTGACGGAAGCGGTTGGCGTGTTTATCGTCGCCAACGCGCTGATTGTCATCTGCGGAATGACAGGTCTGTTTGCGCGCATGATGAGGATTATCCCCCACTCGCTCGCCGCCGCGATGCTGGCTGGCATTCTGCTGCGTTTTGGTTTGCAGGCCTTCACCAATCTGGAGGGCCATTTGATGCTGTGCGGCAGTATGTTGCTGGCCTGGCTGGCGTTAAAGCGAGTTGCTCCGCGCTATGCCGTCATTGCCGCACTGTTCACGGGCGCACTGGTGGCATGGCTTGAGGGCGAAGTGGTGACCCGTACGTTGAGCGTCGCTCCGGTTATACCGACGTTTATTGCGCCTTCGTTTTCTCTGGCGCACGCGTTAGGCGTGGCGGTACCGCTATTTCTGGTCACAATGGCGTCACAGAATGCGCCTGGGGTGGCGACAATGAAGGCCAGCGGCTATGACGTGCCTGTTTCACCGCTGATCGTGGTGACGGGCCTGCTGGCATTGCTGTTATCGCCATTTGGCGTGTATTCCATCTGCATTGCCGCCATCACAGCGGCAATCTGTCAAAGTCCGGATGCGCACCCGGATGCGTCAAAGCGCTGGCTGGCGGCAGCGTCAGCCGGGGTGTTTTATCTTCTGGCGGGGATTTTCGGCAGTTCGGTTACCGGCATAATGGCGGCGCTACCGGTGAGCGGCGTGCAGATGCTGGCAGGATTAGCGCTGTTAAGCACCCTCTCCGGCAGTCTGTATCAGGCGCTGAACCATGACGCGGAACGCGATGCGGCTATCGTCACGTTCCTGGTCACCGCCAGCGGTGTGACGCTGTGGGGTATCGGCTCGGCATTCTGGGGGCTGATGGCGGGTGGTGTCTGCTTCGCCACGTTAACCTTCTCCCGCCGCGCGTAGCTGCGAGGGTGTTTTCCCCGTCACCTGCTTAACGCGGTTGCTGAAATGGCTCGGAGAGCTGAACCCGCAGGCCAGCGCAATGTCGGTTAACGGTTGACGGGTGTGACACACCAGTTGCTTCGCCAGCGCCATGCGTCGCTGCATCACATATTGATGCGGCGCCATTTTCATCGACTGGCGAAACATGCGGGCGAAATGAAATTCGCTGAGCGCCGCCTCGCGGGCTAAGTCGGCAAGTGTCAGCGGTTCCGCCAGATGGGCATCGATGTACGCCAGCACGTTGCGCAGCGTCACGGGCGCCAGTCCGCCGGTTACGGTAGGCAAGCGCCACTGGACATTGCTGTAGTGCTGGATCAAGTGAGTCATCAACAGCGACGAGGCCGCGCTCAGCGTCAGGTGATTGGCGGGCTGCTGCCAGTCGTTACCGAGAAAAAACTGGCGATAGACGGCGGTGATACCCGGGTCGTTGCCAAATAACCGTTCTTCGAGAGTGAAACGGTAAGGACTCTTGTCCCACACTTTTTCGCCCACTTCGCGCAGGTGCGCATCGGTGCAGTAAAGATGCACAAAGGATAAGTCGTCACGAATATCCCACGTCGATTCGCTCTCTTTTGGCATCAGACAAAACCGATCCGGCCCGCCGCCGTTTTCCCAGCCGCTGGACGTTTTGTGATAACTCTCATAGCCATCCTCAATGTACAGACTGAGGGTGTGATGATCGCAATATTGCGTAATGGTATCGCGCTTGTTCGACCAGGCCGCCAGCTGGACGCCAGAATGCAGCGCGACTGACTCATGCAGCACAGCATTATGTTTGCGCAGGTTTTCAAACGCATCGTAGGACCGGGACATATCACCATATCGACAACATTTAGCAGATCCTCAGTCTATCGCAGGTTGCCGCGCTTACCATGCCCTCAAAGGAAAAAAGCGCAAGATTTTGCAAGTGTGGCGCAAGGGGATGAAAGCGCATTCCCGGCAATTTTGTGACAGTGAGTCATCGTTTGATAAGAGGTAAAACGTGATGAATGCATTGTTGTACTGTCTGGTGGTAATGATTTGGGGCACGACGTGGATCGCCATTTATCTGCAACAGGGCCCCGTGGCCGCCCCGGTGTCTATCTTCTGGCGTTTTGCCGTGGCGACGGCGCTGATGATGGTCATTCTTCTGGTACGGGGCAAACTGCGCAAACTGACGCCCCGCGACCATCGGTTCTGTCTGTTGCAGGGCGCGTGTGTCTTTTGTTTTAACTTCTGGTGTTTTTATACCGCCGCCGCGTGGATCAACACGGGGCTGGAATCGGTGATTTTCTCTATGGCGGTGCTGTTTAACGCGGTGAACAGCTTTATTTTCTTCGCACAAAAGCCGCCAGCTCGCTTCTTTGCCGCTGCCGCGCTGGGGCTGACGGGGATCGTGACGCTGTTCTGGCAGGATCTGGTCGGCAGCGGCTTTAGCCAGGAACTGCTCTGGGGAATTGGACTTAGCGCATTGGGGACCTTCGGCTTTTCACTCGGTAATATGATCAGCCTGCGACATCAAAAGAACGGGCTGGAAATCATGACCACGAACAGTTGGGCAATGCTGTACGGCACGCTTTTGATTGCCATCATCGCCCTGCTGCGCGGCGACAGTTTTATGCCGCAGTGGACCGTCAGTTACCTGGGCGCCCTGCTGTATCTGGCGGTTTTTGGTTCGGTGATTGCTTTTGGCGCTTATTTCACCCTGGTCGGGCGTATCGGCCCCGGCAACGCCGCTTACAGTACGCTGCTGTTTCCGCTGGTCGCGCTGTCGATCTCCACTTTCTACGAAGGCTATGTCTGGCAGATGAATGCGGTCGTGGGGCTGGCGCTGATCTTACTGGGCAATCTGGTGATGTTCGCAAAACCGCCAGCGCTTTTGCGTCGGCGGCTGGCGTAGTCACAGCGCCATCGGGCGATGGCGCGAGAAGAAAGGCGTTATTTCTGGCGAACTTCAAACATGGTGGCGTCGGTGGCCATGTTATCCACGACCTGCTTAAGCGTTTCAAACGCCATCGGCGTACTTTCGTTGTTCAGATCTTTCCCTTCGCCCTGGCGAACCACTTTAATAACAGGCTTGTTGGTCGCCGCGTCGATTAACTCGCCTTCAAAGTAGAGATGGGTGTCCATGGTACGGTGTCCCGTCGCCATTTGCGTTCCGGCAACCAGCAGCGCAACCGGCACCACTTCATAGAACTGCAACCCTTCTTTGCTGGCGTCAACACCGGTAATGGCGCCACGGAAGATCAGGCTACGCGGGCCAGGCGTGGTCACCAGCGGTTTACGCTGCGCAATGGCGCCTTTCATTTTGGTGTTGGTGTAATTCAACAACTCGTCAAGGACCTTCTGACCGACCTGCGTGTTCGGCTTGGGTACCGGGTAATACGTGATGGGCGTCCAGACAACGCTGTCGTAATTGGCGGCATTATAGTCAGGATCAACCCAACGCAGCACCGGCTGTCCTGATGCCGATGTCGTTTCCTCGAGGCTGGAGTAATCCTTTAAAAAGCCAGAATATTTTTCCGGTTGTGTGATTTTTGACGCACAACCGGATAAGGTAAGTAACCCTGCAAGCATAGCAACGCTGAAAAAAGTACGAGTACGCATGAAACGATCCCTTAAATGTGCACATATGCATGCGCAATAATAGCAAAGGGAAATCATTTATGTTGCATTAAAAATGGTAAGCAAACCACACTTTACCGACCCTTTTTTGTCCAGAAATAAATGGCGTACCCGTCCTTCCGGCATCACGCCATTTTGCGGGCTAACAGGGTGGCAAAACGCAGCTTAATCCGGTTGCCGTTCGCATCGGTACGATGTAGCTCACCGACATCTTCATTGTATTTCAGCTGCTCCCAACCTGCGTAGTAGTCGCGCAGTTCCCCTTCCCTGAAGGCAAACGGAAAACCAACGGTGCAGGGATAGTCCGCCGTATCCATCGCCGCGACGATCAGGTTATACCCTCCCGGCTTAGTACAACGCTGCATGTTAGCGATGAGCCCCGGGATCGTGTTGGCCTCAAGGAACATCAATACTACGGTCGAGAGGATAAAATCGTACTCGCCGTCAAAACGTAGAGCATTAAGATCCACCACGTTGGTTTGCAGATTCTCCAGCCCTTCGGCCGCTTTAATACGCTCAACATTCTTGATGCTCATCGGGTTTTTATCCCATGCGGTCACATCAAAACCGTTCGCCGCCAGATACAGACTATTACGGCCATTGCCGCAGCCCAAATCCAACGTTTTACCCGGCTTAACCACCCTGACAGCATCCAGCACTTCAGAATGGGTGCGGGTTAAATCATATTTTTCAGTAAAGTAATGTTCGTCGCGAAGGGTCATTTTTTATCCTCAGTTTTTAACAGCGCCGAACGTTCAGTGCGGATAAGCAGTTTACCTTCCACCAGTAACGCGAACGTACGGACCAGCAATAATGCAATAATAACATTCGTAAAGATGAATAAAGGCACGGCGAGGCTGTGGAAAAAACCGGACTCGCTGGCATGACCGAGATGCAGCCCTGTCGTGGCCAGCGCTGACACGCCGAACGAGAAACTCCAGAAGGAGGCATTAAAGGGTTGTGACAAATACCACGGCATCAGCCGCAGCATAAAAAGCAACTGAAGCAGGCCATAGCCAAACAGCATCTTCGCCAGCGTATCGCTTTCGCCGCCGTTAACGCTAAGCCAGGCGCTACAGGCCACCAGCGCGGGCGCCAGTTGAATGCCAAGAGATGTCCGCAGTACGGTGGGGAGTTCTCCGGCGCTACGCAGGCGCTGCAGGATCACCGGCTCAAGGCTGAGCCACGAAAAGACCCCCGCGCCCAGAAAGACCAGTCCGGCATCGGTATAGCCCAGCGCGCCGCAGGCCATCGCGCTGATAAAATTATTGGCGACGGTCGGCAGATACAACCCCGGCGTGGTGGCCTCCTGTGGATGTGCGCCGCGCCACAGCCCCGCCGTTTGCCAGGCGGCATAGGCCAGTTGGATCACCACGCCTATGCTGAACAGCGCCACCGCCAGCGGCCGGCTCCAGGGAACAAACCCGATAGCGACCAGCATTGTGGTCGCCGGAAACAGGCTGACAAAACTGCTCATGACCGGATGGCGAATTTCCGCAATCACGCTGTGCGGAAAACGCACCAGCCGGGTCATAAATGCCAGCGTCAGCAGTCCCCATATCACCATCGCCAGGATCACCAGCGCGTCGCCAATCCAGTGGCTGACGGCCCAAATATGACTGGCATAGCGCCAGGCAAAGCCCATCCCAATAGTCCCCAGCACCATGCCAAAATAGCCGGCGGGCAAATTCAGAACACAATCACCTGCTTTTTCTTTACGCATTTTGTTTAATTTATAAAGTATATTTGAAATGCATTTTATGTAATTTCTCTGCGTTTAGCCAGCGGCGTAAAATTTGCTACGGTTATAGTGAGCGAAACCACGGATACCTTGTATGCAAAAATACCGCCTTGATGAGACCCCGCGCGCCTTCAGCTATCAGGAAAACGATCGGAAACAGCATGTCCTTTTGCGCCAGATTATCGCCCTGATTGACTTCAACGATGTCAAAGCCGGCGATGTCGGCGGCTGGCTCGATCACGAAAGCGCATTGTCTCAGGAAGGCACGTGCTGGATCTATGATGAAAATTCGCTGGTTTTTTCTGGCGCTAAAATCAGCGGAAACGCCCGCATCACCCAACCCTGCGTCATTCGCGACGGCGCACGTATTGGCGATAATGTCTGGATAGACCACGCGGAGATAAGTCACGGCGCTGAAATAAGTGACAACGTCACTGTTCAGGCGTCCACCGTACGCGGTGAGTGTCGGTTGTCCGGCGATGCACGCATTCTGCACCAGTCAGAAATTTTTGCCGCGCGGGGAATGACGACCGAATGCGATCAACGTTTACAGATTTACGATCGTGCCACGGTCGCTCATTCGCAGATTGTACATCAGGCGCAAATCTATGGGGACGCCATTGTCACCCATGCGTTTATCGAACACCGGGCCGAAGTGTTTGATTTCGCGCTTGTTGAAGGCAACGCTGAAAATAACGTCTGGTTGTGTGATTGCGCCAAAGTATACGGCCACGCGCGCGTCATCGCGGGTTTCGAGGAAGACGCGATCCCCACTCTACGCTACAGTTCGCAGGTTGCCGAACAGGCGACGGTAAAAGGCAACTGCGTGCTCAAACATCACGTGATGGTGGGCGGAAAGGCGCGACTGTGCGGCGGCCCGATATTACTTGACGATCACGTGCTGGTTGAGGGCGATGCGCGTATTAACGGCGAAGTAGTGATCGAAAATCACGTGGATATTGGCGGTTCAACCGTTATCGAGGCTTCAGGCGATGAGGCCATTCATCTGCGTGGCCCCAAAGTCTACCACGGCGAGCAGTATATCACCCGCACCCCGCTGGTTGGCTCAGTCTGATGACGCGCTGATAATACGGGCATAAAGGTTCACGTCGTCATAGCGGCCGTTCAGGTATTCAGCCTGTTTCAGACAGCCTTCCAGTTCAAAGCCGTTGCGCCGGGCAACCTGATTACTGGCGTGATTGGCCACCCGACATTTAATCACAAAGCGCCTCACCTCGCCGCGCTCAGCGTAGTGGCACATTAGCGCCTGAAGCGCGCGTGACATCGTGCCTTTTCCCTGATGCGACTCATCCAGCCAGTAACCGATATATGCCGCCTTATTTAATGGCTCAATCTGATTAAACGACAGCACGCCCACCAGTTCATCGCCGGCCATAATCATGTACATTTTCGCATAGCCGCGTTGATGCAACAGGATATTCCCCTGCACGCTTTTACGCGTGTCTTCTTCCCCGCGCACTGACGCAGGCCAGTTCAGCGACTGCTGCAGCCAGGCGCTGTTTTTGCGTACCAGCTGATGCAGTGGCGCAATATGATGCTCCGCAACCGCCTGCAGTTGCAGGTTCTCGCCCGCGTTGATTGTTTCTGTCATATTGACTCCTGTTTTGCCGTACCGCCGCCCAGCATTCTGTTTAGCAGATTTTTCAGCGGTAATGCAAACACTTAGCCAAAACAAGAAGGGCCTCCCGATGCGTGGGAAGCCCTTTTCAGAGAACGGGAGCGGTTATACCTGGCTCTCGTTAGCACTCTCTTTCTGTAAGATTTTGAGCATATCGTCCTTTAGCTGGAGTTTCTGTTTTTTAAGGCGAACGACTTCGAGATTGTATCCCCGACCATCGGCGCCTTCCAGCCTGGCTATTTCGTGATCAAGGTTATTGTGCTTTTCGAAAAGAGACAGAAAGCGAGGGTTCTCGGTTTTCAGTCGGGAAATCAGATCTCTGTATTCTGGAAACATACGCTCTCCCTGTTAGTGAACAAACGCGTGTATAAGAAATACACATCTTCAGCTTACTCATTTGACTCAGGGAAAAATGCGAACGGGATCGTGTTTAGTTCTTGTACAGATATTTCGGGGAAACGCTGACGCCCCTTGCCTTGCAAAGGGCGTCGCGAGGATCAACGCATCACGCGATCATCGACATAGCGACGCTTGTCCGGCGCGGGAGGAAAATACTGATACAGCCAGGTTTCGCTAATCGCCTCGCCCTGGCAACGCAGGAACATGCGCATATCCACCGGTTCGGTCGAATCAGAGGTAGGATACCAGTCAAACTGGATGCGGTAGCCGTCGAACGGTTCAACGTAGAGAATTTCAATCTGCTTCGCTTCGCCGCTGGAAAGCGTAATCACCGGCTCAATGCCTTTAGGCGCCGCAGCTTTCAGATCGCCGCCAACGAAATCAATGGCAAAACGACGCGCCCATTTTTCCGGATAATGCTCGCCCGGCGCCCAGCCTTCCGGAAATCCGCCCATACCGGTACGGGTAGCCATCACGCGCGCCAGCGGCGAACGAACCGGCGGCTGCGCGCTCCAGTACAGTCGGTATTTGTACGTCAGTTCATCTCCCGCCTTGATCGATTTTTCCGGCTGCCAGAAACAGACCACGTTATCCAGCGTTTCGCCCGTGGTCGGGATCTCCATCAGCCCGATGGTGCCCTTGCCCCACTGGTTACGGGGCTCCACCCACAGGCTCGGACGCTTGTTGTACCAGCCCATAATGTCCTGATAGTGGCTAAAGTCCCGATCCAGCTGCAGCAGACCGAAGCCTTTCGGGTTGTTGTCGGTATAGGCGTTAAACTGCAATTTTTGCGGGTTGTTCAGCGGGCGACAGATCCATTCGCCGTTGCCGCGCCACATCGCCAGTCGGTCAGAGTCGTGGATCTGCGGATGAATGGTATCGCACATGCGGCGTTCGTTATTGCCGCAGCTGAACATGCTGGTCATCGGCGCAATACCCAGTTGTTTGATGTCCTTGCGGGCGTACAGGCGATTTTCCACGTCCATGATCACCTGGCTCTTCTCACAGTGGATCACGAATTTATAGGCGCCGGTAATGCTTGGGCTGTCTAACAGCGCATACACGGTAAACGTGGTGGCCCCCGGCTTCACTGTATCGAACCAGAAAGCGGTAAAGTCCGGGAACTCCTCTTTCGTGTCGGTGTAGGTGTCAATCGCCAGACCACGGGCAGACAGGCCGTACTGATAGGTATCGTCCACCGCGCGGAAATAGCTGGCGCCAAGGAATGACACGACGTCACGTCGCGCCAGTTCGGGCGCTTTGAATACGCGGAAACCGGCAAAACCGAGGTCGGTTTGGCCCTCAAGCTGTTTAGTGTCCACGCCCGCGTCGTTATATTTGAACAGCTCCGGGCGGAAGTGGATTTCACGCGCCATATGCGTGGCGGCGTCGACAGAGAACATGCGCACCCGGCGACGGAAGCCCATCCCCACGTGGAAGAACTGAGCATCCAGTTGGCGGCCCTCGACGTTATTCCACAGCGACCGGGCGGCGTCATACTGAATGCTGTTGTAAGCCTGAGGCGTCAGATTCGCCAGGGTGTCCGGCAACGCGCGTGGCGCGCCGCCCCACGGTTTCTGCGCGAGATCGTGGGCCATGGATTGCAGCACCGAATAATCAAACCGCACAGTTTGCCCGTCGGCGATATCTGATTCGGCCGCGTATGCGGCGCGGGTAAAGAGTGAAGCAATACCGCCGGTACCGCACACGGCGGCCATTGCCATTGAACCTTTAATAAATCGTCTGCGATTCATACCTGAAAATCAGTCCTTCTGGTCTCGTGAATGGTCCCGCGCTGGCGCTCGACAGCGGCAAGAGGAAGCATAATTCTGACCGCTCACTCTAGACAAATTTCATTAATAATCCAATTGTTGGCCGCTGATTATCTGAGCAAAACGTAAAATATTTTCTGTCGATCGGAACTGACTGATTCCCATGTAAACTTGCTTCTCGCGACCTTCAACTTTTGCAAAGCTAGTCGAGACTGACGTGTTGGGTCATGACTCGCTTAAACAGCGCCAGACGCGCGCGCATAAACCGGTTTTCAACCTTGAAACCCGCTCGCTTGTTCAGGCCGATTCGCAGCAGCCGGTCGCGTCCTTTGATACAGGCAGGCCAGCGTACCGGGCCGTGAAGCGTATCGCAGGTACGGCTGGCGTGACGGGCAAAGTTGACCCAGTAGTCGGCGACCTGCGCGGCGAAGGCCAGATCGTTTTCATTCACGTAGTCTCGCGCAGGCTCGGCGAGCGTGAGGGTATCAAACACATAAGGCACCTCGTTGCCATGCCACGCGCCGTTGGCGTAGGTATCGTGCTCGGCTTCCGCCACATAATCGAACCAGTAGCGCCAGCAGGGTTCTCCTACCCGCTGCTGCGCCTGCATCACCACATAGCCGAGCGCGGTAAAGGCCATGTCGCGACACACCTGACGCCCCAACTCTTCGTCCCCTTTCACGCCGGGATAGAGCAATTTAATCAGGCCGAGACCCAGCCTGCGCTCACGGCGCAGTTTCTGGATTTGTTCAGCCAGATCGACGCCGAAAACGGCCATCACACTCGCTTCGTCACTGTTGGAACCGATCATCAGCGGGACCGGATGCTGCTTCGCCGCAAAAAAGACATCCAGCATCGGTTCGGGCAACACGGCGTCGCCAGAGATCGGCGTCGGGGCGATTTTGTACGGCGCGCCGAGCGGCCAGAAAGCCTCTGCCGGAATCGCACGCAGCTGTTCAGCCGTCGCGTTTTGCAATCCGAAGTGCCCCGCCAGCGCAATACCGTTTTCAAGGGCAATCTCGCGCGGCGTATCCGGTAAGGTGTAACCGCTCTGCACAATCGCTTTGTGAAACAGGCCGTTGCCCTTAGGCGACGCCAAAAGGGAAAGTACGCTGCGCGCGCCTGCGGATTCACCAAACAGCGTCACGTTCTGCGGATCGCCGCCAAACGCAGCGATATTTTCCTGTACCCAACGCAGCGCGGCGATTTGATCGAGCAGCGCAAAATTATTCACGCACTCATCGCTTTCCCCTTCCAGCGCCGGATGGGCGAAAAAGCCCAGGTGACCCAGACGGTAATTGACGGTGACGACCACAACCTCGCGCTTCGCCAGCGCAAGGCCGTCATACGGTGGAAGGCTTGCAGCGCCCAGGGTATAGCCGCCGCCATGAAGCCAGACCATCACTGGCAGCGGTGCGCGCCGCCCGGCAGGAGACCAGACGTTTAGGTAAAGACAGTCTTCAGAGAACGCGCCCGGATCGCCGCCGCCCAGCGCTTTACAGTATTCGATGTCCTGCCAGCTGGCACGGGAAAACGTATCAGCCTGACGCGTACCGGACCAGGGGGTGACCGGCTGCGGCGCGCGCCAGCGCCGTTCGCCGACCGGCGGCGCGGCATAGGGAATACCGCGCCAGATATGAATGTCTTTGTCAACGACACCGATCAGTTTTCCCTGTACGGTATCGGCCAGCGGAATAGTGGGATTTACCATGTCCATGTTTACCCGGTAATTGCAAATTCCTACAGCATACCTTGATTAAAGCAGGCCGCAACGCCGTTTACTGCGCTCCTCCGCCTCCTGGTACAGCGTAAACTCGTCCAACACCGGGCATCCCAGCGCCTGCTCAAACGCGTCGCGGCTGGCATTACCATGACGGCGCGCCTGGGTTTCATTTCCCAGGTTTGACTGGAAAATGCCCGCTGCGCTGACCGGTAAAAAATCTTCGTAGGTAATGGGCTGCGC
Organism: Citrobacter sp. 50677481; assembly: GCF_001463265.1. Taxonomy (NCBI): domain Bacteria; kingdom Pseudomonadati; phylum Pseudomonadota; class Gammaproteobacteria; order Enterobacterales; family Enterobacteriaceae; genus Citrobacter; species Citrobacter sp. 50677481. The sequence goes on from NZ_LNHZ01000075.1 coordinate 42,370, forward strand.
CGCCACCCAACCGCGTTCAATGTGGGGCTGCGGGTCGTCACCAGGGTGAATGGCATGACGATGCGCTTCGCCCGTCGGCGTCAGTCGATAGCGGAACCAGGCCAGCCCTTGCTGGCGCAACAGGAATTCGCTGTCGGGAAATGCTTTAAACACCTCCTGCAAATGCAATTGATGCGTCAAATTGTCTTTCCCGGTCCCGGCGCGCTGGAGCAGCGCGTCATAAAGCTGCCGTCCTTTGACGGTCAGCGCCACCCCACGCTGCTCAATTTCGCCAAAGCGCGCGGTATGTGTGCCCTGCTTTTCGCCAGCAAACAACACGGGTTCTTCCAGCGCTTTAAAGCTGGTCTGGCGCAGCAGGATCGGCACGTCGCGACGCGGCGGGCCTTCAATCAGTATCTTGGGTTCGATACCGCATTCCGGCATCATCGCCTGTACACGGTCAATATCCAGCGTGCGCGGCGTGAGATGATTAATATGGCAGCCAGGAAAACAGACCACGTCGGCAATCAGCCGGTGCTCATTATGCAGCGCCAGATAGGTTTGCGCGTCCACGGTAGCATGACGGTGCCAGCGGAACGTTTCCAGCGCTTCCTCGACGAACTCTTGTGCCTGTGCCGCGTCGAAACCGTTTTGCTTGTCCCAGACATCAAGCAGTTCCCGGCAACGCGGCGTAAAAATATCACGTTGGGCGAGGATTTCCGCCGCGCGCTGACGTAACGCCGCATTTTCAATCAGCTCCAGGCGAAGCAGCGAAGTAAAGACCCGAAATGGGTTTCGCGATAACGAGGCGTCATCGACGGGCCGGAACGCCGTCGAATGCACCGGTACGCCAGCCTGAGAAAGATCGTAATAGCTGACCGGAAACATGCCCATGATCGCAAACATGCGCCGTAGCGTGGAAAGTTCCTCTGCCGTCCCGACGCGTATCGCCCCGTGCCGTTCTACGTTCAGGCGGGCCAGTTCGTCGGCGTTAGCCAGTTTTTCGTGCAAGGTGGGGTTATTTTCCAGTACCGCCAGATTGACATCAGCGACCAGTTCGAGCAGCGTGCCGTACTGCGGAACTTCCTGCTGGTACATCGCTGACATTGCTTGCGAAAAATGTTCCCGAATCTCATCTGCCGTGATGCTGTTCGCCATAATGTCATGTCTCCAGTGAATGTTACCTGGAGTGTAGAAAAGGCCGTTCATTCCGTGGGGAAGAATTTACAAAGTGTGATCCCGCCGAAACTCGTCCCGTCGCGTTGCGCCCCCCCTTCTATAACTCACGGCTATGTAATAATCGACATAAATTCACTTTTAATTAACATTGTATTTACAGAAACTCTGGCAGGCGACCTGAAAACAATAATTCTCTTACCCGTACAGGAGCCCGCTATGCAAGATAACCGTTTCGCCCGCGAGGTCATTCATCGCGACTACTACAGCCATCCGCCGGCCTTTGCCCCTGGCTACAAAACCAGCGTGCTGCGTTCGCCGCGCAATGCGCTGATCTCTTTGCAAAACTCATTATCGGAAATCACCGGTCCGGTATTCAGCGATAGCGATCTGGGTCCGCTGGACAACGACCTGATCATGAATTACGCCAAAGACGGTTTACCGATTGGCGAACGTATTATTGTCCACGGCTATGTTCGTGACGGCTTCGGTCGTCCGATGAAAAATACGCTGGTTGAAGTCTGGCAGGCGAATGCGGGTGGCCGCTACCGCCACAAGAAAGATCAGTATCTCGCGCCTATCGACCCCAACTTTGGCGGCTGCGGACGCGTGTTAACCGATGAAAACGGATACTATTTTTTCCGCACCATCAAACCAGGTCCCTATCCGTGGCGTAATCAGGCCAGCGACTGGCGTCCTTCGCATATTCATTTTTCACTGTCCGGCGATGCCTTCGCCCAGCGTCTGATCACCCAGATGTATTTTGAAGGCGACCCGCTTATCAGGCAGTGTCCCATTGTCAGAACCCTCAACAACGACGACGCTGTTCGCACCCTGATTGCCGAACTGGACACCCACACCGCCGTTCCGCTGGACTGTCTGGCGTACCGTTTCGATCTGGTGCTGCGAGGCCAGCGCGCCACACTGTTTGAAAACCGGACTCAGGGGGTCGCACGATGAAAGATTATTTACCGGAAACCGCCTCACAAACGGCGGGACCGTATGTGCATATTGGATTAGCGCCGGACGCGGCAGGCTTTCATATCTTTGAGAAAAACGTCAGCGCCACGCTGACCAACAGCCATACCGAAGGTGAGCGTATTACCCTTGAAGGCCGGGTGATCGACGGTTCCGGCACACCGGTGCGCGATGTGCTGCTGGAAATCTGGCAGGCCAATGCCCACGGACGGTATAACCATCCAGCCGACCATCAGGAGGATAAGAAACTTGACCCGGATTTCCGCGGTTGGGGACGCGCCTGTTCCGACTTCGACAGCGGCGTCTGGCGCTTTGAAACCATCAAACCGGGATGCGTCGTCGGGCGTGACGGCAGGGTCATGGCGCCGCACGTTAACCTGTGGATTGTCGCCCGGGGCATCAATATTGGCCTGCACACCCGGATGTATTTTGCCGATGAACCTGAGGCGAACCAGCGCGACCCGGTGCTAAACCTGATCGAATGGGAAGTTCGCCGCCAGACGCTCATTGCCCGGCGTGTTCAGCGCGGCGACGAGACGGTCTATACCTTTGATATTCATCTGCAGGGCGAAAAAGAAACGGTCTTTTTTGACGTTTAATGGTAGCAGCGGGCTGACGCTTCAGCCCGCTGACGTTTTGCATCAGGCCAGATGCTTCTCCAGCCAGGGCAACATCTGTTTCTTGCGACTCAGCATACCCTCGACCGTCACGGGCTGCGACAGCGGCGGCTGATGTGAACCGGCAAACCACAGCTGCGAATGCCCGGCGTTAATATCGGTCAGCATCAGCGCCACCAGATCCGCGCCGCTGCGGGTAGCGTATTCCGCCATCTCGCCTCGCAGGGCTTCCAGCACGCCGGATACCTGATCCAGAGAGTAAAGCTCGATCTGCGCGACGCTGACCTGCAACCCATGAAGAGTGAAGCGCTTGATATCCTTTTGCAGAAGCGCGCTGGCGGTTAAGCCTTCCACGCTGGTTTTCGCGCTTAATAATCCCTCACTAAAGGCGCTTAACGTCACGCCTGCCTGTTCCGTCAGTTCGGCTACCGCCTGACGATCGTCGTCAGTGGTCGTGGGCGATTTTAGCGTGACAGTGTCACTTAACAGGGCGCCCAGCAGTAATTGCGCTTGCGCGGAGGTGACCTGCGCCCTGTGCTGCGGCGTCATTAACTGCCATAGCAATGTGGCGCTGCTACCAACCGGTTTAATCCACACCTCCGGCGGCAGGCGGGTCATTAGCCCGCCCAGTCGGTGATGGTCAATAATGCCAACAACATTGCTGGACTGAAGGGTTTCCGGCCCTTGTGATGGCTCCGTAAAGTCCACCAGCCAGACGTCAAGCCCGGTGAGCGGCAGGGTCAACAACGGCGGCATGTCCAGCCCCGCCTGTTCGAAGATAAAGCGGGTTTCGCGATTCGGTTCGCCGAGACGCCAGGCCGTGGCCGGTAAGCCGCGCATCTGAAGCCAGCACGCGGTCATATACGCCGAGCATATCGCATCGCTGTCTGGATTAAGGTGGCCTATGACATGAATCATTTTCCCCTCCGCAGAGAAATCGCTGTCACTTAAATGAGTTAAATGTTAATTATATTTTGCAATCAAGTTATCAAAAACAAACAACTTTACTTGTCACCGGCACGGCTCTGTTTTTAACATCGCTTATGGAAAAAAATAGTTTGTTCAGTCAGCGCATCCGATTGCGCCATCTTCATACATTTGTCGCTGTCGCTCAACAAGGAACACTGGGGCGTGCAGCCGAAACCCTTAACCTCAGCCAGCCCGCGCTGTCAAAAACGCTGAACGAGCTGGAGCAGTTGACCGGAACCCGCCTGTTTGAACGCGGACGACTTGGCGCCCAACTGACCCTTCCGGGGGAGCAGTTTCTGACCCATGCGGTAAAAGTGCTTGATGCGCTCAATACGGCCGGACAGGCGCTAAACCGTAAAGAAGGTCTAAACAATGATGTAGTGAGAATCGGCGCGCTGCCCACCGCTGCGCTGGGTATCCTGCCTGCGGTGATTGGCCCGTTTCATCAACAGCAAAAAGAGACCACCCTGCAGGTGGCCACCATGAATAACACTATGCTGCTGGCGGGACTGAAATCCGGCGAGATTGACATCGGCATTGGCCGGATGTCCGATCCGGAACTGATGAGCGGCCTGAACTACGAACTGCTGTTTCTCGAGTCATTAAAGCTGGTTGTCCGCCCCGGCCATCCGCTATTGCAGGAAAATGTCACTCTCAGTCGGGTCATGGAGTGGCCCGTGGTGGTGTCGCCGAAAGGCACCGTGCCACGGCAAAACGCCGAGGCGTTATTGCAAAGCCAGGGCTGCAAGCTGCCCACCGGCTGTATCGAAACGCTTTCGGCCTCGCTGTCGCGCCAGCTTACCGTCGACTACGACTACGTGTGGTTTGTGCCATCCGGGGCGGTGAAAGAAGATCTGCGCCAGGCGACACTGGTCTCTCTGCCGGTGCCGACCCAGGGCGCGGGCGAGCCCATTGGTATTCTTACCCGCGTGGACTCACCGCTTTCTTCCGGCGCGCAAACGCTGATAGGCGCGATTCGTAAATCCATGCCGCTATGAACGCAACCGCCTGGCCGGATGGCGGCGTGAATGCGCCCTATCCGGCCAGGCGGTTGATAACCGTCAGAAGGTTTCCCAGTTGTCTGTGCCAGCCGTGACCGGCGTCGGAACAGGTTCCGGCGCGCGGCGGGCCGTTGTCGTCCGCGTGACGCCGCTTCCGCTCTGTAAACGAAACGCGCCTACGGCTTCCGTCAGTCGTGCGGCCTGCTCTTCCAGTGACGCGGCGGCGGCAGAAGCTTCTTCCACCAGTGACGCATTCTGCTGAGTGACTTTATCCATCTCGGAAATCGCCTGGCTTACCTGGACGATGCCGCGACTTTGTTCATCCGACGCCGCCGCAATCTCCAGCATGATATCGGTCACCCGTTTCACCGCGTCGACAATATCGGTCATGGTGTTCCCCGCCGCCACCACTTCGCCAGACCCCTGATCGATAAGACGCACCGATTCGCTGATCAAGCCTTCTATCTCTTTTGCCGCCTGGGCGCTACGGCTGGCGAGTGTACGCACTTCGCTGGCGACAACGGCGAACCCGCGTCCCTGCTCACCAGCGCGGGCGGCTTCAACCGCCGCGTTGAGCGCCAGGATATTCGTCTGGAACGCAATGCTGTTAATCACGGCGGTAATTTCGGAAATCTTCTTCGAACTGGTGGAAATATTGCCCATTGTCTGCACGACGCCGGACACCATCTGGCCGCCACGGCTGGCTTTACCAGACGCGTCTTCCGCCAGTTTACTGGCGTGGTGCGCATTGTCGGCGTTTTGTTTTACCGTCGCGGTCAGTTGTTCCATGCTGGCGGCGGTCTGTTCGATTGCCGCCGCCTGCTCCTCGGTACGCGACGACAAGTCGGTATTGCCTGCGGAGATCTCGCTCGTGCCGCGATAGATTTCCTCTGCCCCCTGACGCACCGCGCCGACGGTGTTTACCAGCGAACGCTGCATCTGCTGCAAATGGCGGCTCAGACGGCCAATCTCGCTGCGACCTGTCGGCTCATCCTGCATGGTGAGATCGCCCGCCGCGATTTGCTCAATGCGCTGGGCGGCATGTTGTAACGGACGAATCACGGTGCGACGCAGGACGATAAAGGTCATCAGCGTCAGCAGTAACGCCAGCGCAAAGGCGCCAATCATAAACATTACCCCTAAACGGGTGCGTTGATGCGCCTGCTCGCTTAAGTGTGTAGCGCGCGCCGTGCGTATCTCAATGGCCTTCAGAAGGATTTTGTTGTAGTTGGCGTCAAGCTGCCGCGCCTGTTCGCTTTCGTGATTAATGATAGCTTCGAACATGCCGTTTTTGGCGTATTTCAGCATAGGCTGCAGACCGGCCAGGTATGCCTGAAAACTGCTGTTCAGATCGCCATCCAGCGCTTCATCAGCAGGGGTTTTCACCGCCCGCGCCATATAGGTATTAAATCCATCTTCAGACTGTTTAATCCGCTTTTCCGCCGCCGCGATATTCGCTTTCATGTCGTCCATTTCGGCAATACGGCTTGCCGCACCGGCGTGGATCATGTTGATCCGCGCGGTACGCAGATGGTTAGAACTGTTTGATAACCCCATTCGCACCTGAATTTCATCCGTGACGTCGCGCTGATCGCGGTCAGCCTGCATCAGAAAATAGCCGGCCAGGCCGGAGCTCAGCGCGAAAAGTAAAAGGATGCCACCGAGAATGGAGGAAAACAGCGGAACCAGCCTGATTTGATGCAGGAAGCCCAGCTTATGCGGTGCTTGCATCGATGATGTGTTGTCCATGACCGTCGACTCTCTTATTGGATTTATGCGTGATACACGCCCGTTAGATAGTCATCGGCATTCAGGAAGGTTTACTTATCGCAAAAAGCGCTGACTTCGTCACACTTTGACAACATTTTTGCTAAAGAAAGGAAAAATGCCAGCGGAGGCTCCGCTGGCAAAGGGATTACTTATCGCCGAAATGGATAACGGTACGAATCGATTTGCCTTTATGCATCAGGTCAAAGGCCTCGTTGATTTGTTCCAGCGGCAGACGGTGCGTAATAAACGGATCCAGTTGGATCTTACCCGCCATCGCCTCTTCTACCATCCCCGGCAGCTGCGTACGCCCTTTTACACCGCCAAACGCGGAACCGCGCCAGACACGGCCAGTCACCAGCTGGAACGGACGCGTTTTGATCTCCTGACCCGCACCGGCTACGCCAATGATGATGCTCTCGCCCCAGCCTTTGTGGCAGCATTCCAGCGCGGCGCGCATGACGTCGACATTACCGATACATTCAAAGCTGAAATCCACCCCCCCGTCGGTCAGGTCAACAATCACGTCCTGGATCGGCTTATCGTAGTCCTTCGGGTTAATAAAGTCGGTCGCACCCAGCTCGCCCGCCAGGGTGAATTTCTCCGGATTCGTGTCAACGGCAATAATGCGCCCGGCTTTCGCCTGAACCGCCCCCTGAATGACAGCCAGACCAATTCCGCCAAGCCCAAAGACCGCAACGGTATCGCCTTCTTTTACCTTCGCCGTGTTGTGTACGGCACCGATACCGGTGGTCACGCCACAGCCCAACAGGCAGACTTTGTCCAGCGGTGCCTGGGGATTCACCTTCGCCAGCGAAATCTCGGCGCACACGGTGTATTCACTGAAGGTGCTGGTGCCCATATAGTGATAAATGGGTTCGCCTTTATAAGAGAAACGGGTAGTACCATCCGGCATCAGACCTTTACCCTGCGTGGCGCGTACAGCCTGGCACAGGTTGGTTTTTCCGGATTTGCAGAATTTACATTCGCCACATTCTGCGGTGTAAAGCGGAATAACGTGATCGCCGGGTTTCAGGCTGGTGACGCCTTCCCCCACCTCGACAACCACACCGCCGCCTTCATGGCCGAGCACGGCCGGGAACACGCCTTCCGGATCGTCGCCGGACAGGGTAAACGCATCGGTATGGCAAACCCCGGTATGGGTAATCTTCACCAGTACTTCGCCTTTTTTGGGCGGCGCAACGTCAATTTCAACAATTTTAAGCGGTTGACCAGGGCCAAAAGCAACTGCTGCACGTGATTTCATATCTCTCTTCCCTATTATTGCGAGGTGATGTGTTTATTTTAGATAAGCGCGAAGAAGGTGACCGATTTCCGCCATTCGCACAGCACGCTGGTCCGGCGTGGTTTCTCCACTCACCAGTTCATCTTTGAGATGGATTTCAACCATTTCGCCCATCAGACCATTAGACGCACCGCGGACAGCGGCAATCTGTTGCAAAATAGCCAGACAAGGTTCGCCAGACTCCAGCGCGCGTTCGAGCGCATCAACCTGCCCTCGTATGCGCCTGACGCGGGTCAGGATCCGTTTTTTATCTTCAGGTGAATGCGGCATAGGCCCTCCTGCATACTATAGGGGGGTATAGTAACAGGAACAGGTCATCATTGAAATAAAGAGATCCCTGAAAGACATAAGCCCCGGTTGATCTTTTTCTCCACCGGGGCCGAAAGGTACAGCAGACAATATCAAAGCCAGCATCTTACATAGCGCACGCCAGACCCCGCGCGTTCGACGATCAGCGTCCGTTTTTATCCCCGCTTACGGGGCATCATGCGCAGCAACGTATTGTCCTTCCACATATAGTGATGCATCAGCGCGGCGGCGGCGTGTAACGCAATGACCAGGTAGCCCAGGTTCGCCAGCACAATATGCCAGGATTTCAGCATAGCCACGGCATCTGCATTGGCCTGAGCCGCATGCGGCATCACCATCCCAAACGCGAACCACGGATTTCCGCGGTTATACATCATCATCAGGCCTATCACCGGCAACGCGATAAACAACAGGTAAATGATCAGATGCCCAAGATGCGCCAGGCCGGTCATCATCGGCTTAGGCTTTGGCTCAATCGGCGGCGCGGGGAATTTCAGTCGAACGACGAGCCGCGCGACCATCAGCGCCAGTATGCTCATCCCACATGAAACATGCACCATATTGATAACCGGACGGTAGCTGCGAGGGAAAAGCCCACGAAACTCCATCGCGCAGTACGCCACAATCACCAGTAAGAATACCAGCCAGTGAATTCCAATCTGCAGGCCTGAATACTTATTGCCCATAATACGTCCTGAGTAAATTCGTAAAGCGTCAACATAGCGAGCTTTTGTTAAAAATTCATTAACTTTTCTTCATCGTTTTTCAGTCAGTTAGGCTTAACGGCAAGAAGTGCGATTGCTCATCCCGCCAGAGTGAACTAAGCCTGGAAAGGAAAAAGAGACCGCACTGCTACATCCTGACAGGAGTAAACCATGAGTAAAATTGGCATTAACGGTTTTGGTCGTATTGGTCGTCTGGTACTGCGTCGTTTACTGGAGGTCAAAAGCGACGTCGATGTCGTCGCCATTAACGATCTCACCTCGCCGAAAATCCTCGCTTATTTGCTGAAGCATGATTCCAACTATGGTCCTTTCCCGTGGAGCGTTGACTTCACCGAGGATGCGCTGATTGTCGATGGCAAAGAGATTGCCGTGTATGCGGAGAAAGACGCGAAAAATATCCCATGGAAGGCCAAAGGCGCGGAAATTATCATTGAATGCACCGGATTTTACACCTCGAAGGAGAAATCTCAGGCGCACATTGATGCCGGGGCTAAAAAAGTGCTGATTTCCGCCCCCGCTGGCGACATGAAAACCATCGTCTATAACGTTAATGATGACACGCTGCAGGCAAGCGATGTGATTGTCTCGGTCGCATCCTGCACAACTAACTGTCTGGCGCCAATGGCTAAAGCGCTCCACGACAGCTTTGGCATTCAGGTGGGCACCATGACCACCATTCACGCCTATACCGGCACCCAGTCACTGGTCGATGGTCCCCGAGGAAAAGATCTGCGCGCCTCCCGCGCGGCAGCGGAAAACATTATCCCCCATACCACCGGCGCGGCGAAAGCCATTGGTCTGGTGATCCCGGCGCTGAGTGGCAAGCTGAAGGGCCATGCTCAGCGTGTCCCGGTGAAGACGGGCTCCGTTACGGAACTGGTCTCCATTCTGAATAAAAAAGTCACCGCCGAAGAGGTGAACAACGCACTGAAACAGGCCACCGATAACAACGAATCTTTTGGTTACACCGACGACGAAATCGTCTCATCGGATGTTATCGGCTCGCACTTTGGCTCTGTGTTTGACGCCACTCAAACAGAGATTACCGAGGTGGGCGATCTGCAACTGGTGAAAACCGTGGCCTGGTATGATAACGAGTACGGATTCGTCACCCAACTCGTTCGTACGCTGGAAAAATACGTTACGCTTTAACAACAAGGCGGAGAGGCTCCTCCGCCCTTTTTTCTTCTGCTCGCCCGCGCTGTGAATACCCCGGCCTTTACGCTACGACTGGAGATAAACCACCTGCGTTTGCAGATACTCGTTCAGTCCGTGCTTACCGTCCGCGCCACCGATACCTGATTTGCGCCAGCCCGCGTGGAAACCCTGCATGGCTTCAAAGTTCTCACGGTTGATGTAGGTTTCGCCGAACCTGAGTCCCTTGATAGCTTTCATCGCCACATTGAGATTCTGCGTATAAATCGACGAAGTCAGGCCATAGTCGCTGTCGTTCGCCATGGCCAGCGCGTCATCCAGCGTATCAAAGACGACGACGGGCAGCACCGGACCAAAAGTCTCTTCATGCATGATCGCCATCTCCTGGCGCACATCCACCAACAGCGTCGGTGGATAGAAGTAGCCTTTCCCTTCCACCGCGTTACCCCCAAGCACCACTTTCGCGCCTTCTTCAACCGCACGCGTCACTTTTTGCGCCACACGTTCCAGCGCAGCCGCATTAATCAACGGTCCCATCGCAATGTCGTTACGCTCGGCGGGATTGCCAAACTGAACCGCTTTCATCGCGTCAGCCAGACGCGTGACAAACCGATCGTAAATGCCTTTCTGGACATACACCCGCTCGGCACAGTTACAGACCTGCCCGCTATTAATGACGCGAGAATCAACAATCGCCTTCACCGCCAGCGCCAGATCCGCATCGTCCATAACGATAGCTGGCGCTTTGCCCCCCAGTTCAAGGCATACTTTGGTGATGTTCTTCGCGGCGGTGGCCATAATTTTTTCTCCCGCCGTCACGCTGCCGGTCATGCTGACCATCGCCACCTTAGGATTCCCCGCCAGCTCCTGTCCGACTGTTTCACCACGACCGAGCACAAGGTTAAAGACGCCGCGCGGCAAACCAATATCATCGACGATCTTCGCAAAAGCGATGGCATTATTCGGCGTAAACTCGCTCGGCTTGATCACGATGGTATTGCCCGTGAGCAACGCGGGCGCCAGTTTTCGGGCGATCAGGAAGAACGGGAAATTCCACGGCAGGATACCGGTGGTCACGCCCAGCGCGCGCTTAAACAGCAATATATTCTCGCCGGGGCGATCGCTTTGCAGAATCTCGCCCTCGTAGCGGCGCGCCCACTCGGCCATATAGTCAAGATAATCGGCGGTAAATGACACTTCCACCTCCGCCAGCTGTTGGATCTTGCCGCCCTCGGCAACAATCAGCGCGCTGATCTCATTAGCTCGCTCGCGGATGCCAGCGGATATTTTGCGTAACCATCTTGCGCGTTCAATGGCCGGCAGCGCTTCCCAACCGATCTGCGCCCGTTCTGCCGCCTCAATCGCTTTACGCGCATCTTCCGCCCGCCCGTCCGGGATACGGGAAATCACCTCTTCCGTCGCCGGGTTGATGACATCAATCCAGGCTTCTCCGTGCCAGGTCACAAACTGTCCGTCGATATACATAGGATGTTGTACGGGTACTGACATGCGCTACTCCTGTGATTGAAATGTTTTTAACAAGTGAAATTGTTGTTAATAAACATCAATCATGCCGTCAGTATTCCAACTGGTGTTTTGATAATGTGAGCGGCCTCATAAAAGAGGCCGCTCAGGGGCAAAGAACGCCGCTGGCAAGGGCAGGAAAAATGCCCGTTTGGGAGAAAACAAGGCTAAACGGGCAGGGTTCAACGCAAAGCGCGATCGCTGAGGGCCGCATAGAGTGCTTCATCGTCGTGCAGCGTTTGCCATGCGGCTTCCACGTCCGCCGGAAAATCAACGTGAACAATAAAGTCGCGACCGCAAGGTCCGTAGCCCGATTCGTCGTTACGCAGGCGTGGTATTTCGCCCGCCACCAGCGCTAAATAACGCTCAATGGTCCATACGCGATCATCAATGTTGGAAAAAGCAAGACCGTCGTCATGCCGGTAAAGCAGCGGTGTGAAGCCAGGATGACTTAACCAACGCGGCGCATCCGGGTTGTCACGGGTTACCCGGCGAAACGTCGCAATAGTGCGCCGCTGCATGGTGGGGTCCTGAACCACAATCGCCGTATTGATGGGATCGGTGACCCCGGTAAGCAGGCTGACGCTAAAACGTGCATTTTCACCGCAGTTAGTGGAACGTTCTTCCAGCCAGATTTTATCCGCCGGGATCTGCCAGAACTGGCGTGCGATATCTGCAAGGATAGCCGCTTCGGTGCGTCCGGTGGTACGAATCGTATTGTAACGGGGATGCTGCGCAATGGCGGCATACAGAAAGGTCGTTGAGTGCCCGATCCCGCCGGTAATCAACAGCGGAACAGATTGCTCTTTCGCGATGCGGCAGGCGGCATCAATGGTGGGGATCACGGCATTACCGGCAAGCACGACGCAGTCGGCCGGATAAGCCGCACCGCCGTGAAAGTCATCCTGCGCCAGCCACTGCCCTACAGTATTAATCGCCTCAAGGGAGGCGTCGGAAATGTTCAGGAACGTTCGCATAGTGGGCTCCTCCTCTTTCTCAGCAGCCTACCGCAGCCCGACAGGATAAACAGCAGATCTCTCTGAAAGGTTAAGCGTTAAATTTCGCCGCTTTTTTTGTCACATTCATGAAATAACCAGAAACGTCTAAAAACGTATCGGTTGCACCTGTCGATTATCCTGTTTTTAAGCCGTTTAATAAATCATCCCTGTCATATCTTCTGCTCTCACAGAAAATTCGCCTGGTAAATTGCCTTATTTTTGGCGCATGTCTTTCGCCTCCCTCTTGTCAAATGTAACCAATCTGCCTAGTTTGATTAACAATTTCACAACCAACCGACTGTTTCAGGTTGCACCTTCCGCACCGCCAGGTGTCACCTTTTTCTACTCTCTGGCTGAGGTTTAACGTCAATGACAACGCATGAAAGTAGCACTGCCATTCTGAAGAAAAACAAAAAAGTCCTCATCGCCAGCCTGACCGGCAGTGCGATTGAGTGGTTCGATTACTTCCTGTATGGCACCGCCGCCGCGCTGGTGTTTAACAAGATTTTCTTTCCGATGGTTGACCCGGTTATCGGTCTGATCCTCTCGTATCTGTCTTTCTCTCTGACCTTTTTCATTCGCCCGATCGGTGGTGTTGTTTTTGCCCATATCGGCGACCGGATTGGCCGTAAGAAAACGCTGGTCTTAACGCTGTCGCTGATGGGCGGCGCGACGGTGATGATTGGCCTGTTGCCAACCTACGAGATGATTGGTATCTGGGCGCCCATTTTGTTGATTCTGATGCGTATCATTCAGGGCATGGGGATAGGTGGCGAATGGGGCGGCGCGCTGCTGCTGGCCTATGAATACGCGCCGGAAAAACGTAAAGGCTTTTTTGGCAGTATTCCCCAGGCGGGGGTCACCATCGGCATGCTGATGGCGACGTTTATCGTGTCGTTAATGACGCTGTTCAGCGAAGAGGATTTCCTCTCCTGGGGCTGGCGCATCCCGTTCCTGCTCAGTTCCGTACTGGTGCTGCTGGGGCTATGGATCCGCCGCGATATTGACGAAACGCCGGATTTTCAGAAAGTGAAGCAATCCGGACAGGTCGCCAAAGCGCCGCTTCGCGAGACGCTCACCCATCACTGGCGTGAAGTGCTGATCGCCGCAGGACTCAAAGTGGTAGAAACCGCGCCATTTTATATTTTTTCGACCTTTGTGGTCAGTTACGCGACGACAACGCTCACCTACCAAAAGTCGCAAGCGCTGGAAGCCGTTACCCTTGGCGCGCTGGTGGCTACGGTAATGATCCCGCTGATGGGCCTGTTGTCGGATAAAGTGGGCCGTAAACGGATGTATGCCGTCAGCGTCTGCCTGCTCGGTCTGTTTATCGTGCCGTGGTTTCTACTGCTCAATACCGGCACGACCTGGGGAATCGTACTGGCGACGGTGGTGATGTTCGGCATTCTCTGGGCCCCGGTCACCGCGGTTCTCGGCACGCTCTGCTCTGAAATTTTCAGCGCTAACGTTCGTTATACCGGGATCACCCTGGGTTACCAGATTGGCGCGGCACTGGCTGGCGGCACTGCCCCGCTTATCGCGACGGGCCTGCTGGCGAAATATAACGGCGACTGGGTGCCGGTGGCGTGGTATTTGCTCGTCACTGTCGCTATCTCCCTCACCGCCATCTTCTTTGCAAGTCGGGTAAAACGGTCTTCTGCTATTCACGCTCAGCCGAACGAACTGTAATAGTCATAAGCCTCACCCGGTATTCGCCGGGTGAGGCGCTACGTTCACGTCACAGTGCAAACAATTACCCGTTTATCTGCTCCATCGCCTGTAAAATACGCTTATCTGAAATCGGATAAGGCGTACCGAGCTGCTGCGCGAAGTAACTGACGCGCAGCTCCTCTATCATCCAGCGGATCGCCTTCACATCTTCATCTTCACGTCGCGCAGGGGGCAATTTATTGAGCCACTGCTGCCACGCCTGCTGCACGCTCTCTACTTTCAGCATTTGGGCGCGGTCGCGGTGCGGATCGACCGCCAGCTTCTCAAGCCGTTTTTCGATCGCCTGTAAATAGCGCAGCGTGTCGCCGAGACGTTTGAAGCCGTTTCCGGTGACAAAGCCGCGATACACCAGCCCGCTCATTTGCGCTTTAATATCCGACAGCCCCAGCGCCATCGTCATGTCCACGCGCCCTTTCAACCGCTTGTTGATGGCAAACACGGCAGTCAGGATCTGCTCAACCTGCTTTGCTATCTCCACCACGGTGTCGTTCAGTTCGGCACGCACCTTTTCGTGTAACGCGGTAAAACCTTCCTCTGTCCAGACCGGGCCGCCGTTGGCGTCGATCAATTTGTCTACGCCACAGGAGATACAGTCGTCTATCAGTTCCAGCACCTTCCCATACGGGTTGAAGTACAGACCCAGCTTAGCTTTGTTCGGCAGCTTCTCGTGCAGGTACTTAATGGGCGACGGTATGTTCAGCAGCAGCAAACGCCGCAGGCCGGACCACATTGCCTGCCGCTGTTCCAGCGGGTTATCGAACAGTTTGATCGCCACACTGTCGCGCTCGTCCACCAACGCTGGCCAGGCTTTGACCTTATAATTGCCGCGTTTCTGCTCGTAGCTTTCCGGAAGCTGGCCAAAACTCCAGATATGCAGGCCGCTCTGTTCGATACCGTCGTCCGCCACGGCAGACAAGGTTTCCTGAACCTTGCCCTTCAGCGCCTCTTTCAGCGCCGTTAACGAACGTCCTTCCTGCAGTTTTTTGTTCTTCTCGTCGACAACGCGGAACGTGACTTTCAGATGATCGGGCACCTGTTCCCAGTGCCAGTCTTCGCGGTCAACCGTCACGCCGGTCATGCGGCGCAGCTCACGCTCAAGGGCCTCCAGTAGCGGCAGTTCGAGCGGGGTTACACGGCCTAAAAACGCCTCAGCATAATTTGGCGCAGGGACAAAGTTGCGCCGTACTGGCTTCGGCAGCGACTTGATCAGCGCAATCACCAGCTCACGGCGCAGGCCGGGGATCTGCCATTCAAAACCGCTCTCGTCCACCTGGTTCAGCAGCGGCAGAGGGATGTGTACCGTCACGCCGTCGGCATCCGCGCCCGGTTCAAACTGGTAGCTCAGGCGCAGCTTCAGATTGCCCTGATGCCAGAAGTTGGGATAGTCCAGCTTGCTGATCTTTTCCGCCCCCTCTTTGATCAGCATGCTCTTTTCAAAATTGAGCAGGTCTGGCGTTTCCCTGCTGACCTTTTTCCACCAACTGTCGAAATGACGCGCGGAAATTACATCGTGGCTGATGCGCTGGTCGTAAAACTCAAACAGCGTCTCGTCATCCACCAGAATATCGCGACGGCGTGACTTATGCTCCAGCTCTTCGACCTCAGCACGCAGCTTCAGGTTATCGCGGAAGAATGCGTGCCGCGTTTGCCAGTCGCCTTCGACCAGCGCGTGGCGGATAAACAGCTCGCGACATAACGCCGGATCGATCTGGCTGTAGTTCACCTTGCGGGCGGCGACAATCGGTAAACCGTACAGGGTGACCTTTTCAGTCGCCATCACTGCGCCCTGCGCCCGCTCCCAGTGCGGTTCACTGTAAGAACGTTTAATCAGGTGCTGGGCAACGGGCTCCACCCAGTCCGGATCGATTCGCGCCGCAATACGGCCCCACAGACGGCTGGTTTCCACCAGTTCTGCCACCATCGTCCATTTTGGCGGTTTCTTGAATAAGCCAGAGCCGGGGAAGATGGAGAAACGCGCGTTGCGTGCGCCGGTATATTCCTGCTTGTCGGCATCCTTCATCCCGATATGCGACAGCAGCCCGGTAAGCAGCGCAATATGAATTTCACGGTATTCCGCCGGTTCGCTATTGACCGGAATGCCCAGCTCTTTCACCACCTGACGCAGTTGGGTGTAAATATCCTGCCACTCGCGCACCCGCAGGTAATTGAGGAAATCCACGCGGCACTGGCGGCGGAACTGGTTCGATGACAGCGCCTTCTGCTGCTCGCCGAGATAATTCCACAGGTTTACGAATGCCAGAAAATCGGACTCTTTGTCATGGAAGCGGCGGTGTTTTTCATCCGACGCCTGCTGCTTGTCCATTGGCCTTTCGCGCGGGTCCTGAATGGAGAGTGCGGAGGTGATGATCATCGCCTCGCGCACGCAGCCGTGTTTTTGCGCTTCCAGCACCATGCGCGCCAGGCGCGGATCCACCGGCAGCTGGCTGAGCTGGCGACCCAGCGGCGTTAGCTTATAGGCGTTCGCCTGTTCGTCAGTCGTAATCGCGCCCAGTTCTTCCAGCAGGCGCACGCCGTCCTGGATATTGCGCTTGTCCGGCGCTTCGACAAACGGGAACGCGGCGATATCGCCCAGTCCCAGCGCGGTCATTTGCAGAATAACCGACGCCAGGTTGGTACGCAGAATCTCCGGATCGGTAAACTCCGGGCGCGACAGGAAATCGTCCTCGGAATAAAGACGAATACAGATCCCTTCCGAGACGCGACCGCAACGCCCCTTACGCTGGTTAGCGGAAGCCTGAGAAACCGGCTCGATAGGCAGACGTTGTACCTTTGTACGGTAGCTGTAACGACTAATGCGCGCGGTGCCGGGGTCAATGACGTACTTAATACCCGGCACGGTGAGCGAGGTTTCCGCCACGTTGGTCGCCAGTACAATGCGCCGTCCGCTGTGGGACTGGAACACCCGGTTCTGTTCGCTATTGGAGAGCCGGGCATACAGCGGCAGCACTTCCGTATGGCGTAAATTGAGCTTGTTAAGCGCGTCGGCGGTGTCGCGGATTTCGCGTTCACCGCTCATAAAGATCAGAATATCGCCGGGGCTTTCACGTCCCAGTTCCTCTACCGCATCGAAAATAGCCTGTAGCTGGTCGCGTTCGGTATCGTCCGCCTCTTCTACAATCGGGCGATAGCGCACTTCCACCGGATAGGTCCGTCCTGACACCTCTATAATCGGCGCATTGTTGAAATGTTTTGAGAATCGCTCCGGATCGATAGTCGCGGAAGTAATGATAACTTTCAGGTCCGGGCGACGGGGCAGCAGCTCTTTCAGATACCCCAGAAGAAAATCGATGTTCAGGCTGCGCTCGTGCGCTTCATCGATAATGATGGTGTCGTACTGCATCAGCAGACGATCCTGCTGGATTTCCGCCAGCAGAATACCGTCGGTCATCAGCTTAACCATCGTGTTATCGCTGACGTGGTCGTTGAAACGCACCTTATAACCGATGCAGCCGCCCGGCTCCGTTTGCAATTCTTCAGCAATACGGTTCGCCACAGTACGCGCAGCCAGACGGCGCGGTTGCGTATGGCCAATCAGCCCTTTAACCCCGCGCCCCAACTCCATGCAAATTTTCGGTAGCTGGGTGGTTTTTCCCGACCCGGTTTCCCCGGCCACAATCACCACCTGGTGATCGCGAACCGCTTCAAGAATGGCCTGTTTTTTCTGGCTAACCGGCAGGTTTTCTGGATACACGATCGCCGGACGTGACGCTTCGCGTAGCACGACTTTACCGGCTGCCTGTTCGATCTCTTTCGCCATTTCCTGGTAAATGGCCTGTTGTGCATCAGGATTTTTAACCTTCTTCACGCCGTGGAGGCGGCGAGCAAAACGCTGGCGATCGCGCAGCATCAACGCATCTAACTGCTGTTGCAGGAGGTGGAAGGTTAATTTTTGTTGTTCTGTCATAAGGTTAGATGGCAGTGCTCTGCCTGGTTAAATCTCTTTAAATTGATAGGTATAGAGTACCACATCAGCGCATGTTGTGTGTCGTTCAATAAATTCGAACATAGGCTTCGATATATTGCGCTATCTCTGTGGCAGGATTGTGAATAAAGTGTCAACACGCAACGGGGCACAGCCCATTCAAACACCTATAAGGAAACACCCATGAGCAAGGTATTAGTTCTTAAATCCAGTATTCTGGCAGGGTACTCTCAGTCTGGTCAGTTGTCTGATTATTTTGTTGAACAATGGCGTGAAAAACATCCCGCTGATGCCGTAACCGTACGCGACCTGGCGGCAAACCCTGTTCCGGTTCTGGATGGCGAACTGGTCGGCGCCCTGCGCCCGAGCGATGCGCCGCTGACGCCGCGTCAACAGGAAGCACTGGCGCTGTCTGATGAGCTGATTGCTGAACTGAAAGCCCACGACGTAATTGTCATTGCCGCCCCGATGTACAACTTTAACATCCCGACACAGCTGAAAAACTACTTCGATCTGATCGCACGCGCTGGCGTCACGTTCCGCTATACCGAGAAAGGGCCGGAAGGTCTGGTCACCGGTAAACGCGCCGTGATCCTCTCCAGCCGCGGCGGTATTCACAAAGATACCCCGACCGATCTGATCGCGCCATACCTGAAAGTGTTCCTTGGATTCATTGGGATCACCGACGTGAACTTTGTGTTCGCCGAAGGAATCGCCTACGGACCGGAAGTGGCATCAAAAGCGCAGTCCGACGCGAAAGCCGCTATCGACAGCGTGGTAGCCGCGTAAGCGCTCACCTCCCGCTGCGGCGGGAGGTGTTCATTTTGGCTGATAACTCAGATACCCCACCACACCACGACTCGCGCCATCACTGGGATGATTCACCCCGTCGGTTACCTCAACCGGTGAAAAGTCAAAAGGCGAGACGTCTTCAATACAGGCCACGTTCACACCATACTGATCCGGACTGGAACGGCGCTGGTGAAAGGTGTAGATCCCGCAGACTGAACAAAAATAATGCTTCGCTTCGCCAGTATTAAACCGGTACTCCGTGAGCTTATCGCGCCCGGTGAGGACGTCGATACCGTCGAGCGGCGCAGAAACCACCACGGCGCCGCGCATCCGGCAAAACGAACAGTTACAGCGGCGCACGGTGTGAAACCCGTCGCTAAGCTGAACGGTAAAGGTGACCGCGCCGCAGTGGCACTGAGCAGAATATTTTTTTGTCATCATGTTGTCCCGCAATGAGTCGATAACGCCGTTGCAGTGGACAGTATAGAAACAAACGCTCAAGACAACGTGCCTGATAGCGCAAAACGGTGCGCTATCAGCCAATTTGCTTTATTGCGAAAGCGCCAACAGCTGCGCCCGGAGATTATCCATGAACGCGCGCTTGTCGGGATCCGCATACATCGCCCCGCCAATGGACACATCGATAAACAGCGGCAGCGGTATCCGGTTGCCCTTCGCCATTACCCGTTCGGTTCCGGTCAGCCAGACAGGAATAATCGGCACCTCCGGAAAACGCTGGCTCAGATGCCATAACCCGGACTTCAGCGGGGCCAGCTTTCCAGGCTCGCCGCGGGTACCTTCCGGAAACAGAATCAGCGTCTTGCCTTCTCGTAGCGCCTGTTCGCAACGGGCCAACGGGTTAGCGTCGCCCCCTTTACGCATCACCGGGATAATGTTGAGAATATTCAGCGCAAACCAGGCCATCCACTTATTACGCAGAAAATAATCCGCCGCGGCAACCGGATGCACCTGACCCTGACGACGTAATGAAAACAGCGAAAGCAGCGCAAACACGTCCATATGGCTGTTGTGATTCGCCACAATAATCGCCGGACCGTGTGTCGGCAGACGTTCCCGATGCCGGACACGCAACCCCAGCCATAGCCAAATGACCGGCCAGACAACACAAAGAGTAAACAGAGTACGAAGTAGTCGCGTCATGGTAGTTAAAAGTAAAAATAGCGGATGAAATGAAAGAAGACCGGCGCAGTGAAGATAAGCGAGTCCAGCCTGTCGAGAATACCACCGTGTCCCGGCAAGAGAGTGCCGCTGTCTTTGACGCCACAATCCCGTTTGATCGCCGACATCACCACGTCACCACAAAACCCCGTCACGCCGATAATCACCCCGGCAAGCAGCGCCATCGCCCCGCTCATTGGTGTCAGTAACGGCCCTAACAGCAGGGCAACCAATGCCGTTGTCGCCACGCCGCCCAGCAATCCTGCCAGCGTTTTATTCGGACTGACCGTCGGCGTGACCTTAATGCGCCCGAACGACTTACCCCAGATGTACTGCGCAACGTCGTTAAATTCCGTCAGACCGACCAGAAACAGCACCAGTAGCGCGCCGGTCTGTTTGCCATCAGCAGGAAGCACCAGCAGAAAAGCCACATGGCTGAACGCAAACACGGTGGTCATTAAACTCCAGTGCAGTTGGGAAGCGGTACGCAAAAAGCCCTGCGTGTCGCCGGCGATCACCATTCGCGCGGGAAGGAATAAAAAGACATATACCGGAATAAACACCACAAACATGCCGTACCAGCCACTGCCGATAAACCCGTAGTTAACCGGAATAGCGATAAACATCCACAACAGCGGCATACGGTCAGCCTGACGGGACGGCGCCAGGGTCAGAAACTCTTTCAACGCCATAAAGCTGACCAGCCCGAAAAAGGTCAGCGCCAGCCAGGCAGGACTCAGGATCGCCAGCGAAAACAGCACCACGATGACCCACCATGTGCGAATGCGTAGCGTTAATTCGCGCCAGTCTTTCTCCGGACGCAGCGTAACCAGTAGCACATTGACCACGCTCGCCGCCAACAGCAGCGCGAATACCGCCGCCAGGGATTTCTCCAGCATCATCACTTCGCCACCTCGACCCGCAACGCGCTGCGACAGCGATTACCCGCCGTCCACAGCAGCAGAAGGATGGCGCCACACCAGACGGCGTTATTCCATATCGCCAGCTGTGGCCACAGCGTCAAAAGCAGTCCCCAGCAGCCAAACAGCAGCGCGCGATCGCTTTTGCCTAACGGACCCGCGTAGCTGCGCACGCCGTTAATGGTTTGCGCCAGCACGCCGCAAAATTCCGTCATTGCCGCACAGAACAGCATCGCCACAACCAGCATTGGGTTACTGTCCGGGATCAGCATAAACGGCAGATAAAGCGCGAGGTCGGAGAGGACATCGCCGGTTTCGTTGAGAATCGCACCCAGTCTTGACTGCTGATTGCACTCTCGCGCCAGCATGCCATCCAGCGCATTAAGCGCCATGCGCACAAAGAGCACGACAGGCAGGAGGACCAGCAGTTCCAGACGGGGGAAACACACCAACACGCCGCCCGTCAGGAATGAGAGCGCCATTGCGGCAAGGGTAATGTGATTAGCCGTCACGCGGTGTCGGTGCAGCCAAAACATGAGGGGACGCAAAAGCGCCTGAAAAGCGGGCTTAATTTGATAGAGGGTCATTATCATTCCCTGATAATTAAAAAGTCGCGTAATAATGCCTGACTTTATCGATTGATGCGCCATCGCCCCCTGCTATCAGGCAACATTTCAGAATTTATCAGTTATTTCCGCAGCCACTTACCGTTGATTCCCTGCACGTACTCGCCCGGACGGGCGCGCTCAACCAGCTTTTGCCCGGCCATTTTCGCGACCTCCTCTACCGGAATATTGTGGCTTTCAGCAAGCTGCTGGTAGCTGACGCTTCGCGCCTGGTTGATCTCTTTCACCAGCGTCCGGGTTTCGGCATCCTCTTTCAGCGCCACGAGGTAGCCGTTCAGGGTCTCCCCAACCCGTCCTTGCGTTCTGGCCTCATTGAGGGTCAGCGCCAGCGCATTTCCACTCAGCAGGCCGAGAATCAGCGTCGTCAGAAGTAATGTTCGTTTCATCCTAACCTCAGAATAAGTCGCTACGTGATTTGAGCAGGCTTTCTACGTCTTTATCCACTTTGATGTGGATTTCATGCTCAATCCTGACATTCATGTTGATAGTGATTGGCTCTTTTGGCGCCGCGACTTCAATGCGCGGCGTACAGCCCGTCAATACCCCTGACAGGAGTAGCGCCAGCATGGCTGTCATCATTTTCATTGGGGGTCCTCACATTCCTTGCCTTCCGGGCAGTATTTCATGGGCAGCGTTGCGTTCTGTTCAAGCCATGCCTGTAGGTTGTCGCCAAAGCGCAGACTGCGCCAGAGCGCAAATACGTTTTCTTCGTGGGTGTAGTTGAGATTGACCGTCCCCGTCTTACCTTCTACGCGACTGTTGCCGGTGATGGCCGCCTGCATGGTCAGTACGCCGAGATTGTCTAAATTGATTTTGGTCCAGGAATGGGCGATCTCCATGTAACGCAGCCAGTTGATCGCCGCGCCCGCCGCCATATTATCCTTCACCACCGCATCGGCGGTGTCTTTGTCGATACGCAGAGTCATTGGACCCGGATTCGTTAACCAGCCGTCTTTAATGATCCATTTTTCATTATTCAGCCACACTGGGAGCGCGCCGCTGACCGGGCCGGACAGGGCAAATTGCTTGGGATTCACCGCGCTTATCAGCTCGCTGGACGAAATATTTTCCACACGAATCAACGCCGGGTCATGCTGCGGCATACGCAACTGCTGCATCCTCACCTTACCGCCCAGCACGTCGACGCTGACGTCGGTGAGTAACAGCGGATCCTCTTCACGCCAGGGGTACGCGCCCTGCAGATCGGCGCTGAGATTGGTAGCTGTCACCTGATTGACCACTTCGGCGATCCGCAGCGAAACCGGTCCGCGCGTGCCCAGTTGCCACGTACCGTTGCCAAAACGGAATGGCAACACGAAATCCACACCGTTAATCTGGTTGTCGGGCATCCATGCGCTGCCGCCTTTGAGCACACCGTGGCCGCCCGCTTCAAACCCTTGTTCCGGCGCGGCAGAGAACGCGACCTGGGCGTAGAGCTCGCCTTCGCGCAGAGTCATTTTCCAGTCTGGCGGCACCAAAGGTTGAAACACCGTTAGCGACTGCTGCGGCCACCAGGCCTGTCCGCGCAGACGAATGCCGTCCCAGCGTCCGTTAACCCGAACCGGCCCAATCGCCCCGGCATGTAAATCGCCTTTGAACTGGAACAACGTCGGATCGCTACCGTCAACGCTGAACTTGAGCGTCGACGGCGGCAACACGCTGCCGCCCGAAAAATGGGTTTCGCCAGCGTCGAGCGAGAGCGCGCCGCTAAACCGCGGCTGGGCTTCATCGCGCACCCACTGAACCGGCTTGTCGAGTATCAGCCGCGGGGAGTCGATCGTCATGGTGCCGTATTGAAGTTGATTAAAGCCAGTGGAGAGATCGGTCAGGGTGATGACCTTATCGCGCCATTCCCCTTTACCCGCCACGTCCCAGGCGGCATGCATAGGGGTAAAACGGCCCTTCCCCCAGTAGCGCCACTGCCAGCGCCCTGCATCCGGCAGGAAATCGTTCGCCAGACCGTCGAGATGCAGCACAAAGTCACCCATTTGATTTTCATGCGCGCGCAGTATGGCCTGCAGACGACCGTCCACGCCGCGCTGCGTCACCGTCACCCCTGCCAGCGGCCAGCGAATCTCATCAATGTCCAGCGAGTCGATGACCCGCCCGCGCGAACGCAGCAGCGCGCCAGGCTCAAAGGCCAGTTGCGGATCGCTCAGGCTTCCGCTCAGTTGGGCGGGTAGCCTGGCGTAAAAAATCAAATCGTCCTGCTTCGCTTCGCCGGTTAACTGAAGCGGCATCGCGCTATTATCCATGCTGAGTTTGCCCGGGCCAAAGGTCAGCACCGCGTTTCCTTTGCCCGCGTCGCCCTGGGTAAGGACATTAAGGCGACCGCTAATCAGCGCCCTTTCTGTCCCCTCCTGCCAGTTATCAACCTTAATGCCCAGACGCCCGCTTAAGGGAAAATCCTCATACGGCCACGTCCAGCGGCCGTCGCTGATGGAGAGTTGCTGAGACGTAAGGGTCCACGGCAGGTCGAGCAACGGCTCATGCTGTCCGCGCGCCATCACGATCAGTTGCCCCGTATTGTCACGCCATTCCAGTTCCGCATCCACCAGCGAAGGCGCCTGCGGCAGAGTCAACGTCGCAACGCTATGACCGCTTGTCGGCAGCCCATCCGGCACCAGCGGCATCGTGAATTCACCACCCAGTCTGACGGGCGGCTGCCCTTCAAACGCCGTCACGTCCAGTTCACTCACGGACAGCATCTGGCCGCGCAGTTGCGCCCGAAGGGTGACCTTTTCCCCCTGATAGCGCACTTGCTGAACCGACGGGGTAAGCGAAAGGTTCAGTTTTCCCTGCCATACCTGCCAGGGAGAAAGCGCCACATTGTCGATAGTGACCCAGGTATTCGGCAACATCGCCTGCCACTCGGCAAGGGTGCGCGGTGCGGCGGGCGACGCCTCGCTTTGCGGGAGTTTAGCCAGGCAGGCGGAATCGAGCTGAAGGGTTTTAATCGTAAGCTGCCAGCGGCTGGGATGGGAAATGTCCGCCTGGGTGACGCGCGCCAAAGGACATTCACCGACTAAATATGTCATCTCAGGAATATGCAAGCCCTGACGCGTCAGGCGTGGGCTTTGGTCAAAGGCTATGCGCGTGCCGAGCGGCAGCCAAATGCCCGCCAGCGTTGGGACCCACCACCCAAGCGTCATCACCAGCGTCAGCGGTATGAGGATAACCAGCAAAGCGATCGCCAGAACGGCTTTGTATTTACCCTTCATGGGCAGTTAATATCCTGATTTAGCATTAAATTAAGCCGAATAAGGCCACTATTGTGTCATGTTTGCCGAAACATGCCCAGTTTAAGGATAGATGCTCTAGAATTATTCATTATATGTATCACTTTCAATACTTTTTTATATTTTGTAAAATAATTTGAATTCAATACGTGTGATTCAACATCACTGGAGAAAGTCTTATGAAACTCGCCGTATACAGCACTAAACAGTACGACAAGAAGTACCTGCAACAGGTTAACGAGGCTTTTGGCTTTGATCTTGAATTTTTTGACTTTTTGCTGACGGAAAAGACAGCGAAAACCGCCCATGGCTGCGAGGCCGTCTGTATTTTCGTAAACGATGACGGAAGTCGACCGGTACTTGAAGAGCTGAAGAAACAAGGCGTTAAGTTCATCGCGCTGCGCTGCGCGGGTTTCAACAACGTCGATCTTGACGCGGCAAAGGAGCTGGGTTTACAGGTCGTGCGCGTGCCGGCCTATTCGCCGGAAGCCGTCGCTGAGCACGCCGTTGGTATGATGATGACGCTGAACCGTCGCATTCACCGCGCTTATCAGCGCACCCGCGATGCTAACTTCTCGCTCGAGGGCTTAACCGGTTTCACTATGCACGGTAAAACAGCCGGGATCATTGGTACCGGTAAAATTGGTATTGCCGCTCTGCGCATCCTGAAAGGTTTTGGTATGCGACTGCTGGCGTTCGATCCCTACCCGAGCGCTGCTGCGCTTGAGCTGGGGGTGGAATATGTCGATCTCGCCACGTTGTTTGCCGAGTCGGATGTGATCTCCCTGCACTGCCCATTAACGCCGGAGAACTATCATCTGCTTAACCACGCGGCCTTTGACCAAATGAAGGATGGCGTGATGGTGATCAATACCAGTCGTGGAGCGCTGATCGACTCCCAGGCGGCTATTGAAGCGCTGAAAAATCAGAAAATTGGTTCGCTGGGTATGGATGTTTACGAGAACGAACGCGATTTGTTTTTTGAAGATAAGTCTAATGACGTCATTCAGGATGATGTGTTCCGTCGGCTTTCCGCCTGCCACAACGTCCTGTTTACCGGGCATCAGGCCTTCCTCACGGCGGAAGCGCTGACCAGCATTTCAGAAACTACGTTGCACAATTTGCAGCAGTTAATGAACGGTGAATCGTGCCCTAACGCCCTGTTTTAACGCTTATCCCTCCCGTGTTTGGGAGGGGTTTTCAGATTTTCCCCAAAGCCATATTCGGTAAGATCGTTATTCTGTTATTGATTGATAAGATTCAGAGAGTTGATATGAAGAAGGTAGTCGCGCTGGTTGCGCTGAGCCTGCTGATGGCAGGTTGTGTGAGTAATGGAAAAGTGTCTGTCAGCCGCGAGCAGCTACAGCATCATCGCTTCGTGCTGGAAAGCGTGGACGGAAAACCGATCGCGGCAAGCCAGCAGGCTCCCGAGCTGAGCTTCGGAGAAAAGATGACGATCTCAGGCAAGATGTGTAATCGCTTCACCGGTCAGGCCACGCTGTCAGATGGCGAGCTGAAAGCCAAAAATCTGGCAATGACGCGGATGATGTGCGCCGACCCGCAACTTAATCAACTGGACGCCACGCTGAGCGCCATGCTCAGCAAGGGTGCACAGGTAGACCTGACCGCTAACCAACTTACGCTGGCGACGGCGGAACATACTCTGAGCTATAAACTGGCCGACTTAATGCAGTAGTATCAATAACTACCACAGCTTCCCGCGGCGAGAGATTGTTCGCTACAGCGTTTGCCGTTGGGAAGCGCGCACATGCCAATGGCAGAACCGTCCAGTTGACGGGCTACAGAGAGCGATCCCCCTATCATGGCGCAATTGGCCTCGCCGGAGCTGGTCATCGCCGCTCTTAACCCTGGAGCGACATGCGCCGCCGTCGCCTGCTGAACAGGTTCATTGTCACTGCTGCACGCCGACAATAATAACGCGGCACATCCTACCCAAAACGCTGCGCGCATTTCTCTCCCCTTATCTTCTGAAAGCCAAACGAACCGCACTAATAATAGGCATGCGAAGCTGTCGCGTCGAGAGTCAACGCGCGCATTTATGCGCCGCAGCCGCATTTTATCGCGTTATCCGTGCGGTTTTTGATCTCACGCAGCCCCACGAGCCTTAAACACTCACCCGACGAGCAGTCACATAACGCGACTGCCAGTATCGGTTTGAAAGATGTGACAACGTCACACCTTCCGAACTGGATGCATGAATAAACGCATCATTACCGATATAAACCCCGACATGATGGACGTTTGGTTTCGTTTCGAAAAACACCAAATCACCGACGTTAAGTTCATTCTGATGTATCCGCCGACCGATATGACTTTGCTCACGGGCAGTCCGCGGCAAGTGTTTATGAATCGTCGAGGCAATAATACGACGCGTAAAGGCGGAGCAATCAATGCCACGGCGGCTGTCCCCGCCCCAGCGGTAATGTGTACCCTGCCACTGTGCGAATTCACGCATAATGCGCTGTTTAAGCTGTTTGTTGTTACGCTGAGCTGACGACCGGTTTACGGAATTATCAGCATAAGACAACGTAGAAAAGGTATTGAAGCCCCAGTCTTTAGCCTGAATTTTAACAAACGCAAAAGACGATGATGAGGTAGATATAAGTAAAGCAAGCAAAAATAAACGAATCATAATTTAATCAAAACAAGTAATTACATTATCACATCCTGACTTTTTCGCGCACAAAGAAGATTCACGTTATTACGTGTAAATAATATGTTTAAATTGCGTGTATCCGCAACTGGCTGGTTATTATCACTGTGGTAACAGCAAAAAATAACAAGGCTTTCCTGCCCTGTTCTGCACCCAGTGTAGAGACAGCAGACCTGAAGCCAAACTTAAATCATCTTATTAAGAACAGTTATATCCCAAGAGAACGGCAAGGATAATAATTTTCTTAAGAAATTTCTCAAAGAAAATTACGGTCCAGTTTTGGACCTCACTTAACAAATAAGATAAAGCTGTTAAATCCACGTTAATAAACAATCGACTTTTTGATGACAACGTAAAAATATATTGCACACCTTGCCCCGGAAAAATAAAAACGTGGGCATCATCGGGGTTAAATAAATATTAAATTTCCGATCTTGTTTCGCGATCTGTGTGTCAATTTGTGCACTCGAAAGCCGCATAACTTCAAGGGAATACAGGAAAGTCCTATACTGAAAAGATAACTATCGGGACGCCATGCTGTAGAGAGCGTCTTTCAATTTGCGCAATGTAAGGGTGTCATATGATCACAATTGACGGTAATGGCGCGGTCGCCTCCGTAGCGTTCCGCACCAGTGAAGTTATCGCCATCTACCCCATAACGCCCAGTTCAACAATGGCTGAACAGGCGGACGCCTGGGCGGGGAACGGGCTTAAAAACGTCTGGGGAGATACCCCGCGCGTGGTCGAAATGCAGTCTGAAGGCGGCGCGATCGCTACCGTGCACGGTGCGTTGCAAACCGGGGCTCTGTCGACCTCCTTTACGTCCTCCCAGGGTCTGCTATTGATGATCCCGACGTTGTATAAACTGGCGGGACAGCTTACTCCGTTCGTACTGCACGTCGCCGCCCGTACCGTGGCGACACATGCGCTGTCTATTTTCGGCGATCACTCCGACGTAATGGCCGTCCGCCAGACCGGCTGCGCCATGCTGTGCGCGGCCAGCGTTCAGGAAGCGCAGGACTTCGCGCTGATCGCCCAAATCGCCACATTGAAAAGCCGGGTGCCCTTTATTCACTTTTTTGATGGTTTTCGTACTTCGCATGAAATCAACAAAATCGTGCCGCTGGCTGACGATACGCTGCTGAACCTGATGCCACAGGCTGAAATCGACGCCCATCGCGCCAGAGCGCTTAATCCGGAGCATCCGGTGATTCGCGGCACGTCGGCAAACCCGGATACGTACTTCCAGTCGCGCGAAGCGACAAACCCATGGTACAACGCGGTTTACGACCATGTTGAGCAAGCGATGAATGATTTTGCCGCGGCGACGGGTCGTCAATATCGCCCCTTTGAATACTACGGTCACCCACAGGCTGAACGCGTGATCATCCTGATGGGGTCGGGTATCGGCACCTGCGAAGAGGTGGTCGACGAACTGCTGACGCGCGGTGAAAACGTTGGCGTGCTGAAAGTACGTTTGTTCCGCCCGTTCTCCGCACAACACCTGCTGCGCGCTCTGCCAGCGTCGGTACGTTCGGTCGCCGTACTCGATCGTACCAAAGAGCCGGGATCCCAGGCAGAGCCGTTGTATCTGGACGTCATGACCGCGCTGGCGGAAGCCTTTAACCGCGGCGAGCGTGAGACACTGCCGCGCGTTATCGGCGGACGCTACGGTCTTTCTTCGAAAGAGTTCGGCCCCGACTGCGTGCTGGCGGTGTTCACTGAACTGAGCAGCACGCAACCAAAATCGCGTTTTACTGTGGGTATTTACGACGATGTGACCAATTTGTCATTGCCGTTACCGGAAAACACCCTCCCCTCCAGCGCCCGGCTGGAAGCGCTGTTTTACGGACTGGGCAGCGACGGCAGCGTCTCGGCGACCAAAAACAACATCAAGATTATCGGTAACTCGACCCCCTGGTACGCGCAGGGTTACTTCGTCTACGATTCGAAAAAGGCCGGGGGTTTGACGGTTTCGCATCTTCGCGTCAGCGAACAGCCGATCCGTTCCGCCTACCTTGTTTCGCAGGCCGACTTTGTTGGCTGTCATCAGTTGCAGTTTATCGACAAATACCCGATGGCAGAACGTCTCAAGCCTGGCGGGATTTTCCTGCTCAATACCCCCTATAACGCCGATGAGGTCTGGGCGCGTTTGCCACAGGAAGTCCAGGCGGTGTTGAACCAGAAAAAGGCGCGTTTCTACGTCATTAACGCCGCGAAAATCGCTCGCGAATGCGGTCTGGCCGCACGCATCAACACCGTCATGCAGATGGCCTTTTTCCATCTGACGCGCATTTTGCCTGGCGACAGCGCGCTGGCTGAACTTCAGGGCGCGATCGCCAAAAGCTACAGCAGCAAAGGACAGGATCTGGTGGAGCGCAACTGGCAGGCGCTGGCGCTGGCCCGCGAATCGGTTGTTGAAGTGCCGCTACAGTCGGTGAATCCGCAAAGCGCCCACCGTCCACCGGTCGTTTCGGACGCAGCCCCTGATTTTGTCAAAACGGTCACCGCCGCGATGCTCGCCGGACTCGGTGACGCGCTTCCGGTATCCGCCTTACCGCCGGACGGTACCTGGCCGATGGGCACCACGCGCTGGGAAAAACGCAATATAGCCGAAGAAATTCCAATCTGGAAAGAGGAACTGTGCACTCAGTGTAACCATTGTGTCGCCGCCTGCCCGCATTCGGCGATTCGCGCCAAAGTCGTGTCGCCACAGGAGATGGAGAACGCCCCAGCCAGTCTGCATTCGCTGGACGTGAAATCTCGTGATATGCGTGGCCAGAAATATGTGCTGCAGGTCGCTCCGGAAGATTGCACCGGCTGCAACCTGTGCGTCGAGGTGTGCCCGGCGAAAGATCGCCAGAACCCGGAAATCAAGGCGATTAATATGATGTCCCGCCTTGAGCATGTGGAAGAAGAAAAAGTGAACTACGACTTTTTCCTCGCTCTGCCAGAAATTGATCGCAGCAAACTTGAACGCATTGATATTCGTACTTCGCAGTTGATCACCCCGCTGTTTGAATATTCCGGCGCCTGTTCCGGCTGCGGCGAAACGCCGTATATCAAGTTGCTGACCCAGCTGTACGGCGATCGCATGTTGATTGCCAACGCCACCGGGTGCTCGTCGATTTACGGCGGTAACCTGCCTTCAACGCCGTACACCACCGATGCGAACGGACGGGGGCCGGCATGGGCTAACTCGCTGTTTGAGGATAACGCCGAATTCGGTCTGGGATTCCGTCTGACGGTCGACCAGCACCGCGTGCGGGTGATGCGCCTGCTGTCGCAGTTTGCCGAACAAATCCCAACGGCGCTCTACGAGGCATTGCACGCCGAAGCGACACCGGACGTTCGCCGCGAACAGGTTGCCGCCCTGCGCCAGCATCTGAAAGATGTCGACGGTGCGCGCGAGCTGGTCGCCGATGCCGATGCGCTGGTTGAGAAATCAATCTGGCTTATCGGCGGAGACGGATGGGCTTACGATATTGGCTTCGGCGGTCTCGATCATGTGCTGAGCCTGACCGAAAACGTCAACATTCTGGTGCTGGACACGCAGTGTTATTCCAATACCGGCGGCCAGGCGTCAAAAGCCACGCCGCTTGGGGCTGTGACAAAATTTGGCGAACACGGCAAGCGCAAGGCGCGTAAAGATCTCGGCGTCAGCATGATGATGTATGGTCACGTTTACGTCGCGCAGATCTCGCTTGGCGCGCAGCTAAACCAGACGGTGAAAGCCATACAGGAAGCGGAGGCGTATCCAGGACCGTCGCTGATCATTGCCTACAGCCCATGTGAAGAGCACGGCTACGATCTGGCGCTGAGCCACGACCAGATGCGTCAACTGACGGCGACTGGCTTCTGGCCGCTCTATCGTTTCGATCCGCGTCGCGCGGAGGAAGGCAAAGTGCCGCTGGCGCTTGACTCTCGTCCACCGTCAGATGCGCTGGCGGAAACCCTGCTTAACGAGCAGCGCTTCCGCCGTCTTAATGCGCAGCAGCCCGAGGTCGCGGAGCAACTATGGAAAGATGCCGCCGCGGACCTGCAGAAACGCTATGACTTCCTGGCGCAACTGGCGGGGAAAGCAGAAAAAGCGAACAGTGAATAACGGCCTGGCGGGATTCATCTGGAAATAAAAAAAAAGCCCGAACATCGTTTCGGGCTTGTCAGTATGTTTGCTGGTAAATCAGTACGTTTCGCAATGGACCAACAAAAAGCAGAGTTTGACAATAAAGGCATATAACCCGCGCAGAATATCGCATCAAATTTAACTTGTATAATTTTTATTTTATATGTTTTTGGTTAATACATTCACGCTAATTATTGCTGTTACCATAGAATTATTTAATTAAGGTTTTACTTAAGACGTAACAATTCATACTTATCTCTTTACGGAACTTCTCCTTTAGCATGCTTTTACTCCCCTTAAGAGGGAGTCACAGGTAAATAATAAACGAAAGGATTATTTCGATGAAAAGAAAAGTACTGGCTCTCGTAATCCCTGCCCTGTTAGCCGCTGGCGCAGCGCATGCCGCTGAAGTCTATAATAAAGACGGCAATAAATTAGATCTCTATGGCAAAGTAGATGGTCTGCATTATTTTTCTGACAACAATAAGTCTGACGGCGATCAAACGTATGTTCGTGTTGGCTTCAAAGGCGAAACCCAAATTAACGACCAACTGACCGGTTACGGCCAGTGGGAATATAACGTTCAGGCGAATACTACAGAAGGCGAAGGTTCAAATTCCTGGACCCGTCTGGCATTCGCGGGCGTAAAATTCGGCGACTACGGTTCATTCGACTACGGTCGTAACTATGGCGTACTGTACGATGTGGAAGGCTGGACCGATATGCTGCCGGAATTTGGCGGCGACTCATACACCCAGGCTGACAACTTTATGACCGGTCGTACAAACGGCGTCGCAACCTACCGTAACACGGACTTCTTCGGCCTGGTAAACGGACTGAACTTTGCGCTTCAGTATCAGGGCAACAACGAAAACCAGAACGGTCAGGAAGGCACCAATAACAACGGCCGCGATCTTCAACATTCCAACGGCGACGGTTTCGGTATTTCGACGACTTATGATATGGGCATGGGCTTCAGCGCTGGCGCTGCTTACACAACCTCTGACCGGACCAACGAGCAGGTTAACGCTGGCGGCAAAGTGGCTGGCGGCGAAAACGCGGATGCCTGGACTGCGGGTCTGAAATACGATGCCAACAACATCTACCTGGCGACGATGTATTCTGAAACCCGCAACATGACCCCGTACGGCGATGACGGCGTAGCGAACAAAACGCAAAACGTGGAAGTGACTGCGCAGTACCAGTTCGACTTTGGCCTGCGTCCGGCGGTGTCTTTCCTGATGTCTAAAGGTAAAGACCTGAGCGGCCAGGGTAACGACACCAGTAAAGATCTGGTTAAATACGCTGACGTCGGCGCGACCTACTACTTCAATAAAAATATGTCGACCTATGTTGATTATAAAATCAACCTGCTGGACGAAGACGACAACTTCTATGCTAACAACGGTATCAACACCGATGACGTTGTAGCGCTGGGTCTGGTTTACCAGTTCTAAGCTCTTCAGCCCGCTGGCGACGGCGGGCTATTCTCTGCGCTGAATACCCCCGTCCTTCTCTGTTGCGCGCTTTGCTGTGCTGACACATGCATACCATATAATTAAAATCATAAATATGTGATGCCAAAATGTGACCGTCGTCGTTATACTTACCGAGCTAAAAGGCGTTACACTTTATATGGATACATTAACAGGAGGTTTTTATGAGCAGAACGATTCTGGTACCTATCGATATTTCAGACTCAGAATTAACTCAACGGGTGATTTCCCACGTTGAAGCCGAAGCAAGGATTGACGATGCGCAGGTGCATTTTCTGACCGTGATTCCGTCACTGCCTTATTACGCATCGCTGGGCCTGGCCTACTCCGCAGAGTTGCCCGCCATGGACGATCTGAAAGCTGAAGCCAAATCTCAGTTGGAAGAGATGATAAAGCAGTTCAATATCCCGGCGGACAGAGTCCAGGTACATATTGCTGAGGGTTCGCCAAAAGACAAGATTCTGGAAATGGCGAAGAAATTACCGTCGGATATGGTCATTATTGCCTCGCACCGTCCGGATATCACCACCTACCTGTTAGGGTCGAACGCGGCGGCTGTCGTGCGTCACGCTGAATGTTCGGTACTGGTGGTTCGCTAATCCTTTCAGCCCGCACCCCGCTGCGGGCTTTTTCTTCTCTTACCTGCCCCCTGCGTTTTGCCTGTTAAATGTGCTGACATTTTTCTCGCTAATCCGTACCATACGCTCCACGGTTTTTATATCAGACAGCGTCCGCGGATCCTTCGGCGTGATGTCGCCCCCTCTGATGCCACACAATGAATTGAGCCTCTATTACATGTCGCAAAATCAAGAAATGAGTAAAAAAGAGCAGTACAACATCAATAAATTACAGAAGCGTCTGCGCCGAAACGTGGGCGAAGCCATTGCCGATTTCAACATGATTGAAGACGGCGATCGCATCATGGTTTGTCTTTCAGGCGGCAAAGACAGCTATACCATGCTGGAGATTTTGCGCAATTTACAACAAAGCGCACCGATCCAGTTTTCGCTGGTGGCGGTGAACCTCGATCAAAAACAGCCCGGTTTTCCTGAGCATATTCTGCCTGAATACCTCGAACAACTCGGCGTGGAGTACAAGATTGTTGAGGAAAACACCTACGGAATCGTAAAAGAGAAAATTCCGGAAGGCAAAACCACCTGCTCTCTGTGCTCGCGTTTGCGCCGCGGTATTCTTTACCGTACCGCTACGGAGCTGGGCGCCACCAAGATTGCGCTTGGACACCATCGCGACGATATTCTGCAAACCCTGTTTCTTAACATGTTCTACGGCGGAAAGATGAAAGGCATGCCGCCAAAGCTGATGAGCGACGACGGTAAACATATCGTGATCCGTCCGCTGGCCTACTGCCGGGAAAAAGATATTGAACGTTTTGCCGAGGCGAAAGCGTTCCCTATCATTCCTTGTAACCTGTGTGGTTCACAGCCGAACTTACAGCGCCAGGTGATTGCCGACATGCTGCGCGACTGGGATAAACGCTACCCGGGTCGCATTGAGACCATGTTCAGCGCCATGCAGAACGTGGTGCCGTCTCACCTGAGCGACATTAACCTGTTTGACTTCAAAGGGATCAGACACGGCGCAGAGGTGGTAGACGGTGGCGATCTGGCGTTCGATCGCGAAGATATCCCGCTACAGCCTGTAGGCTGGCAGCCAGAAGAAGATGAACATCAGCTTGCTGAGCTACGGCTAAATGTGGTTGAGGTGAAGTAAGCGTCGTTTGACGCTTTTACCCTGCCGGATAACGGCTTTGCCGTATCCGGCGTTAACGCCAATGGGCTTACTTCAACAGGCGAACCCGACAGGACTTCCCTTTAATTTTCCCGTTCTGTAACTGCTTCCACGCCTTATGCGCCACCGCCTGACGCACCGCGACGTAGACATGCGCCGGGTGCACGGTAATTTTTCCAATGTCCGCGCCGTCCAGTCCCAACTCGCCAGTTAAAGCTCCCAGCACGTCGCCAGGACGCATTTTGGCTTTCTTCCCGCCGTCAATGCACAGCGTGGTCATATCCGCCTCGAGCGGCATTAGCGTCACGTTCGTTGGCGCATCCTGCCAGTTCAGCGTTAACTGCAACATTTCCGAAAGGATATTGGCTCGCTGCGCCTCTGCCGGCGCGCAAAAGCTGATCGCCAGACCGCTATTCCCGGCGCGGGCCGTTCGACCAATACGGTGCACATGGACCTCCGAGTCCCACGCCAGCTCGTAATTGACGACCAGTTCCAGAGACTTAATATCCAGCCCGCGCGCTGCCACATCCGTGGCGACCAGCACGCGTGCGCTGCCATTAGCAAAACGCACCAGCGTCTGATCGCGATCCCGCTGTTCCAGATCGCCATGCAGCGCCAGCGCGCTTTGCCCCGCTGCGTTCAGCGCATCGCATACCGCCTGACAATCTTTCCTGGTGTTACAGAACACCACGCAAGACTTTGGCTGGTGCTGGCTGAGTATTATTTGCAACAGCGGAATTTTGTCCTGGGGAGCCGTTTCGAAGAACTGCTGTTCAATGGCCGGAAGCGCATCAACCGTATCGATCTCAATGGTTACCGGATTTCGCTGAACGCGGCTGCTGATCGCGGCAATCGCCTCGGGCCAGGTCGCCGAAAACAGCAGCGTCTGGCGTGACGCAGGGGCAAAGCGAATCACCTCATCAATGGCGTCGCTAAACCCCATGTCCAGCATCCGATCCGCTTCATCCATCACCAGCGTCGAAAGCGCATCCAGCGAAACCGTGCCTTTTTGCAGATGGTCCAGTAGCCGTCCAGGCGTCGCCACAATGATGTGCGGCGCGTGCTGGAGAGAGTCGCGCTGCGCGCCAAAGGGTTGGCCGCCGCACAGGGTCAATATCTTGGTATTCGGCAGGAAGCGTGCCAGACGGCGCAATTCCCCCGCGACCTGGTCGGCCAGTTCACGCGTCGGGCATAACACCAGCGACTGGGTTTTAAACAGAGCGGCGTCGATATGCTGTAAAAGCCCAAGGCCAAACGCCGCCGTTTTACCGCTGCCGGTTTTGGCCTGAACCCGAACATCCTGCCCGGCCAGAATCGCCGGTAGCGCGGCGGCCTGAACAGGCGTCATCGACAAATAGCCCAACTCGTTGAGGTTATCGAGCTGGGCGGCGGGCAGAACGTTCAGGGTTGAAAAAGCGGTCACAATTTAATCTCGCGGTAACGACTCACAGTCAGCAGGCGCGTATCCTCGCAGATCTGCGCCTGTGATGCGACAATTTAATCGGTTCTTCATCGGGCGGTGGATCGGGCATGGGCTGCGGACGCGGCACCGGGTCAGGAACAGGAACCGGATCGGTCGGTACAGGGTCGGAAAAACGAATTTCCAGTTTCAGGGACACCATCAGACGAGTCATTTTTGCCTCCGGTAGAACGTGGGCTCCCTTTTAGGGTAGTCGTTGATAACCTGCTGGCAAAAAAAAGCCGACTTATTTAAGTCGGCGTCGTACGAATCAATTGTGCTATGCAGTAATTCAAAAAAGGAAGTAAGACAATATGGAGCGCAACGCCCATCGCTTGACGTTGCATTCACCTGCGAGAATGATATTGCCGCGAACGGGCGCGATGTTTATTGACTTCGCTCAATTTTAAAGCCGTTTTAGCAGAAGAAATCTCTTAAAAGCCCCGTTTTTACAACCATTTACTACGATGCAACCATAAAGTAACACCACCAATCACAACCACTAACAGAATGCAAAAGATCGAAAAACCAAAACGCCATTCTCCCCCAGGAATACCCCCCAGATTGACGCCAAATAGCCCGGTCAGAAAGGTGCTGGGCAAGAATACCATTGCCATCAGCGACATCGTATAGGTCCGACGGGCCAGTGACTCTTGCATGACCTGCGCGATCTCATCCGCCATTACGCCGGTACGGGCGATACAGGCGTCGATCTCATCCAGTCCGCGGCCCAGCCGGTCAGCAATATCCTGCATCCGGCGCCGCTGATCATCGCTCATCCACGGCAAACGCTCGCTGGCGAGCCGCGCATAGACGTCACGCTGGGGGGCCATGTAGCGTCGCATGACAATCAGTTGCTTACGCAGCAGCGCAAGAAATCCCCGCGGCGGTATTTGCTGATCGAGCAGGTTGTCTTCGAGGTCGATGATCCTGTCGTGCAACTGTTCAATAAATTCGCTGGCATGGTCGGTTAACGCATCACAAACGTCCACCAGCCAACCGCCGCAGTCAACGGGACCGGTGCCTTCCTGCAGATCGCTCACCACGTCATCCAGCGCCAGCACTTTACGCTGGCGGGTGGAGACAATCAGCCGTTCATCCATATACAGACGCATCGCCACCAGTTGGTCCGGACGTTCATCGGTGCTGCCGTTAATGCAGCGCAGGGTTATGAGCGTTCCTTCTCCCAGACGGCTGACGCGTGGGCGTAGGCTTTCCCCTGCCAGCGCGTCCCGAACATTGTTTGGCAGTAACGGCGTTGTGGCCAGCCACTGCGCGCTGTCGGGGTGCGTATAGTTAAGATGTAACCAGCAGGGATGCGCGCTGTCGATAAGATCGTTATCCTCCAGCGGCTTCACCCCGCCTTTGCCATCCAGCAACCAGGCAAACACCGCATCCGGCACACTCACTTCCGACCCTTTTATGGCTTCCATTTCGCCTCCCCTACGTCGCGCTTTTCTGGTTAGTCTAGCTATCGGCGTAGGTTAAGCAACTTCTCGTTATCCCATAATGCTGATATTTATCATGAAAACCTGGACTGCCCGTGCTGTTGCGCCGACGTAGTGGTGGCAGATAAACGAAACTGCTGCGTCTTAGACTGCAACTCAACCACCTGCCGTTTCAATACTGCAGAAGAACCCGTTAATTCCTCTACCATCAGCGCATTGCTCTGGGTAACACTTTCCAGTTCGCTCATGGCCTGCGATATCTGGTTGATGCCTTTTTCCTGCTCCACGGTAGTGGCAGAAATTTCACGCATGAGCTGGCTTAATTGCCCTGCGCCCTGGACGATGATCTGCATATTTTTTTCTGTTTCGCTGACCACCTCCGCTCCCTGCCGAACATTTTTATGGGTTTCTTCAATCAGCATTTTTATATTTTTCGCCGCTTCTGCGCTTCGGTGCGCCAGATTCCGGACCTCTGTCGCCACCACGGAAAATCCTTTTCCGTGTTCACCCGCGCGTGCCGCTTCTACGGCAGCATTTAACGCCAGAATATTGGTCTGAAAAGCAATATCGTCAATCAGCGTAATGATTTCCGTCATCTGCTGCGCGCAGTGCGCGATGGATTCCATATTATGTGAAACCTGCGCCATTAATTCGCTACCGTGATACGCGCACTGTTTTGACGTATCGGCCTGATGATTGGCCAGACGGGTGTTATCAGCATTATTACGGGTGCTCGCCGCCATTTCTTCCATACTGGCCGAGGTCTGAATCAGTGAGGACGACTGCTGCTCGGTTTTCACCGAAAGTTCCGCACTGCGGGCGGCAAGCTGTTCAGACAGCGACAGCGCGGTGTGAGAAGAATGGCGGATCTCACGCACCAGCGTCGCAATATTACCCGACAGGCTGTTAATTCCGGGAATGAGTCTTCCCGCACAGTTATTACCAAACGCAGGGATTATCACCCCCAGATTTCCGGCGGTGACTTCGGCAATACTTCGCTTAACCGTGTTGATCGGCGTGACAAGATATATTGTCATATACCACCATAAAAACAATAACGCTGTCAGCGAGATCACATTCATTAAAACAACCAAGCGGATATTTGATGAGAAAAGTATATGAACAATATTGAATAACAGGAAAACGCCTACCAGGAAGCCAATAATAAACGTTCTGACACTCATGTTTTTTAACATTTCAGTTCCGGGAGAAAATACATTGCGGGTAAATAGTTATATAGCATCAGGAAACACTATTTTCATCCGCTTTTTACATTGCGCCAACATTTACGATATACCATGGATAATTTCTCTTAACGCCATTCCCCCATCACCTTAATTTGCAGTAAGGACGCATAAAACACGGACAATCTGCTATTTACTCCTTTCCGTTGTTTTATACTTAAGCCACGCAATATCTCTGCGCAGATAATTTCATCAGCGCTTAACTGTTTAGTTTTTACTATTTTTTATTCCTCTTCTGTTTTTGCCTGCAGACAGCGATCCCCGTACGGCCATTTCAGCGCTGCTTTTTTTAAGCGTTGCCACGCCGTTTCCTCATGCGTAAAGGTGAAACCCTGCTAGATTAAAACTTGCGCACTTATCTGGCTCGCTTATTGCCGCCGTCTCGCCACGCTTGCTTCTTGTTCTGTTTTTTTTGCGCTTACGCAACATGTCATGATTAAAAAACAGGATCCATAAAAATGACCCACAACTTTAACGCTCTGGATTTATTGACCCTTCCTGTCTGGATCGTCTTTCCGCTCACGGGGGAAATGTTGTTT
Source organism: Citrobacter sp. 50677481 (assembly GCF_001463265.1). Classification (NCBI taxonomy): domain Bacteria; kingdom Pseudomonadati; phylum Pseudomonadota; class Gammaproteobacteria; order Enterobacterales; family Enterobacteriaceae; genus Citrobacter; species Citrobacter sp. 50677481. The sequence continues at coordinate 82,039 of NZ_LNHZ01000075.1, forward strand.
GCTAATCGCGCCGCCGCTGCGTTTATGCCGGAAAATGACTTCAATCAACTGCGTCAGGGCGCGTATTCGGTTCATGCGCACCGCCAGCTCGCAGATTACATCACCGATTTACGCAGCCGCCGGGATATTATCGAAATCCTGACCGTAAGCCGGGACAATACGCCGGGCACCCTCTCGTGCCGTCTTTCGTTAAGACAACTGCCTGACGATCGCGAGGTGATTCTGTTTGAAGGGATAGATATCTCGACCGTTCAGGGGTTAAAAGCGAGCCGTTCGCTGGCCTACCAGCGCAAGAAACAGGGATTTTATGCCCGTTTTTTTCTGACCAACACGGCGCCTATTCTGCTGATTGATCCCTCGCGCGATGGACTGATTGTCGATGCCAATCTCGCGGCGCTCAATTTCTACGGTTACAGCCTTGAGGCGATGTGTCAAAAACATACCTGGGAAATTAATATGCTGGGACGACAAATCTTACCCATCATGCATGAAATTGCCCGGTTGCCCGGCGGCCATAAGCCATTACATTTTGTGCACAAGATGGCGGACGGCTCTCCCCGTCATGTCCAGACCTATGCGGGGCCAATCGAAATCTACGGCGATCGCTTGATGCTATGCATTGTCCACGACATTACCGAACAAAAACGGCTGGAAGAGGCGCTGCACTATGCGGCATTACACGATGCGCTGACCGGTTTACTTAATCGCCGCCAGCTTTATCTCCTGACTGACCCCGAACAGAGAACCCCATTTTCCCTGGCGCAGGATTACAGTCTCCTGCTCATTGATACTGACAGGTTTAAGAGCATTAACGATATGTACGGGCATTTAAAGGGTGATGAAGTACTCTGCGCGCTGGCGAACTGCCTTCAGCAGAGCGCGCGCCAGGGCGATCGGGTTTTCCGTTGGGGCGGCGAGGAGTTTATTCTGCTGTTGCCGCGCACGCCGCTGGATGATGCGCTTTCACTGGCGGAAGCGATTCGCGCGTCGGTGGCAAAGCTCACGCTGTTGGGCCTGCCGCGTTTTACGGTGAGTATTGGCGTGGCGCAACATGAACCAAATGAAAGCCTTGATGACCTGTTTAAACGCGTTGATGCTGCCTTATACCGGGCCAAAAACGCAGGGCGCAATCGGGTACTCGCAGCCTGACAGAGACATTTCCGGCGACGCTTCAGGTCGCCGGCAGCGTGTCTTACAGACCGGCGGCATCACGCTCATCGAAAACCTGCTGCGCCAGATGCAGCGTAGCGTTGGCGGCAGGTAAACCACAATAGAGCGCGGAATGCATGATCAGTTCTTTTAGTTCTTCCCGCGTCGCCCCGTTATTAAAAGCAGCATGCAAATGCATCTTCAGCTCCGCTTCCCGGTTGAGCGCTATCAGCATCGCAATGGTGATGAGGCTGCGCGTATGGCGTTCCAGCCCGGGGCGGCTCCAGATGTCTCCCCAGGCATAGCGGGTAATAAAATCCTGAAAATCGGCGTTAAGCGAGGTCAGGTTTTTCACGGTGCGATCGACATGCGCATCGCCCAGTACGCTGCGACGCACCTTCATGCCTTGTTCGAAACGGTCTTCATCCTGCATTCTGTCCTCCCAGGAATGACAGCAGCGCCGCGTTCACCGCGTCTGGCGCTTCAATCGTGGATAAATGCGACGCCTTCACCACGACCATTGTTGAACCCGCAATGCGCTGGTGCATATACTGCGCATCGGCCACGGTGGTCACCGGATCGTCATCTCCGGCAATAAGCAAAACCGGGCGCTGAATGTCGGCTATCTCGTCACGCATATCGGCGGTCGCCAGCGCATCACAACAGGCGGCATAGCCTTGCGCGGACGATTCTACGAGCTGCTGACACAGGTCGGCCACGGTCTCTGCTGACGCCAGACGAAACGGCAGACTAAACCAGCGCTCAGGCGCGCTGGCGGCAATCGCGGAAAGCCCGCTGGCGCGGACCTGCTGCGCCCGGTCGCGCCAGCCGGCTTCATTACCTATCCGCGCCGCGCTGTTTATCACGGTCACACTGCGCATCCGTTGCGGCTGATGGCATGCGAGCCATAAACCGGTCAGCCCGCCCATTGAAATACCGCAAAAATGTGCTGTCGGGATGTCCAGATGGTCCAGAAGCGCAATCACATCCTGCCCGAGCCGCGCGAGGTCCGTTTCTCCCCGTTTACGCGTTTCGCCGTGTCCATGCGTGTCGTAACGCAGCACCCTGTAATGCGCGGTTAACGCCGCCATCTGCGGTTCCCACATGGTCAGCGTCGTACCCAGTGAATTCGATAACACCACCACCGGGGCGTTATCCGGCCCTTCAATCTGAAAGTTCAGTTCCATGCCGCCGCTCCTCATAGCGCGAAAGTACGCGCTGGACAAAGTGTTCTGCGCTGCCAGTGGCCTGCGTCGGGTCAAGCAGCGCTGTTAAACGAGATTTATCAACGTGCGCGGTCACGCGTGGTTCATCGACCAACACTGACAGCAGAGAACACCGCTTTTCGATTGCACGATGGCAAAGATCTTCCATCAAATGATGCGCTTCTTGTTTACCGACAAACGCTGCGAGCGCCAGGGTCACCGACTCCGCCATCATCAGGCCATGCGTGATCTCCAGGTTCTCAAGCATCTTTGGCGGGCAGACCTGCATCCCTTCAACCAAGTGTTGCGTTTCCTGCATCGCGTGACCGACCAGCATGATGATTTCCGGCAAGACTTCCCATTCGGCCTGCCAGCCGCCGAGCGCCCGTTCATGTTGTTGAAGCTGACTGCTGTAGAGGGTTGCCATTAGCCCCGGCGTTCGTTGCATCGCGGTCAGAATGGCGGCGCAGCTGACCGGGTTACGCTTATGCGGCATGGTGGAGGAACCGCCACGCCCGGCGGTGACGGGTTCGCTCACTTCCGCCACTTCGGTCTGCATCAGCAGTGCGAAATCCTGAGCGAATTTGCCCAGCGTTCCGCCGATCCCGGCATACCACGCGGCCACTTCCAGCATACGATCGCGCTGCGTATGCCAGGGCGTATCCGGCAGCGTAAGGGCCAGCTCCTGCGCCAGACGCGACGCCACCGGCAGCGCGTCCTGCCTGAGCGACGCCAGCGTGCCCGCCGCGCCGCCGAACTGGACCACCAGCACACGCGGAAGTAACTGCTGTAAGCGCTCCTGCCAGCGTAATAACGCGTCAAGCGTTCCGGCAAGTTTCAGACCCCACGTCACCGGCAACGCCTGCTGCATCCAGGTCCGTCCCGGCATGACGGTTTGCTGATAACGCGATGCCTGGCTGGCAACGGTATCCACTAACCGTGCGAGATGCGCACGGGTTGCGTTCAGCGCCGCGCGCAGTTGCAGCACCATCCCGGTGTCAATAACGTCCTGACTGGTAGCGCCCCAATGTACGTAGCGCGCCGCGTCAGGATCATCGGCTTTTACCTGTGCGGTTAACTGTTTGACTAAGGGGATTGCCAGATTTCCCGCCGCACGCGCCGACTCTGCCAGCGTGTCCGCATCAATACGTCCTGCGCGACAGGCACGGACGATCGGCCCGGCGGCGGCGACAGGGATCACGCCGCAAGCCGCCTGCGCCCTTGCCAGCGCGGCTTCAAAGTCGAGCATCCCCTGGATCACTTGCTGCTCTGAGAATTCTGCCGTCAGCGCCGTTCCGCGCATTAACGGGGTTAACAAATGCATTTCTGCTCCTTAAACCCTTTCGATTATCAGCGCGATGCCTTGTCCAACGCCGATACACATCGTGCAGAGACCATAACGCCCACCCGTTCGCTGTAGCTGATACGCTGCCGCCATCGCCAGCCTTCCCCCGGATGCTCCCAACGGATGCCCCAGCGCAATTGCGCCGCCATTCGGGTTCACCTGCGCGGCCTCATCAGGCAAACCCAAATCGCGCATGACCGCCAGCGCCTGAGCGGCAAACGCTTCGTTAAGCTCAATGACGTCCATTTGTGCAAGCGTTAATCCGGTCAGCGCCAGCACCTTACGTACCGCGGGCGCGGGACCAAAGCCCATAATACGCGGCGCGACGCCTGCCGTCGCTACGCCAACAATGCGCGCCAGCGGCTGCAATCCCTGCTGCGCCATTGCCTGCTCGCTGGCAATAAGCAGCGCGCAAGCGCCATCATTAACCCCGGAGGCATTGCCTGCCGTCACCGAGCCATCAGGCCGCACGACGCCCTTCAGTTTTGCCAGCGCATCAGCCGAGGTGGCGCGTGGGTGTTCGTCGGCGCTGAATATCCGCGGCTCGCCCTTTGGTTGTGACACTGTCACAGAAACCAGCTCCCGGTCAAAAAGCCCCTGCTCCTGAGCCGCCGCTGTACGTTGCTGGCTGCGCAGGGCAAACGCATCCTGATCGGCCCGCGAAATGGCAAACTGTTGTGCGACGTTTTCTGCCGTTTCTGGCATCGAATCCACACCATATTGCGCCTGCATTTGCGCATTGATAAAACGCCAGCCAATGGTGGTATCTTCCATTTTCATGCTGCGGCTAAAGGCGCTTTCCGCCTTCCCCATAACAAACGGCGCGCGCGACATGCTCTCGACGCCGCCAGCAATCATCAACTGCGTCTCTCCGCTCTTGATCGCCCGCGCGGCAATGCCTATCGCATCAAGACTGGAGCCGCAAAGCCGGTTCACCGTGCTGCCCGGCACGCTTTCCGGCAAACCCGCCAGCAGCAACGCCATTCGTGCCACGTTGCGGTTATCTTCCCCTGCCTGATTCGCACAGCCGTAGATCACATCATCAATCGCCGCCGGATCGAGATTCGGATGGCGCGCCAGCAGAGCTTTCAACGGAATGGCCGCCAGATCGTCCGCCCGTACGCTCGCCAGCGTCCCGCCGAAGCGACCAAACGGCGTGCGCACCGCATCGCAGATAAATGCCTGATTCATCTTAGTTCCTTATGCGCTTTGCGCCAGCTGTTCAAACCCCAGCGTCACCGGCGTGATACGCTGCAGCTCTTCAAAAGAGAGTCCGTTGAAAATTTCCCGCGCCACGGGCCCTTTTTCGGTAATGTCGATCACCGCCAGATCGGTGTAAATACGACTGACACATCTCATTCCGGTTAACGGATAGGAACAGTGCTCTACCAGCTTACATTCTCCCTCGCGGGTTAAGTGATCCATCATCACGAACACCTGACGCGCGCCGATCGCCAGATCCATCGCCCCCCCTACCGCCGGGATCGCATCGGGCGCGCCGGTGCTCCAGTTCGCGAGGTCCCCTGACGCAGAAACCTGATATGCCCCCAGTACGCAGATATCAAGGTGACCGCCGCGCATCATGGCGAACGAATCGCCATGATGGAAATAACAGCCGCCCTGCATCAGGGTGACATACTCTTTTCCGGCATTGATCAGTTCGGGATCCTCCTCACCCTCCGCGGGCTTCGGTCCCATGCCGAGCAGACCGTTTTCACTGTGCAGGAAGATTTCTTTATCTGCGGGCAGGTAGTTGGCGATCCGCGTAGGCAGGCCAATACCAAGATTGACGTAAGCCCCTTCGGGAATATCCTGCGCCACGCGTTTCGCCATTTCATCCCGTGATAATCTTTTCATTTTTCCTCCTCAGGCACGCAGCGCTGTTTCTGCCAGGTTTTCCAGCGAAAATACGCGCTGGACAAAAATGCCCGGCGTAATGATATGTTCAGGATCGAGTTCGCCCAGCGGAACCAGTTGATTCACTTCGACGATAGTGGTGTGCGCGGCCGTCGCCATGATCGGTCCAAAATTCCGCGCCGCTTTGCGGTACACCAGGTTTCCCCAGCGGTCAGCCCGGTGCGCTTTAATCAGCGCGAAGTCGGCTTTTATCGGATATTCAAGCACATAGTTTTTACCATCAATGCAGCGGGTTTCTTTACCCTCCGCCAGCGGGGTGCCATAGCCCGTTGGGGTATAAATTGCGCCAATTCCGGCACCGGCTGCCTGGATCCGCGCCGCCAGATTCCCCTGCGGCACCAGCTCCAGCGTCACCTCTCCGTTACGGTATAGCCCGTCAAAAATCTGCGAGTCCACCTGGCGCGGAAAAGAGCAGATCATTTTACGCACCCGTTTCGCTTTCAGCAGCGCCGCGAGCTCCACTTCGCCGTTACCCGCATTGTTGTTGATGATAGTGAGATCCCGGGCCCCCTGGTCTATCAGAGCGTCAATCAGCCGGGTGGGCTGCCCCGCCGTACCAAATCCACCAATCATGATGGTGGCGCCATCCGGGATCCCGGCAATGGCCTCCTCCAGCGAAGGCACACTCTTATCAATCATCTGGTCGCTCCTTGTTGTGCGTATTTCGCACCTTTTTGCGTTGTTCGCACAAAATGTGACCCACTTAACGAAGCCAGGCAAGGGCGATAATCGAAATATGGTGCGATAATCGAACGATGTGTATATTTGTGCGAAGAATGTGATCGATGGCGAACAATGAGGGGAAAACAGTGGAAAAACATCCGGACGATCGTCTGAGCAACGAAGCCGACCCGTTTAAGGGCGACCCGAATTTTATGGCCTCGCTGGCACGCGGGCTGGAGGTGATTCAGGCGTTTACGCCGCAGCGCCGGGTGATGTCGATATCGCAGATCAGTCAGAAGACCGGCATTCCGCGCGCAGCGGTACGCCGCTGTCTGTATACGTTGGGTAAACTGGGGTTTGTCTATGCTGAAGACGGTAAAAATTTTGAACTGCGCCCTCGGATCCTGGCGCTGGGGCATGCTTACCTCGCCTCGACGCCGCTGGCGCGCGCCACGCAGCCGGTACTTAAGCATCTGAGCGATATGCTCAATGAATCCTGCTCCATCGCCACGCTGGACGGCGACGATATTCTCTATATTGCCCGCGCCTCCAGTTCGCGGATCATGACCATCGATCTGGACATTGGCAGCCGCCTGCCCGCGTGGTCTACCTCAATGGGCCGCGTACTGTTAAGCCACCTTTCGGAAGATAAACTGAATGATATGCTGGGAAGAATCACCATGATTCGCTACACCTCGCAAACCGTCGATTCTGTTTCGGCCCTGCGCGCGGAGCTAAAAAAAGTGCGGCAACAGGGCTACGCGCTTAACGATCAGGAACTGGAGATGGGACTACGGTCAATTGCCGTACCGTTAATTAACGCCCAGGGACAGGTACAGGCAGCGTTGAATGTGGGCGTCCATGCCGGACAGGTTTCCGCGGAGGAACTGCGGACCCGGGTACTGCCTGAACTGCAAAAAGCCGCGCAGGAGCTGTCGCTGTTACTACATTAACGGCTGCGTTTGGCGTGGCGTTCCCAATTCTCCTGTTTTGCCTGTGCGGTTTTACGCAGCGTCACGTAACAGGCACCGCTGCCGCCGTGGTGCGGCAGCGCCGTACAGTACGCCTGCACATCATCAAATTCGGTCAGCCAGCGCGCCACATAGCTGCGCACGATATTCGCGTGCGAGTGATCGTCCCGCCCTTTACCGTGAATGATGAGCACATTACGTAAGCCATCCTGCAAAGACTGGAGAATAAAGCGGAACAATTGCTGGCGACAGACTTCCACCGGCTGGCGCAATAAGTTCAGGCTGGCCTGCTGACCGTATTTTCCGCCACGCAGTTTGTCGAGCACGCCCTGCTGTAGCCCCTCGCGGCGAAATTCCAGCGGCTGCGCCAGCGGGACGATGTCCAGAAAACCGGTGGTGAGGAAATTATCAAGCTGCAGCGTGTCGATACGCTGCGGCTTACGCGCGTTGCGCACCGGCTGCCAGTGAACGTCTGTACAACGTTTGAGAGGCTGGACATCCTCCATGGCGTCAAGAAACAGCGCTTTGTCGTCAAGGTTCATGCTTCATCCTCCCGTTTTTAAGACAACCGTTATCATAACCGTCCCCCTGAATAGCGACAATGGTTTACAGAAGTTTCCAGTAAGCGACGATGAATCCCTGATTGTCCGTGCTATCAGCGCAGAATTTTTACGGGTGATACACTCCCAGTTTATTCGCAATGATTACTTAAGGAAATACTGCTGTGTGTACTGTAGAGTCTGGCGATGTCGACAGACTCTTTTTTTTATCCCAAATCAGGGGTATAGCGGCATGGAAGTTCGCCATGCTAGATTGATGACGGCTAATTAGCGGTACTGATACGAGGCGTCGAATGCTGACACTACTGGAAGATAAAATTGCGACCCCGCTGGGACCATTGTGGATCCTCTGCGACGAACAGTTCCACCTGCGCGCCGTGGAATGGGAACAGCATAGCGACCGAATGGAACAACTGCTGGATATTCATTATCGGGCCGGGGGGTATTCCCGCATCCCGGCGAAAAACCCCGGCGGGCTGGCCGATAAACTGGCTGACTATTTTGCCGGGAATATCGATGTGATTGACACTCTCCCCACCGCAACCGGCGGAACGCCCTTCCAGCGCGACGTCTGGCAGATGTTACGCACTATTCCAAAAGGACAGGTGATGCACTATGGTCAGATGGCGGAACAGCTTGGTCGCCCCGGCGCGGCGCGCGCGGTGGGCGCAGCCAATGGCTCGAATCCCATCAGCATTGTGGTGCCTTGCCATCGCGTCATTGGCCGAAATGGCGCCCTGACCGGCTACGCTGGCGGTGTACAGCGCAAAGAGTGGTTACTGCGTCACGAAGGCTATTTGTTACTCTGAGTCCAGGCAATTCGTGCCTTCTTGCTCACACTTTTGCGTAAAGATGCCTCACTCAAGGTGAGGTTTTTCAACAAGATAGAAATATTTTCCGCTCACTTTCCGGAATTATCCGCTATTGCGCTCTGCTCAGACTTACGTGCCCACCAAAAAGATGTTAAAATTGACAAATATCAATTACGGCTTGAGCAGACCTATGATCCCGGAAAAGCGAATTATACGGCGCATTCAGTCTGGCGGTTGTGCTATCCATTGCCAGGATTGCAGTATCAGCCAGCTTTGCATCCCGTTCACACTTAACGAGCATGAGCTTGATCAGCTTGATAATATTATCGAGCGTAAAAAGCCGATCCAGAAAGGGCAAACCCTGTTTAAAGCAGGTGATGAGCTGAAATCGCTCTACGCCATTCGTTCCGGTACGATCAAGAGCTACACCATTACCGAACAAGGTGACGAACAGATTACCGGCTTCCACCTCGCGGGCGATCTGGTTGGCTTCGACGCTATCGGCAGTGGCCATCACCCAAGCTTTGCACAGGCGCTGGAAACCTCAATGGTCTGTGAAATCCCGTTTGAGACGCTGGACGATCTGTCAGGCAAAATGCCCAATCTGCGTCAGCAGATGATGCGCCTGATGAGCGGCGAAATCAAAGGCGACCAGGATATGATCCTGCTGCTGTCAAAGAAAAACGCGGAAGAGCGCCTGGCGGCATTTATCTATAACCTTTCTCGTCGTTTTGCCCAGCGTGGCTTCTCACCGCGCGAGTTTCGTCTGACCATGACCCGCGGCGATATCGGTAACTACCTCGGCCTGACTGTCGAAACCATCAGCCGTCTGCTGGGGCGTTTCCAGAAAAGCGGCATGCTGGCAGTAAAAGGCAAATACATTACCATCGAGAACAGCGAAGCGCTGGCGGTGCTTGCCGGTCACACGCGTAACGTCGCTTAATCTTTCCGCAACTTCTCCAGAAACCCTTCTGTCGAATCGCTAAATTTTCCTGATTTATTGATCTGACAGAAGGTTCTTCCCTGTTTCATTTCTCGTTATTGGGTTACTCTTTTAGTTACAGACTGCGGTGACAGTTGTAAGGAGACCCTGTATGGCTATGTATCAAAACATGCTGGTGGTTATCGATCCGAATCAGGACGATCAACCTGCGTTACGGCGTGCGGTTTATTTGCATCAACGGATTGGTGGCACCATAAAAGCCTTCCTGCCGATCTATGACTTTTCATACGAAATGACGACCCTGCTGTCGCCAGACGAGCGTACGGCAATGCGTCAGGGCGTCATCAGCCAGCGGACCGCATGGATCCGCGAACAGGCGAAATACTATCTCGAAGCAGGCGTTCCGATTGACATTAAAGTGGTCTGGCACAACCGTCCTTTTGAAGCCATCATTCAGGAGGTCATCAGCGGCGGACACGATCTGGTTCTAAAAATGGCCCACCAGCACGATAAACTGGAAGCGGTGATCTTCACGCCGACTGACTGGCATTTATTGCGTAAATGTCCGAGCCCGGTATGGATGGTCAAAGACCAGCCGTGGCCAGAAGGCGGGAAAGCGCTGGTGGCGGTGAACCTTGCCAGCGAAGAACCTTATCACAATGCGCTGAACGAGAAACTGGTTAAAGAAACCCTGCAACTGGCCGAGCAGGTCAACCATACTGAAGTGCATCTGGTTGGCGCCTATCCGGTCACTCCCATCAACATTGCTATTGAACTGCCCGAGTTCGACCCCAGCGTGTATAACGATGCGATTCGCGGTCAGCACCTGTTGGCGATGAAGTCTTTGCGCCAGAAATTCAGTATCGATGAAAAAGTCACCCACGTAGAGAAAGGATTACCGGAAGAGGTGATCCCGGATCTGGCTGAACATTTGCAGGCGGGGATTGTGGTGCTGGGCACCGTGGGGCGTACCGGTATCTCCGCCGCGTTTCTTGGCAATACCGCGGAACAGGTTATCGATCATCTGCGCTGTGACCTGCTGGTCATCAAACCCGATCAGTATCAGACTCCGGTAGAACTCGACGACGACGAAGACGATTAACCGTCAGATTTATAAGCGAAAGGCCCGAATGTCGGGCCTTTTCTTTTACGGTTTGTCATCCCCACCGAGGAAGTAAATCCCCAGCGGTATCGCCAGTAAAATCGTAAAGACCAGGCTGTAGACACAAATCATCGACGACTGGATGACGTACATTGATGTCGTCCAGTCCGCCAGCGGTATGTCGTACTGCTCAATCACCCCGCCAATGGTCGCACGCGTGACGACAGTCGCAGCGATGATGAATACGCCAAGCAGGCAAAGCAGGAATTTTTTTCCTCTCGCCGTCTTAAACTTTCTCATGATCATGACGATCTCCTTCTGTAAGTGAAAGCTCCGTTACTTGTGCGTAACAATACCATGACATTGTGCTAAAGTCTGCTGTCAAGTTCCGTCTCTTTACATTACATCCCTGTCAAATATTCAGTTTGGTTACAAACAGTTTGTCCATAATTGGATAATTTGAGCATTGCTATCCTATTTTCTACCCTCCAGAATAATCACTATCGGGGTGAATTTTTCATTAAAGTTGTCTCACATGTAATCTTATTTATGTCTATGGGTGATTGGGTATGGCGGAGATTTTTTATTCAGGGCGACGATCATTACGCCCGAGTAGCCGTTGAGCATTTGGTAGCAAAAATAATAAATCATAATTCAAAAGCGTTAACTCCCGGTGCCAGCATAGCGGTTTTCATCTTTGAAAAATCGTGGATTGACGTATCAGAACTAAAAGCGCTGACCGCGTGTAATGCGGAACGTATTTTAATTATTGGCAATCCTCAGCTGTTAAATTTTTTGTCACTGAAAGTGGACGATCGCAAGATGTTCTATTGTGAGATCAATATGCCCCTTGTAACCATTGAAGCCAGACTGTCTCTGCTGTTACGTAAAAGAAAAATTGCTATCCCTTTGTGCAAGGTGAGAAACCCCAAAGAGCCACAAAGGATGCTCAACTGGAAGGAATTCATGATCATTTCACTGTATATCAGCGGCATTTCCGTCAGGGGAATCGCAGGCGTAATGCAACTGGACAGTAAAACGGTTTATACCTATAAAAGTCTGGCGATGCGCAAAATGGGACTGCGTAATAAAGTGAGTCTGGTCAGGCACTGGTGTCACTATCATTAATATACCGCCTCAGTGATTTTTCACTGAGGCGTGCTTGCATGTCATCCAAATATGAACGCCTCTTTTTTCCGCGCCTGAAAAAAGATGAAGTTCATTATTAAACTATTATTCTCTTGTGCTCTTACGACACGTTTATTACGCTTAGCTGGCGAGCGATTAACGGAAGCCGCTTCTGTTTGCGCTGACGGTATTATTTTTCTTGCATCGTTAACTCTGCAAACGGATTCATTTGATAATGAAGGAGTGCGGCGCGTTGCACGACTGTGTTACCTGTCTGTAGAAACAGGAGCGAGCGTTTGCGCCACTCTCTGTTGCGCGGCATGGACAATCATGCCGCGACTGGCATGGCATCTCCCTGCCGGGGCGGGTACCTGAATAGCCCCTGTGTGACCAGTCAGAAATGCCATGCTTACATTCAGTGCTTCACGATATACATCGTCCGGCTGTAGGCCACATCTTCAGGGTTGGCGATCGGATACCCCTTCAACCAGGGTTTGATCAGCCGTCCGTTGGTGTACTGATAAATCGGGGCGATGGGCGCTTGTTCCATAAGAATTTTTTCAGCCGCATTGTAATCGGCGTTACGCGCCTGGGCCGTATTTTCCAGCGTGGCCTGGGTAAGCACTTTGTCATACGCCGGGTTATTGAAGCGCGAAATATTGCCGGAATGGGTCGACGTTAGCAGCGACAAAAATGTTGACGGTTCATTGTAATCGCCAACCCAGGAGGCGCGAATAACGTCAAAATTGCCAGTGTTGCGGCTGTCGATATAGGTTTTCCATTCCTGATTTTGCAATTTTACCTCTACGCCGAGATTTTTCTTCCACATCGAGGCCACTGCGATGGCAATCTTCTGATGATTTTCGGAGGTGTTATACAACAGCGTCAGCTTGAGCGGTTTCTGCGGTCCGTAACCCGCCGCGCGCAACAGCGTTTTCGCCTGCGCATTCAGCTCTTCCTGGCTCATTTGTTCGAATGGCGACGGCTCAGGTGTAAAGCCTGCGGTGACATCCGGCGTGAAACGCCAGGCCGGTTTTTCGCCCGTTCCTAACACTTTCCCGGCCATAATACGACGGTCAATGGTCATGCTCAGCGCCAGACGCACGCGGGAATCCGCCGTAGGGCCTTTTTGTGTATTGAACGCGTAATAGTAGGTCCCCAGCTGCGGTGGTGTATAAACCTGACCGGGAATGTCCTTAAGCAGCTTTTGATACATGTTTTTCGGAAAGGACTCGGTGATATCAATATCCCCTGCCAGATAGCGTTTTGTGGCGGCGGATTCCTGATTGATTGGCAGAAAAGTGACCTTTTGCAGGACCGTTTTCGCATTGTCCCAGTATTGCGTATTCGGCACGACCACCAGCTTTTCGTTCACCACCCTGTCCTTCAGCACGTAAGCGCCATTGCCGATAAGATGACCCGGTTTGGTCCAGTCCTTCCCACTTTCGACGTTGGCTTTTTGCACCGGATAAAACGCAAAGTTTGCCGTCAGATTGGCGAACCACGGCAGCGGTTTATCCAGCTGGACTTTCAGCGTACGGGCATCCACGGCGCTAACGCCGAGTTTGTCCGGCGTCGCGTTGCCATCAATAATCGCCTGCGCGTTGTTGATGCCTGCCAGCGCCGCGAACCATGCGAAAGGAGAAAGGGTCTTCGGGTCAACCAGCCGTTGCCAGCTGTAGACAAAATCCTGCGCGGTGACAGGTGTGCCGTCAGCCCAGCGGGCGTTCTCACGCAGGGTAAATGTCCAGATGCGGTTATCGTTGCTTTTCCATTGAGTGGCGACGCCGGGGATGATTTCCCCCTTTTCGTTCTGATTCACCAGCCCTTCATAAAGATCGCGGATGACCTGGATCTCCGGCAGCCCTACTGCTTTCGCCGGATCGAGCGTTGCCGGTTCGTCTTTGATATGGCGAACCAGCTCCTGTTTCTCTGCCAGTACCGTACCGCCGGGAACCTCCGCAGCCCAGGAGTAAGAGATGCTGCTTACCATCAGCGCACAACAGGTGACTGCAACAGAGTGCTTCATACGATTCCCTCAAAACGGCTTATCATTAATGGCGTAATTATTTGTTTCGCCATAGGGAAATGCAAATACCTTCCGGCAAAAAATTGATATCACGACCAAATATCCGGACGCGTGAAATCAATTTGATTATCGGCAAAAATTGCACAACACTGCGATGACTATCCTCAGCAATCCGAGACGCTTATGACCGTTACCCGCCCACGCGCCGAGCGCGGCGCATTTCCGCCCGGCACTGAACATTATGGTCGATCGCTGTTAGGGGCCCCGCTGATCTGGTTTCCGGCTCCGGCGGCAGATCGTGAAAGCGGTTTAATCATTGCGGGAACACACGGTGACGAAAATTCGTCGGTGGTTACCCTTTCCTGCGCGCTGCGTACGCTGACGCCGTCGCTGCGCCGCCATCATGTGATCCTTGCGGTGAATCCGGACGGCTGTCAGTTAGGGCTGCGCGCCAACGCCAACGGCGTCGACCTGAACCGCAATTTTCCCGCCGCGAACTGGAAAGCCGGGGAAACGGTTTATCGCTGGAACAGCGCCGCCCCTGAGCGCGATGTGGTGCTATTAACGGGAGACCATCCGGCTTCAGAGCCGGAAACGCAGGCGCTTTGCCAGCTCATTCATCAGATTCATCCCGCGTGGGTGGTGTCGTTTCACGACCCGCTGGCCTGTATTGAAGATCCTGCCAGCAGCGAGCTGGGGGAATGGCTGGCGGAGGCATTTTCCCTGCCGCGGGTGACCAGCGTGGGCTATGAAACGCCCGGGTCTTTCGGCAGTTGGTGCGCGGACCTGAATTTGCATTGCATCACTGCGGAATTCCCGCCGATCTCAGCAGATGAGGCCAGCGAGATTTACCTCCAGGCGATGTCCAGTCTGCTGCGCTGGCACCCTAAAGATGCAATTGTCCTGTCGTAAAGTGCAGCGACGGCTCCACGTCAACGGCCAGCCAGGTGGGGCCATCGAGATCGGCATACGTGACCTGCGGCGTGAGCGGTAGCGCCGCGCCGATCGCCCGCGATGTACAGAGCATACAGCCCAGCATCAGCGAAAAACCCTGCGCGCGAGCCTCTGTCGCCAGCGCCAGCGCCTCGGTCAGACCTCCGGTTTTATCCAGTTTTATGTTGATCATTTCATAGCGTCCGCGCAGCGCCTTCAGACTGCTGCGGGTATGGCAACTCTCGTCGGCACAGAGGGGTAAAGGATGGATAAAATTCTCCAGCGCAACGTCATCCTGGGCCGGGAGCGGCTGTTCAAGCATGGCCACACCGAGATCCGCTAACAGCTGGCAGCGCGCCGCCAGGCCTTCCGCACGCCAGGACTCATTGGCATCGACAATAAGCGTCGCCTCCGGCACAGCCGAACGAATCGCCACCATCCGCTCGCTAATCAACCTGTCATCCAGTTTCACCTTTAACAGTCGCGCGCCCGTTTCCCACAGTGCCGCCGCGCTGGCGGCCATCTGTTCTGGCGTACCGATCACCACCGTTTGCGCCGTGGTGATCTCCGCGTCCAGCGTGACGCCGACAGCGTCGGCAAGCGTTTGCTGCTGCTGGCGAGCGCTAAGATCCCATAACGCGCAGTCAACGGCATTACGCGCCGCGCCAGCAGGAAGCACCTGCTGAAGTGCTTGCCGGGTCAGTCCCTTTTCCAGTTGCGAAACGATACTCATGATTTGCGCAAGGACAGACGCGTCGCTTTCGCCGTAGCGCGGATACGGCGTGCATTCCCCGATCCCTCTCACGCCATTTTCTTCCAGTTCAACCACCACCACCCGCGCTTCACTTCGGCTGCCGCGGGCAATCACAAAGGGAGTGTGTAACGGCCAGGCTTCCTCGTATACCTTTACTGCTCTCATCTTTTCTCCTCATGCGAAAACGTGGTCGTTTGTGCGTTACGCAGAAATAGCGTTTGCCGTGTTATCGGCTGTTGGCATAAACTAGCTACGACGTTAACTATATGTAAACAGGAAGATAACCATGTCACAAACCGTACATTTCCAGGGCAACCCGGTTGCAGTCGCCAACGCCATTCCACAAGCGGGTAGCAAGGCGCAGCCTTTTACCCTCGTGGCAAAAGATCTGTCCGACGTCGCGCTGAGCCAGTATGCGGGCAAGCGTAAAGTGCTGAACATTTTCCCGAGCATCGATACCGGCGTTTGCGCGGCATCGGTACGTAAGTTTAACCAACTGGCCACCGAGATCGAGAATACCGTTGTGCTGTGCGTGTCTGCGGACCTGCCGTTCGCCCAGTCTCGCTTCTGCGGCGCGGAAGGCCTGAGCAACGTTGTCACGCTTTCTACCCTGCGCAACCCTGAGTTCCTGAAAAACTACGGTGTAGAAATCACCGATGGCCCGCTGAAAGGCCTGGCTGCGCGTGCCGTGGTGGTGATTGATGAGAACGACAACGTGATTTTCAGCCAACTGGTAAACGAAATCACTCACGAGCCTGATTATGCTGCGGCGCTGGACGTGCTGAAAGCATAATTGCCAACGGGTGCGCCGGATAGCGGTTGATGCTTAATCCGGCCTACCGGCGCCCCCACAGGCCTGATGCGGATAACGCAATCAGGCCTTCCAGAGCGATTCCCCTTCCCCTTTATTCTTCACCCTTCTTCTGGCTCAGCCCATATTCCCGCAGCTTATTGGCGATAGCCGTATGCGACACGCCCAACCGTTTTGCCAGTTTGCGCGTGCTCGGATAGTTACGATAAAGCTGGGTTAACACCGAACGCTCAAAGCGGCTGGTGATTTCATCCAGCGAACCTTCCATTGCGTCTTCGCCTACCGCCACGGCGGAGGCGTCGTAATCCGGCAATAAAATATCCTGCGGCCGCAGTTCATAACCCTCAAGCTGGGTCAGCGCGCGATAAACGGCATTTTTTAGCTGTCGCACATTGCCCGGCCAACCGTAACGGGTCAGGACTGTGCTTAAGTCGGCAGAGAGTTTAGGACGCGGTACGCCCTGTTCGTCGGCAAAACGCGCCACGAACAGTTCGGTCAACGGCATGATGTCCTGCGGGCAATCGCGCAGCGGCGGCAGATTCAGGGTCAACACGTTAAGACGATAGTAAAGATCTTCCCGGAACACCCCTTTCTGCACCAGCTCAACAAGGTTTTTCTGGGTAGCGCAGATCACACGTACGTCAACGTGCACTTCGTGATCTTCTCCGACACGGCGGAACGTGCCGTCGTTCAGGAAGCGCAGCAGTTTAGTCTGCATCCGCGGCGACATCTCGCCAATCTCGTCAAGCAGGACAGAACCGCCGTTCGCCTGTTCGAAAAAGCCTTTTTTGCCTTCCGGCGCGTGACCAAACAGCTCACTTTCAACGGCGTCCTCGGGGATCGACGCGCAGTTGAGCGCCAGATAGGGTTTCCCCGCGCGCGGGCTGGCCTGATGGCAAGCATAGGCAAAAAGATCTTTTCCCGTACCGGTATCGCCGGTAATCAGCAGCGGCGCGCTGAGGGTCGCCAGCTTACGCGCCTGCTCTACCACATGTTTCATTTTGGCGCTGACGGCGATGATCTGGCTGAACGCGCTGACGTCCTGCGTCGCCAGGTTTTGCAACTGGCGGCCCATACGGATGGTCGAGCGTAGCATCACTACCGCGCCGGTCAGCATCTGCTGCTCGGCTTCGCCCTGCAGATACACCGGGGTGATTTCCATCAGGAAATTCTGGCCGTTAATGACCACGTGCTCGTTATGCGAATTTTGCGGATTTCCCTCCAGCCAGCGCTGAAAGTTAAAACCGTTGATCAGTTGGGCAGCGGTATGATTGCGCATCCGCTCCAGGTTGAGCGCAAAAAGTTGACAGCTTGCCGGGTTCGCCATGTCGATTTTGCTTTTCAGATCGAGCGACAGAACCGGTTCCGGCAGGGCTTCAAGCAGCGCGCTCAGCGCCAGATGCTCTCGCTCAGAAGGCATCCACGGCACCGTTCGCACGTCCGTCACGCCGGATATACGGCGAATCTCCGCCATCAGGCTGCTGAAGTGATTGAACTCCAGTTCGGCAAAATTGAGGTAAATTCGCCCAATCGGATCTATCTCTATACCGCGTAAATCAATGCCGCGCAGCACCAGCAGGTCGAGTAATTCACGGGTCAGACCAAGACGGTCTTCACAAAAGACTTCCAGACGCATGGGGAGAACCTTCACCTGAATAAAGAACGTTAAATAAGATGATAAGCCAGGATTCGGATAGCAGGAAGGATTCTGTCAACAAATATTGACAGCATGATGGAAAAACAGGCGTTTCGGCGTAAAGATACGCGGTCAACGCCTGTCTGGTCAGGATTTTTCCCGGGCAGCGGCGTTTTTCTGCAAGGTCTCTTTCACCTGCCCAATAAGCTGACGACGAAAATCGCCCAGTCGCGGTTTATCATCCTCCATCCACGGCAGCGGGCGGCAAAGTTCCATCGCTTTGATGCCCAGACGCGCGGTCAGCAGTCCGGCGCCAATCCCCTGCGCGGCGCGCGTGGATAAGCGGGCGGCAAGATCCTGCGACATCCAGTCCATACCGACCTCTCGCACCAGTTCGCTGGCGCCGGCAAAGGCGATGTTCAGCAGGACCAGACGGAACAGACGCAAACGGCTGTAATAGCCCAACTCAATGCCGTACAGCGCGGCGATACGGTTAATTAACCGCAGGTTACGCCAGGCGATAAACGCCATATCCACCAGCGCCAGCGGACTGACGGCGATCATCAGCGTAGACTCCGCCGCCGAACGGCTGATTTCACGTCTTGCCTGCGCATCCAGCACCGGTTGCACCAGATGCGCATACAGGCTGACGATCTCACGATCGTTCTGGGTCTCGTGTATTGAGGCGTACCACCGTTGTAGCGCCGGGTGTGATTGATCGATTCCCGCCTGCCGGGCCAGCTTTTCACAAAACGCGCGGGCTTTCCCGGTTCCGTGGCTGTGCAGCAGTTCCCGGGCGTCGTCGCGTTCATGGGCGCGCTGGCGTAAGCACCACAAACGTCGCCATTCCGTCGCCACAGAACCCACGCCCGCGCCGATAATCAATGCGCCGGCAGCGCACCCACCCAGCGCCACCCAGTCCTGAGTTTGCCAGGCATTGAGCGTCCACTGGACACCCTGGCCCACGACGCTGGCACCAAACAGCGCCAGCCCGCCCATAACCATTTTGCGCCACAGGCTGCGTTTTGGGCGCAATGCTGCGTCAATCACCGCTTCGGCTTGACCTTCTTCTTCCAGCGGTTCGTCGATGTTAGCCGGAGCGAAGCTTTGCGCCTGCGCCTCGCTAAACGTCTGTTGCGCCCTGAACACCGGATCCTGCTCCGGCTCAAGCGGACCGGCGAAATCGATACGCGGTTTTAACGGCTCGCTCATCGCAATTTATCTCCTATTAAAAATTCCAGCGCGGCATCCAGGCGAATGTGCGGCAGCGGTTTGTCGACATCCATTTTTTGCGGACGAAACGCCTCAAACTGAAAGCCCTGACTGTCCCAGAAAGCCTGCCCGGGCAGACGTGCGGGCACCTCACCTGGGTAGACAGTCAGCGGCGCGCCATCGCTTAAGCGATTTCCCCGCAGGGCCGGGATTTTTTCGCCGTTCACGTCAATCAGCCCGCTGGTGGTTGCCTGAACGGAAGCCAGCCCCAGACAGTCCATACTGATCCCCTCAAAGGCCGCGTTCTGCCAGGCGTCCTGAATCAGCTGTTGCAGGAGCGAGACCATATTGGCGTGCTGGTCGAGTGTCACGTGGTCCGCTTTGGTCGCCGCAAACAGCAGCTTATCAATCACCGGCGAAAACAGCCGCCGGAACAGCGTGCGTTGACCGTAATGGAAGCTTTGCATCAGTTGCGTTAAGGCCAGACGCATATCATTGAATGCGTGTGGTCCGCTGTTCAGCGGTTGCAGACAATCAACCAGGACAATCTGGCGATCGAAACGCAGGAAATGATTTTTATAAAACCCCTTTACGACCTTTTCGCAGTAATAATTGAAGCGTTCGCGCAGCATGCCGGCGTTGGTGTGTTTATCCGCCTGCGCCAGTTTTGACTCTCCCCAGGCATCGACGTCCGGCCACGGGAAAAACTGCAGCGCCGGCGCGCCGGCCATATCACCGGGCAGCACGAAACGGCCGGGCTGGATAAAATGTAGCCCTTCCTGCTTGCACTGGTGAAGGTAATCAGTCCAGGCGGCGGCAATCTCCGCCAGCCGATTTTCATCGGCCTGCGCCAGGGGATCCAGCCCTTCGCTGAGCTTGCGCCACGTCGCCGACCATTCTGCGCGCTGCCCCTGAAGCAGCCCGGTCATTTGCCGCGACCAACTGAGGTAATCCTGCGCCAGCATCGGCAAGTCGAGCAGCCACTCCCCCGGGTAATCGACAATTTCCAGATACAGCGTTGATGTGTCTTTGAAATGACGCAGTAACGAGTCATTGGATTTGTAGCGCAGCGCGAGGCGAATTTCACTGACGCCACGGGTTGGCGTCGGCCAGGTCGGCGGCTCGCCATACAGCTGCGCCAGCCCTTCATCGTAGGTGAAACGCGGAATGCCGAAATCACGCTGCGGCACCCGTTTTACGCCAAGCAGGCGTTCTTCACGCACCGCACTGAGCAAGGGCAAACGCGCCCCGGCATGAATGTTGAGCAGTTGGTTAACCAGCGCGGTGATAAACGCGGTCTTTCCGCTCCGGCTCAGTCCGGTAACCGCCAGGCGTAAATGCCGGTCGACGCCGCGATTGACCAGCGCATTGAGTTCATTGGTGAGTCTCTTCATCGCCATCCTGTTATGCCTGAAGGCCAGAAAAAATTATAACGTATACCGGTTATGATGGGGGCAGGTTATTGATTATCAAGCGGCTGTGGACGGGGCGTCGGCTTCGTATCAGCTCGTGTCTTATCTGTTCTTATTACGGCTCAAGTATTAAGAACAGAAAAAACACTCAGAAGAACATTATCAAATAATATTCACACCATATTTACTGTTGGCAAAATAAAAGTAACACTCCGTATACACGGCATATTTTAATATTCATAGACGAATATTTACATATCATGATATAATACGGTAGAAAAAACGCAGATTATTAATCTGCAAGTAATGTAAATAAATTTTCGAGGAGCGAATTCCAGTGGGACGTAAATGGGCCAATATCGTTGCAAAAAAAACGGCTAAAGACGGTGCAACGTCTAAAGTATACGCAAAATTCGGTGTGGAAATCTATGCTGCAGCGAAACAAGGTGAACCCGACCCAGAATTAAACTCATCTCTAAAATTCGTTATTGAACGTGCGAAACAAGCGCAGGTTCCAAAACACGTTATCGATAAAGCCATTGATAAAGCCAAAGGTGGCGGAGATGAAACGTTCGTCCAGGGACGTTATGAAGGCTTTGGACCCAATGGTTCAATGATTATCGCTGAAACGTTGACGTCAAATGTTAATCGTACGATTGCGAATGTCCGCACAATTTTCAATAAAAATGGCGGGAATATCGGGGCGGCAGGTTCTGTCAGTTATATGTTTGACAATACGGGCGTGATTGTATTTAAAGGAACAGACCCTGACCGTATTTTTGAAATTTTGCTTGATGCTGAAGTGGATGTTCGTGATGTCACCGAAGAAGACGGAAACATCGTTATTTATACTGAATCCACAGACCTTCACAAAGGCATTGCAGCGTTAAAAGCGGCTGGAATCACTGAATTCACAACGACATCATTAGAAATGATCGCTCAATCAGAAATTGAACTTTCACCAGAAGATTTAGCAATTTTTGAAGGGCTTGTTGATGCCCTTGAAGATGACGATGATGTTCAAAAAGTTTATCATAACGTTGCAAATCTCTGATCCAAAATGAGTTAGGCAGCAGCATTTCCAACCGGGTGGTTGATTATAAAATAACCCTCAAAATCCAGCGCAGGCACCTTTTTCACTAAGCATCGGAGCGATGTAGAAGGTGGTGCCCGCAAACGCTATAAACAGATCGTGGTATCCTTTTCATGGTGATCCTGGTGTAGTGGCAGGTTTCATTCTGCGTGGGCTGTGGGTCATCTATACTTTCGATGATTTTTCCCTTAACCCGGAGAACACCATGCTCGAACTTCGCCCTGACTGCGAATGCTGCGATCGCGATCTGCCGCCAGAATCAACGGAAGCCTTTATCTGTTCGTTCGAATGTACCTTTTGCAGTGATTGCGTGACTCAGCGGCTTCACGGCAGTTGCCCGAACTGCGGGGGGGAATTGGTTCGACGTCCGGTACGTCCCGCAGCGGCCCTGTTGCAATATCCGGCCTCAACGCAGCGCCGTCATAAACACCGGGCGTAAAACCTTCCTGTTTCAGGTCAGGTTGTTGATTATCCAACACGTTATGTTGTCAACGACTGGCTAACTCCATAAGATGGGTGGCATTAACTCTCTGATGGAGTTCCTGAATTATGTCGCCCACTATTTATGATATTGCCCGCGTTGCGGGTGTGTCGAAGTCGACGGTTTCCCGAGTACTTAATAAGCAAACCAATATATCGCCCGAAGCACGGGAAAAAGTCCTGCGCGCCATCGACGAATTACAGTATCAGCCCAACAAACTGGCCCGCGCCCTGACCTCCTCTGGCTTTGACGCCATTATGGTCATTTCCACCCGCTCCACCAAAACCACCGCCGGAAATCCGTTCTTCTCTGAAGTGCTGCATGCCATTACCGCCAAGGCCGAAGAAGAAGGTTTCGACGTGATTTTGCAGACGTCACGCAGCAGTGAAGACGACCTGCAAAAATGTGAGAGCAAAATTAAGCAGAAAATGATCAAGGGCATTATTATGCTCAGCTCGCCTGCGGATGAGTCCTTTTTCGCGCGGCTGGATAAATACGATATTCCGGTGGTGGTTATTGGCAAAGTGGAGGGTCAGTACGATCATGTCTATTCTGTCGATACCGATAATTACCGCGACAGCATTGCGCTAACCGATGCGTTGATCAACAGCGGCCACCGGCTTATCGCCTGCCTGCACGCGCCGCTGGATTATCACGTTTCCGTTGACCGGGTGAATGGCTATAAGTCCAGCCTTCAGGCACACCAGTTGACGATCCGCGATGAGTGGATTATCGACGGCGGTTACACCCATGAATCCGCGCTATGCGCCGCCAGAGCCTTGCTGAGCCAGAGCACATTACCGGATGCCGTCTTCGCCACGGACAGCCTGAAATTAATGAGCCTTTATCGTGCGGCAGCGGAATTGAATATTGCCATTCCGCAGCAGCTCGCCGTGGTGGGCTACAGTAATGAAATGCTGTCGTTTATTCTGACGCCGCCGCCGGGCGGTATTGATGTGCCAACGCAGGAACTTGGGGAAGAGAGTTGCGCCTTGCTGTTTAAATTAATTCGCGGCAAAAAGGGTCTGCAACATATCACCGTCGCGACCCAAATCGCTCTTGCGGGATCGCTGGCGTAAAAACGGGGCGTATTCTGCCCCGTGAGTGAGTGCGTTATCCATAACGCCTGTCAGCGCTGCGCCGCCATCCGGCCGTGCGTTGACAATTAGAAAGCGTAATTCACGCCAACACCGGCGTAGTGGAAATGATCCCGCTCGCCTTCATCGTGATCCTGCCATTCAAACGCATATTCCAGCGTCATGGATAATCCATTCTGGAAATCATAGGCGTACAGCATACCGAGACGGTTGAAATCATGACCTTCGCGTTCGATGTCGTCCTGCCAGTCCCAGTTGCTCCAGCGATCAAGACCAATACGGGTGTATGGCGTCAGCGTGGTGTTGCCTAATGCCACCGGTAGATAGGCGCGAATTTCCTGCGTCGAGAATTCACCGTTGTTCCGCGACTTGTCGATATTGAAACCGCGCTCAAGGTAATAATTGGTCACCAGGGAGAACGTTTCGTTAATATTCCATGTAAAACCCGTCTCCGTTTCGACGCGGCTGTCGGAATAACCGGTTGTCGATAAATCATTAACGAACTGATACAGGGACAACCAGCCGCCAAAGCGCACGTTATCGCTAATCTTAATATCCCAGTCCGGCGACACTTTCCAGCGCTGCATATTCGCAGTGTCTTTACCCGGTTCATTAACGTAGTGATAGCCGTAATTACGGAAACCGCCGGTCAGACCAAAATTGACGTCGTCGCTTTCCAGAAACTGATAACGCACTTCCAGTTCCGGGCGGTCAAACCAGGTGCCGCGCTTACCCGCGCTGTAATCAACCGGCCCTTCCTGATAATACGCCAGCGAGATTTTCCACGGCCCGTTGGCGGCGTTGAAATAGACGGAGGGTTCAGCCAGCCCATCCATATCTTCACCCTGGCCTTCGACGTTTTCGATTTCATACATGGCGCCGACATTAAAATGCCAGTCATTATTTTCTGCAGCCTGCGCGCAGGCCATTCCTGCGCACATCAGCAGCGCAGTAGAGGACAGTAAGGTTTTCATTATTATTCCTTGTATAAATACAGATAAATAAAATGAGCTAAAGCCAGGAGAACAGGTTCTCCCGGCAAGTTTTCTCGTTAAATAGCGAATTCAGTTTCTGCGTCAAAGAAATGGCATTTCGCCATATCAAAATGAATGGTGATATTGTCTCCTGCGTGATAATCATTAACCGCTCCGGCACGGACCACCAACTCGTGCCCCCCAATGGTGGTGTACAGCATAAATTCCGCGCCGGTCAGTTCTGCGACGCTTATTTTTGCCGCCACGCTATTTTCCTGTTGCGACTCGGGATGAATATCCTCAGGACGAATACCCATCACCACCGCTTTATGTTCGTAGCCTTTTGCGCTCAGCCCCTGTAATTTGTCTTCCGGAATGGTTAATTTCAGGGTTTCGGTTACAAACTGATTGCCGTCGATCGCGCCGCGAATAAAATTCATTGCCGGTGAGCCAATAAATCCCGCGACAAACATATTTGCCGGGTGGTTATAGACCGTTTTCGGCGCGCCCACCTGCTGTACTATCCCGTCTTTCATAATGACGATACGCGTCGCCATGGTCATCGCTTCCGTCTGGTCGTGCGTCACGTAGATCATGGTGGTGTTCAGCTTCTGGTGCAGCTTGCTGATTTCCGCGCGCATCTGCACACGCAGTTTGGCATCGAGGTTCGATAAGGGCTCATCCATCAGGAACACCCCGGCTTCACGCACAATAGCGCGTCCTAACGCTACGCGCTGACGCTGACCGCCGGATAACGCGCCCGGTTTGCGCTTCAGATAGTCCCGCAAGCCAAGGATCTGCGCCGCCCAGTTGACGCGTTCATCAATAATAGTCGGGTCAATCTTCTGCATTTTCAGCCCAAACGCCATGTTGTCGTACACGGACATGTGCGGATACAGCGCGTAGTTCTGAAAGACCATCGCGATATTGCGCGATTTTGCCGGAACATCGTTCATCCGTTTGCCGTCGATCAGCAGATCGCCAGCGCTGATCTCTTCCAGTCCGGCAATCATGCGCAGCGTGGTGGATTTACCACAGCCTGACGGACCGACAAAAACGATGAACTCTTTGTCTTCGATCTCCAGGTTAAAATCTTTCACTACGTGAACCTGGTTGTCGTAAATCTTCTGAATATGTTGCAACGAGAGCTGTGCCATAGTGATTCCTTTACTTGTCGTGTTGCCAGAAAGCCGATAAGCACGGCCACGTCAGAGAGTCTGTCGCCGGAAGCAGCAAACCTGCGCCCGTCAAGCCCGAGCCAATGCCTACCGAGCGCATGCCGCTGGCATTGATCGCATCGATTCCAGCCTGTGCGTCTTCGATTCCGATACAGGCCTGCGGCGGTATGCCCAACCCCTGACACGCGGCGAGGAAAATCGCCGGGTCCGGTTTGGAACGGGCTACTTTTCCGGCATCGGCGCAATAATCAAAAAAGTGTTCAATTTCCAGCGCCCTGAGAATGGTGGGGGCGTTCAGGGAGACTGACGCCAGGCCAATTGCTATCTGTCGCGCGCGCAGTTCGCCGAGCAGTTCACGGATCCCCGGCAGGATGGAATCGGCGGTTAAATCGCGCAGAGAGTGAACGTAAAGCGCATTCTTACGTGCCGCCAGCGCCTCGCGCGCCTGCTCGCTGAATTCCCCCTCTTTCCCGCCGTGACGTAAAATACGCAGCAATGACTCCCCCCGGCTTATCCCTTTCAGGGTGTCGTTAAATTCCTCGTCGATCGCGATCCCGACGTCTGCGGCGACCTGTTGCCAGGCAAGGAAATGCAGATGCGCGGTGTCGGTGATCACCCCATCGAGATCGAACACTATTGCCTGTAGTTTCATTCACCCTCCTTTTGTGTGGTAGCGGTCCCATTGGTGGGCAAAATAAAGTCAGCGAGCGAACAGGTCTGCTCACCGTTAACGGTCAGCGCCGTCCCGTTCAGCCATAGGGTCACCGGACGAGTGCTACTGATACGCGCTTCCTGTCTCGACAGCGAAATGCGCAGTTCGCTTCCCTGCCACCGAAGTGGGAAGGTCAGTTGCCGCCAGGCGTCTGGTAACGCAGGGTTAAGGTGCAACTCGCCTTCGCGTACGCTTAATCCGGCGAAGCCCTGGATCGCACCAAGCCAGATCGCTCCCGTTGCCGCCGCATGAATGCCGTCATCGCAGCTGTGCGGATCGTCACCAAGATCGATTAGCGTCCCTTCTCGCCAGAAACGGTAACCTTGTTCGGCATCGCCACAGCGCGCGGACACAATACCGTGAATCGATTTGCTCAATGAGGAATCGTGAATCGTTCGCGGTTCATAGAAGTTCAGGTTGCGCAGGCAGACATCGGTCGAAAACCGCTCAGGCAGCATGTAGGTCAACATCACGACATCGGCCTGCTTGAGGATCAGCATCTCGTTGACTTCCGCCCGCGAGTAATCGAGCAGAATAGTCTGCTTGCCCGCTTTCGCCTTATATGTCGTGAGATCGATGACCGGCTTACTCAGGAAGGTGTCATCCTGCGGCAGTACTCCGTCCTCCCCTGCCTCCGGCAGCCAAAGGTGCGCGAGAAAATGCGCGGCGCGATGAAGAAACGCCTCATCCGTGCAGCCAAAGCGGCGGGAAAAACGCAGCGCCTGGGCGACGTTGTAATGCGCCATGTAGTTGGTGAACGCGTTGTTGTTGACGTGCTCGGTATATTCATCGGGGCCAATCACGTCATGAATTTCCAGCCGTCCGTTGACGTCTGTCGCACGACTCATCCAGAACCGCGCTGTTTCCTGGAGCAGCGTCAGCCCTTCGCGTGCCATAAACTGGTCATCGCCCGTTGCCTGCCAGTAAGCGACCACCGCCCATGCGATATCAGCGACCAGGTGATGTTCCGCCAGCGCGGAAGCCACCTTCTGACGCAGCCCGGTCCGGATGTTAATGGCCGCGTATTCTGGTGTCTCTTCTTCGCCGCTGCGGGCGCTCTCCCAGGGAAACAGCGCGCCATGCCAGCCATTGCGCCGCGCTTTTTCACGGGCGCCCGGCAGGTTGTGCCAGCGGTAGCGCAGAAGATTGCGCGCCACTTCCGGCTCGGTAAACAGGTGGAACGGCAGTAAAAAGACTTCGGTATCCCAGAACACATGGCCTTTGTAGCCTTCGCCGGTCATGCCTTTCGCACCGATGCTGCTGCGCTCGTCATGGGCTGGCGTCATGCTTCGCAGATGATAGAGCGCAAAATCCAGCGCCCGCTGATCCGCATTGTCATGGCTGGCGACCTCGACCCGACAGCGCTGCCACCAGTCACCCCAGTTGGCGGCGGACTCCGTCAGTAAGGCCTCATAACCCTGCAGCGCGCAATTTTCCAGCGCGCGTCGTCCCTGGCGGGCCCAGGTATCCAGTGACAGATTGCGACTGCTGGTCCACTCAATCCAGGTGAACTTTTCCAGCGTCAACCGTTCGCCCTGGGCGACCTGCGCGGTGTTATGCTGCAACAGGCGACGCTCTTTCGCCGTAAAACAGGACTGCACCTCGCCCTGCACGCGACACCAGGTCGAGACAGAAATATCGCTGCGGCCATCCTGGGTGGAATAAATGCCTTGCAGAAGATGCTGGCCAAACACCCGCACCTGCGTTTCATCCAGATGCTGGCGGCCATGGTTGGTCTGAGTGGCGTCGATGCCGGTGGACACAGATACCGTCGCCGCCGCGTCCAGCGGCGTGATGGACAGTCGCATCGCCACCAGCGGCAGTTGCGTCACGGAAGCGAAGCGGCGGCTCTCGATGGCGAAACGCGCGCCGCCGGGCGCGCGCCAGACCAGTGTGCGCGTCAGCTCGCCACAGCTAACATCCAGTTCGCGCCGCCAGCTTTCAATCGTGCCGCTAAGCAGGGAGAAAATGTCCCCGTTCAGCTGAATATCGACGCCAATCACATCCGGCAGGTTCACCAGTTCATTGATTTCCCCCTTGCCGGCCCGGTGATAAAGTCCGGCAAGATACATCCCGCGCGTCTGCTGCGTGTAGCCTTCTTCGTGGCTGGCGCGGATCCCCAGATAACCGTTGCCTGTCGCCATCAGCGAGGCGTATTTATTCAGGCTGTGCGGGCAAAAACCCGGATCGGATAACATCACTGGTTTACTCATAATTCAACGCACATCCCTGTTTCGGCAGATTCATACAGCGCCGCGACCAGCTGTTGGATCACAAAGCCCTGCTCGGCATCGGCGATGGTGACCGGTTCACCCTGAACGTGGTTCACGAAAGCTTCCATACTGCGATAATGGCGTTGATCATCGGCGCGCTCCCGCTGCGTCAGAATAGCCAGTTCGCCGTTGTGATCGGTGTAGACCTGCGCCGGGAACAGCGTTGCGCCTGCTTTATCGCCGCAAAAATTCACATTCATTATTGATTGTTCAGGAATATTCAGTGCAAAAGAGGTTTCGAGGCGCAGAATACTGCCGTTATGAAATTCAATGGTGCCGAACAGCGAATCTTCCACGGTATAGGTTGTGGGATCCCATTCACCGAACTGGCCGTAATTTTTCCGGGTGCCGATCTTCTGAAAGCTGTGCGCGGTAACGCGTTTCACCAGCGGGAATCCCAGAACGTACATTGCCGCATCCAGCATATGTACGCCAAGGTCGATCAACGGGCCGCCGCCCTGGAGCGCTTTATTCGTAAAGACGCCCCAGCCGGGCACGCCGCAGCGGCGCAGCGCTCTGGCATTGGTGACATAAATTTCGCCGAGCACGCCTGCCGTCACCTGCTCGCGTAACAGTTGCGTGTCGAGAGCAAAACGGTGATGGAAATCATACGCCAGTACTTTTCCCATCCGGCGCGCGGTATTGCACATTTCCAGCGCCTGTTCCGGGGTCATGGCCGGGGGTTTTTCGCACATCACGTGGCACCCGGCTTCCAGCGCCATCATGGTATGTTCATAGTGAAAACGGTTTGGCGAACAGATACTCACGATATCCGGCTTTACGCTTTGCAGCATGCGCTGCGGATCGTCCCAGACCTGCGCATGACCGTATTTTTCTGCCAGCGATTGTGCCTGAGACAGGCGGCTGTCACAGACAGCCACCAGTTCCAGATCCTCGCGGGTGCAGTA
This sequence comes from Citrobacter sp. 50677481, assembly GCF_001463265.1. NCBI lineage: Bacteria > Pseudomonadati > Pseudomonadota > Gammaproteobacteria > Enterobacterales > Enterobacteriaceae > Citrobacter > Citrobacter sp. 50677481. The sequence goes on from NZ_LNHZ01000075.1 coordinate 111,337, forward strand.
GTACGAAGCATGAACCTTATCCGCTACCTGTCCTGCGCCAATAATGGCCACACGCAGCGGGGAGCTTGTCATTGCACTTTTCACGGAAACCTCTTAGCAGGTACGCAACCAGGCCAAAGACTGACGGTAGGCTTCCGGCAGGTTATCCGCCCGGACGCGCCCTTCGTACACCACATAGCCCTGATACTGATCCGCGCGCAGTTGGTCGAACAGCATTTTGAAATTCAGCGTGCCGGTCCCCGGTTGATAGCGGTGGTTGTCAGCAATATGCACGTGCCCCAGCAGGTCGCGGTTATCGTGCAGCGCCTTCGCCATATCGTCTTCTTCAATATTCATGTGGTAGAAATCACCGATGATCTGCACGTGCTTCAGGTCATTCTCCACGATGTAACGACGTGCATCCGCCAGCGTGTTGATCATGTGATCCTGATAGCGGTTAAGCGGCTCCAGATAAACGACCGTCCCGGTGCGTTCTGCCACTTTGTCGAGATAACGCAGTGAATCGCTGACCATTTTGCGGTCGCCTTCCAGGCTGCGCGGCGAGGTCATCGGCGGCAGACGGAAGGTGAACATTCCCCACGCTGCCGGGACGATGATCCCTTGCCCGCCGACTTCAGCCAGCGCTTCCAGAATGCGCTCAATCTGCTTAAGACCGTTCAGACGACGCTCTTCAATAAAGTCGCCAATCCAGCCGTCGTAGCCGCCGCAGGCCGTGGTCACCGGCAGGCCGGTTTCTTTGATTGCCGCTTTGACTTCGTCGAGGTTATTGACCAGCAGTTTGCCGTCGATTTCGAAGCCGTCGAAGCCCATCTCTTTGATATATCGAAACTTCTCCAGAATGTTTTCCGGAAAAAATGCCTGATTCTGCGTTCCAATTTTCATTTTTGTCGTCCTGTCCCTTAAAACGTCACGCCCATTTTGATGCTCTTTTCCGGATGTCTGTCGACGTACTGCATATAGCTTTCCGGGCTGTCTGCGAACGTCACCACCGGGTCGATCAGGTCTTCGCAGTTCAGATACCCATTCATCAGCAGTTCCCAGCAGGTTTCTTCGATACGTTTACGGCTCCAGCGCGGATAGTCCGGATTCGGTTCGCTACAGGCGCGCGAGAAGACGATTTTGGCGTTGTTGAAGTGCGCTTCGCGACCGAGGTTGAACCCTTCGGCGAATGGTTTCGCGAAAGCGACGTAGGAGATAGTGCCACCGTAGGCCAGTCCGCGCAGCGCGGACTGCAACGCGTCAGCATAACCGCTGGTTTCGATGATCACATCAGCGCCCTGCTTACCGGTCAGCTTTTTGATCTCCATCCCCACGTCGGTGCCGATTGGGTTAAGGCAGAAATCGGCGCCATGACGACGGGCGATATCACAACGATGGGCGATCGGGTCAACGCCAATCACCACGGACGCGCCCGCTTTTTTCGCCAGTTGCACCGCGATCTGACCAATGGCGCCGAGCCCGACGATCACCACGAAGTCGCCCACGCGCACGTTCGCATCGCGCACGCCGCTCATCGCAAACTGCGCCGGGTCGTAACACACGGCGTTTTTCCACGAACGACCTGCCGGCATTTTGCGCAGCTTGTAATTATTCACTGCATTGATGATGACCGTTTCGGACAACGGACCGTAGCCGCAGACGCTGTCGCCCACCGCATAGTCGGTGACGTTGCTACCGCATTCGATAATGTCGCCAACGATCATATTGCCAAGCTGGAACTTGCCAAATTCGATACCTCGCGGCGCGCCTTCCGGACGCGGCATAAACATCTGCCACTCACCGTTGAAATCTTCGTCAATAAACGGGCTGGCGGCGCGAAAGTCGACCACTTCCGTACCGTGCTTCGGCGCGCCAAAGCGCACGCGGATCCGCACCTCATGAGCCTCAATAGCCCGGTCTTCATATTCCACCAGGGCCGCCACGCGCGGCGCTGTTGCGACTAACTTTTTCATCTACAACTCCTTGATTAAAAACTGGCCGCCTTAGCCCTTCACGCCACCAGCGGTCAAACCACTCTTAATAAAACGTTCGGAAAGCGCATACATAATGACGACAGGCAGTGCCGTCACCAGCGACGCCGCCATCATGCGTCCCCAGATGTAATCTGGCGTGCTGAACAGGGTGTTCAGTCCCACCGGCAACGTGAAGTTGCTGGCGCTGGAGAGGAAAATGGAGGCGAACAGATAGTCGTTCCACGCCACCATGAAGCAGTAGACAAAGACCGACACCAGCCCCGACATCGCCAGCGGAACGGTAATACGGAAAATAATTTGCAGACGGTTCAACCCATCCATCATCGCCGCCTCTTCGATCTCATCCGGAATGGTGTCGAAGTAGCTTTTCAGCATGAACACGGCGGTCGGCAGGGTCTGGGTCACCATTGTGACGATCAACGCCATTTCGGTGTCGTAAATCCCGAGCGCGGTGATGATCTTGAACAGCGGCACCACCAGCAAAATGCCGGAGAACATGTACACTGTGTAAAAGCTGGCGTTGATGGTCATCCGCCCTTTAAAGCGCAGGCGGGAGAGCGCATACGCGCCCAGCGTCCCCAGAAACACGGCCACGACCGACGACACCACCGACACCACCAGGCTGTTGCGGAAGTAATCGACAAAAGGAAAAATCAGCGGGTTAAAAATGTCGACATAGTGTTCCAGCGTCCACTGCTGCGGCAACAGCGTCGGATGCAGCGAAATCGCCTCTTTCGCGCTTTTGAACGACGTCATCAGCATCACGAAAAAAGGAAACAGCGTGATAATAAGAAAGACGATCAGGCCGCAGTAAAAAACGACACGTCCGAGTTTGCGTTTATTTGTTGCCATTGAGGTTCACCCGTTTTCTGGTCAGCAAAATGACGGCGAAGATAATGATGAAAAGCACCACCGAGATCGCTGCCGCTTTCCCTAAGTCATTAAAGGCAAAGGCCGTTTTGTAGAGATAGACCCCGAGAATATCGACCTTGGTGGTCAACAGATACACGTCGGCGAACATGTAGAACATCCAGATGGTGCGCAGCGTAATCACCGTCGCCAGTACGGGCATAATCGCTGGCAGCGTGACAATGCGAAAACGTTGCCAGGCATTGGCGCCGTCCATTTCCGCCGCTTCGTACAGTGACTTATCAATGGTCTGCAAAATCGCCAGAAACGAGATAAACGCATACGGGAAGTAGCGCCAGATGGCGAACAACACCACCAGCACGAAACTGCTGCCGGGATTGTCGAACCACAGCGGCGCCTGATCGTAGAGATGCAGCAGATCCACGCCGAGATAGTTCACAATGCCGTAGCCGTTGTTGAACATGTACTTCCAGGCGAACACCAGCGAAATCGACGGCGTCACGTAGGAGAGGATCACCAGTGAACGCGCCGTCTTGCGCAGGCGGAATTCACGGTTGAAGAACATCGCCACGCCCAGCCCGAGCACGGTACTGCCTGCCACCACCAGCGCGGTGTACCACACCGTCATCCACAGCGAATGCCAGAATCCGGGATCGGAAAGGATGCGAATGTAGTTGCTCAACCCCACAAAGGTGGCGTCGATGCGCGGGTTTAGCGGCAAGCGCAAAAAGCTGATTTCGATGTTCGATATCATCGGCCAGGCCACCAGGCCGCCCAGCAGCAACAGGCTGGGCGCCAGGAGCAGCAGCGCAAAAGGCATATCGGATCGACCTGAAAATAATCGGGTCATAACTGCGTTCCTCTTAGCCATTAACGCTGCTCAATCAGGGTATCCAGTTTTTTCTGGCTTTCCTGAAGCGTTGAGGACAGATCAGCTTTGCCGACTGTCACGTTATGCACCATCGAACTGACGACACCGGATCCCGTCACATCGCCCATACGGGTAAAGTTTTTGTCCCCTACCGCGCCAAACACCTGAATGTTCGGCAGTTCCGCAATCAGTTGCCCCGGCAGCTCGCCCAGCGCTTTGATGACGCCGTTGTCCTGCCAGGTTTTGGTGCCCACCACCGCTTTGTTCACCGGCAGCGCCGCGCCCGGCGACATCATCACCCAGTCGGCGATGTTGTCGGCTTGTTCCATGAACGCGACAAATTTCTCGGCCGCTTCGGTTTCTTCTTCTTTCTGGCCGCTGGTAATGGTCAGCGAAGTCAACATGCCGTAAACCGCCGACGTCTCTTCGGTTGGCACCACAAACCCGATGTTCTGCGGATCGCCCTCCTTCATGATGGCTGGCAGAATATACGTCGAATACATCGCCATTGGCGCGGTGCCGTTCATGAAAGCGTCTTTCACCTCCATGATGTCGTTGGAGCCTGGCATGGTATTGGCTGCCAGATCGCGGTAATAGCTCAGCGCGCGGGTCATCTCCGGCGTGTTGAGCGTGATGTGTCCCTCAGCGTTAAACACATTCGCTTTATTTGAGAGCGCGAACTGGGAGAAAGACTGCTCGGTCAGCACGCTTTCCGCGGTGGGCAACGCGATGCCATATTTCTTATGCGCCGGATCGTTCAGGGTCTGGGCGACATTCAGCAGATCCTGCCAGTTTTTCGGTTCGTTGAGTCCGGCGTTAGCCAGCACGTCTTTGCGATACCAGATGCCGCCGATCCAGGCGCTCACCGGCACCCCGGTCCACGCGCTGCCGTCTTCGGTGCGGACAATCCGTAGCACCCCGTCATAAAAAGCATTTTCGCCCACGGTCTGGATGACATTCGTCACCGCTTCCCGGTCAATGAGCTGTTCTTTGTCCATCACTTTCGCGTAGTCATGGCTGGTTTCGATCACTTCCGGCAGTGACCCGCTTCTCGCAAGCGTAATGACCTTAGTGTTATAGGCGTCTTCTTCCACCGGAACCTGCTTCACGGTGATCTCAGGATTCGCTTTTTCAAACCGTTCAATAAGCGTAGTAATAACGGCCTGACGCTCCTGTTCGACAGACGAGTGCATAAATTCAATCGTCACATGGTCGGGTTTATCATCCTTACAGCCTGAAATCAGGGCGCAGGAAACCAGTGCTGATAACAGCACAATTTTTGTTTTAAGCATCAGATGTTCCTTTTATTTTTTAATCCACATAACCTGCCAGGGTTGCAGCGTTAATGTTTCGCCGGAAACCAGGGTTTCCGTCATTAAATCGATGCCGGAGTTTACCCCCGCGTCAACGGTCTGAATGCAATCACTGAAGTTAAATAAAGCCGTGATTTTTTCGTCGGTATTCGCCGCGCGAACGATTTTCATTACCGCAGGCGTAATACTGCAAATGGTAAAATCACTTTCCGGATGGAAGGCGTGATTATTTCGGCGAATCTTCACCAGCCGCGATAAAGATTGATATACCTGATGACGCAGCGAACCCTCTGCCATTAATTCATTTTCAATCGCTTCTCGCTGATATTTCTTTCGGTTAATCGCCCGGTTATAACCTAATTTTTCCACGCCTTCGTAATCATTACGTGAGCCGAGAATACTTTGAATATAGATGGCCGGCACACCCGGAAAGGTCAATAACAACGCATGAGCCAGCATAAATTTCGCCAGACGTTGTGAATCGCTGCTGTCGCGCGAACTTAACGCATCCATGTAGGTGACATTGATTTCATACGGGCTGCGCGTACCGTCCGGGTTATTCTTCCAGTTAACCAACGCCCCTTGTTTTTGCAGGTCGGCGACTAACGCTAAAATATCGTCTTCCGGCAGCAATCCGCGTAGCGGATTCAGACCAATGCCATCGTGAGAGGCAAGGAAGTTAAACCAGGTAGTCTGCTGTGACGGCAGCGTCAGCGACTGCGCCCACTGACTGAGCGCGCGCGTGTCCTGGCGGTGCACGGCGTGCAGAACCAGCGGCGGCAGCGAAAACTGATAGACCATGTGGGCTTCGTCCAGCCCGTTGCCCAGATAGGAAATGTTGTCTTTATGCGGAACGTTGGTTTCCGTGATAATTGCCGTGCCAGGCGCGACGTCATCGGCGATAGCGCGAAACAGCTTTATCAACCGGTGGGTCTTTTCCAGATGAATGCAGCTTGTGCCCGGCGTTTTCCACATAAAGCCTACTGCGTCGAGACGCACATAATCAGCCCCGTGTTCAAGGTAAGTCAGCAGCACGTCGACCATCGCCAGCAATACATCCGGATTGGCATAGTTGAGGTCGATCTGATCTTCGCTGAAGGTGGTCCATAAATGACGCACGCTATTATCTTTCAGAGTAAACGGCGTCAGCAGCGGTAATGCGCGCGGACGCGTGACCGCGCTCAGATCGGTCTGCGGATCCATTTCAATAAAGAATTGTTCAAATCCCGGCGTCTGCTGTAAATAATGTGCGAACCATTCGCTTTTCGCCGACATATGATTACAGACAAAATCAAACATCAATTGACAGGATTTATTTAACGCCGCGATATCCTGCCAGTCCCCTGTTTCTTCGGCGACCTTATAATAATCGATGACCGAGAAACCATCGTCAGAAGACCAGGGATAAAAGGGCAGCAGATGGACATGGGAGAATATTGACGCCAACCACCGGGAATAGAACCGATTAAATGTAGGCAGTGGTTTTTCTTTTTCACTGTGAAATTGGTCGGCGTAAGTAATCAACACCACATCGCTTTCATCCCAGTGTGGTTTACGCTTTTTCGTAATAACCTTTCGCGCGTTTTCTATTCGCGCGTTGAGCATTTCATCATGACGATGCGTCCATGAATCTTCATAGACAAAACTGAGGCATTCCTGAATTTTGTGCTTCACTTGATTTTCCCGTGGTAGCGGTCCCATGACGCAAGAGACTACTCCCGGTAAAATTAGCTGTCAATGCAGGACACGGGGTTTTCGCGGCGAAAAAAAACCATTTTGGCAGCCCAAAAATCGTATTTGTGAGCTGCCGCAAATTAATTTTTAAATTGTGATTTATTTGTTACGGACCGGGCGGCCCGTAATCGACAGGATTAATTTTTGGAATAACGTTTTGATATTTTTGCAGCCATCCGGCTTAATAAGGGTTCAAGCGCGAGCGCCAGCAACATTTTCAGCGGACGACGGGCGACGGACTTCACTGCCCAGCCCGCCACACCTGCCGGACCGTAACGCAGCGCCGTCAGAAGTACCAGCTTACCTGCTATTTTCATACCGGGTTTCACCTTTTGCCCGGCGCGTTGCCAGCGATTATTCATCTTAGCCCTCACTGAATTCATTACAGCTGACGGAAACGGCTACGTAACGTAAACGTATCCGAGGTGACATAGCGCTCCATCTCACGCAGGCGCTTCTCCCCCGCCGCCAGCTCTTTATCAACCGCATCCAGCAGTTCTCCGCTGGTAGGCTGGTTTTCGCCTGCGGCCAGGTTGTCCGGCATCGGATCAAGCACAAAAGACAGCACGATGTAGGCAACCAGGGTAAAGAATGCCAGACCAAAAAAGATCGACAGCACCACCAGAATGCGCACCAGCTTCACCGGCACGTCGAGGTATTGCGCGATGCCAGCGCACACGCCGCGTACCATCCCTTGTTGGGGGATGCGCCATAATTTTTTGTTCAGGTTAATGCCTCCCATTAACGTTCCCTCCAGTTCGGATGTTCCGCGTCAAGAATCGCTTCCAGCGCCTGAATACGTTCACGCATTCGCCTGGCGTCGTCGGTAAGTTGGACTAAACGCTGTTGCTCGCTCTGCGAGAGTTCGCCGCGACCGGAACGGTTGCTGTAATGCAGCCATAACCAAATCGGCAGCACAAACAGCACGAAAATGGTTAGCGGAATGGCCAGAAATAGCGCGCTCATGTGTACTCCTTACAGGTGATGAGCGGCGGCGCGTTCGGGCGCCGCCAGGTATTACTATTGCTTGTCTTGCTGCATTTTGGCTTTCAGTTGCGCCAGTTGCTCGCTGATCTCATCATCGGCTTTCAGGTCAGCAAACTGCTGGTCCAGCGTCGGTTTCTTCCCAAAGCTGTGGCTTTCCGCTTCAGCTTCCATTTGATCGATGCGACGTTCAAAAGATTCAAAGCGCGCCATTGCTTCATCGATCTTGCCGCTGTCGAGCTGGCGGCGCACATCGCGGGAAGAACTGGCCGCCTGATGGCGTAACATCAACGCCTGCTGGCGGGCGCGGGTTTCGCTGAGTTTATTTTCCAGCTCGCCAATCTCTTTCTTCATGCGCGTCAGCGTATCTTCCACCAGCGCCACTTCCTGTTCGAGCGTCACGATCAGATCGGTCAACTTCTGTTTTTCGATCAGCGCGGCACGCGCCAGGTCGTCTTTATCTTTACGCAGCGCCAGCTCCGCTTTTTCCTGCCACTCGGTCTGCTGCGCGGTGGCCTGCTCAATACGGCGGGATAGCTGTTTCTTTTCTGCCAGCGCGCGAGCGGAATTGGAACGAACTTCAACCAGTGTGTCTTCCATCTCCTGAATCATCAGGCGAACCAGCTTCTGCGGATCTTCCGCTTTTTCAAGCAGCGCGTTGATGTTGGCGTTCACGATGTCGGCAAAACGAGAAAAAATACCCATAATTCAGTCCTCATATTTTTTGATGTCGGGCGATGCCCTGCTGAATGTGTAATACAATCCTCGTGCCAATTTTTTAACTCACTGAAATATAACGTAACGTACAGTTTTACCTCGGCACAAAAACAGCGTAAAGTGGTGAAATACACCAACAAGTGGCGAAATTCATCATGGCAGAATACAAAGACAATCTTTTAGGCGAGGCCAACAGTTTTCTCGAGGTCCTCGAACAGGTTTCACGTCTGGCGCCACTGGATAAACCGGTCCTGATCATCGGTGAACGCGGCACCGGAAAAGAGCTTATCGCTAACCGCCTGCATTATCTCTCTTCCCGTTGGCAGGGGCCGTTTATTTCTCTCAATTGCGCCGCGCTTAATGAAAACTTGCTCGACAGTGAACTGTTCGGTCACGAAGCTGGCGCATTTACCGGTGCGCAAAAACGGCATCCCGGTCGCTTTGAACGCGCCGATGGCGGGACATTATTTCTCGATGAGCTAGCCACCGCGCCGATGCTGGTGCAGGAAAAGCTGCTCCGCGTCATTGAATACGGTGAACTGGAGCGGGTCGGCGGCAGCCAGCCATTACAGGTGAACGTGCGGCTGGTCTGTGCGACCAACGCCGACCTACCGGCGATGGTGAAAGAAGGCACATTCCGCGCAGACCTGCTGGATCGCCTGGCGTTTGATGTTGTGCAATTGCCGCCTCTGCGCGAACGGCAGGCCGATATCATGCTGATGGCGGAACATTTTGCCATTCAGATGTGCCGTGAAATACGCCTGCCGTTATTCCCCGGTTTCACCGACCGCGCCAGAGAAACGCTGATGACCTACGCCTGGCCCGGCAACATCCGTGAATTAAAAAACGTCGTTGAACGTTCTGTATACCGTCATGGCACCAGCGACGCGCCACTCGATGAGATCGTTCTCGATCCGTTCAAACGTGAGGAAAACCGCCTCCCGTCACAGACTGACGCTCCCGCGTCGGTCCCCTCCCTGCCCCTGGATTTGCGCGAATATCAGCAACAGCAGGAAAAAAACCTGCTGCAACTGAGCCTGCAGCAGGCGAAATTTAATCAGAAACGGGCGGCTGAACTGCTCGGTCTGACCTACCACCAGCTGCGTGCGTTGCTTAAAAAGCATCAGATTTAGCGTTTTCACGGCGAATTTGCGCAGTTTTGCGTCATTTACCTACAGCCATTTTTACCTGACGGGCCGAAGTGCGATACACGTTGCAAATCGAATCTAAAAACCTTACAAATTATTTTTTTAACGCTCCTTAGAAATCAACATTTCATTATTAAAAATAGAGTTATAATAATTAACACGAAGACAATGCGAGTCATTTTAGTGCCCCTTTTCCTGCCCCAATCGCGTTTCCCCCCCACACAATCCACCCTTCGAAACTCTCAATTTTGCACAACAATCCGCCAGGGTTTATATATTTCAAGTTTTACATTTTTTATATGAATATCAAAAAGCTATACGTCAAAGCTATAGCATTTAGTGTGCTGCACGTTCGAATAATAACGTGTTTATTACTATTTTTAACAGTAGAAATGGAGTTTTAAGAATGGCGATACCAGCCTATCTCTGGCTGAAAGACGATGGCGGTGAGGATATTAAGGGTTCGGTAGACGTAAGGGATCGTGACGGAAGTATCGAAATCATCGGCTTTAATCATGGTGTTTTGCAGCCTACAGATAAATACACTGGTAAGGCGACCGGTTTGCGCGCTCATTCCCCGTTTTCTTTTGATAAAGAAATAGACTCTTCCAGCCTGTATCTTTACAAGGCCGTTACCACAGGTCAGCGGCTAAAATCCGCTGAGGTTAAATTATATAAAATTAACGATGCCGGACAGGAGGTCGAGTATTTTTCAGTCCTGATGGAGGGAGTAACGATTGTGAGCGTTTGTCCGATGATGCTCGATGTCAAAAGCCCTGATTATGAGAGACATAATCACATTGAACTCGTCGAATTGCTATACGAGAAAATCACCTGGCGCTTTGCTGACGGAAATATTATTCACTCGGATAGCTGGAATGACAGGAAAACCGCATAGGAGCAAAAATATGGGTTGGAAATATGAGCAAAGCACGGGGAAAATGTACAAGGATGGGAAGTTGATCGAGACTGGCTATTCCGGTGCGCTGACAAACAAAAACAATCCGGATCGTCAGCATGTTAAGGGGTTGGGTCCACTCCCTCGCGGGACATATAAAATCACGGGGCATTCTAATTCAAAAGGCCCGGTCACTATTATTCTTGAACAAACGTCGGGTGAAAGTTTCGGGCGTTCGGAATTCAGAATACATGGCGAACGCAAGCACGGTCCGGCAGGATTCGCCTCTGAGGGCTGCATTATTATGTCGCTCTCAACGCGTCGAAATATTCTGCGTGACGGGGGAAGTATAGAGGTGGTGCGATGAGACTGCGGCTTGTTCTGCTACTGTCGGCCTGTCTTTCATTTCCGGCGCTGTCGAAAGGGACCGATTGGGATAAAATCGTAAGTGGTGTTGCCAGCGGGGATCCGGCAAGTCTGGAGCAGATTGCATCACTCGCAGCGACGGCAAATGTCAAGCAGGCGCAGGAACTGGAGGATGCCCTTGCAAGCGCGCTCACATCAAACACACCTGGCGCGTTACGGGCATTGCAAAAAATCGATGCACATGACTGGCCGCACATGATTGGCAGCAATCTTGTCTGCACCGTACCAACTGAAAGAACCGTTGAAGAAATTGACGTTTTTTATATGCGAACGCGTAGTGCGCTACTCAGGACTTTCGAAGGTGCACAGTGCCTCTGGATACTGGAGGCATCGTTTGAAGAATGGAAAGGTGATCAGGCGCGACAGCGGAGATAATTATCGCCCGGCAGGCCGGGCTTTACTGTCAATTCCGCGTTTATGTTTACCCTTTGCCGACCCGCAAGGCTATTTCAGACATGAGGGCCGAACGTTCCGCAATCTGGCTTTCGCAGGCAGTTTCTGCGTTAACCGCGCATTGCAGAGCAAAGGTTTCAATAGAAAGTTCCTGTATGGTGCGTTTGGGTGTCTCTCTCAACCCGAACGATCCGCCATTTTGACATAACCAGGCGTTCAGGTATTCGGCGGCATCCGCCATATCAATCTCGGCATACTTACGCGTGTTGGTTGCTGTCTGCAAAAGCCAACTTATCGTTTATTGCGAGTCATATGGGGCATGAGAATGCTAAGATGGTTTATGAGGTATAGTCAAAATGGATAGCCGGTATGAATGCTGATCAGGTCGCGATGCTGAACGCGCGATTGCCAACACGTCTGCCCCATGATGCCCCAAAATACAAACGGTAATAGCAAATGTTATTAAATATTAGTAAGATAGATACTTTATATATAATCCCTTAAAAATTATGCGCCTGGTTATATCGTCTCTGATCGTGATGGCTGGACTCCTGCGTGGTCAGGCTGCTGCTGCGCCTGAAGCGCCTTCGCATGAAGATATCCGCGACAGCGGCTTCGTTTATTGTGTCAGTGGGCAGGTCAACACCTTCAACCCCCAAAAAGCGAGCAGTGGACTGATCGTCGACACGCTTGCCGCGCAGTTATATGACCGACTGCTGGACGTCGATCCTTATACCTATCGCCTGGTGCCGGAGCTGGCGGAACGTTGGGAGGTGCTGGATAACGGCGCAACCTACCGTTTTCATCTGCGCCGCGACGTCCATTTTCAGAAAACAGCCTGGTTTACGCCAACCCGTAAGCTGAACGCCGATGACGTGGTGTTTACCTTCCAGCGCATTTTTGATCGCCAGCATCCATGGCATAACGTCAACGGCGGCAACTTCCCTTATTTCGACAGTCTGCAGTTTGCGGATAACGTCCAGAGCGTCCGCAAAATCGACGGTAATACCGTGGAGTTTCGCCTGGCGCAGCCGGACGCCTCGTTTTTATGGCACCTCGCTACCCACTATGCGTCGGTAATGTCCGCGGAATATGCGGCGCAGTTAACGAAGCAGGATCGTCAGGAGTTGCTCGACAGGCAGCCAGTCGGCACCGGGCCGTTTCAGCTGTCGGAATACCGCGCCGGCCAGTTCATTCGTCTGCAACGGCACGACAGTTTCTGGCGCGGCAAACCGTTGATGCCACAAGTGGTCGTGGATTTAGGGTCCGGCGGTACTGGCCGCCTGTCGAAGCTGCTCACCGGCGAATGTGATGTGTTGGCCTGGCCCGCCGCCAGTCAACTGACAATTCTGCGCGATGACCCCCGTCTACGCCTGACCCTGCGTCCGGGAATGAATATCGCCTATCTGGCGTTTAATACCGATAAACCGCCGCTGAATAACCCTGCGGTCCGCCATGCGCTGGCGTTGTCGATCAATAACCAACGTCTGATGCAGTCAATTTATTACGGCACAGCGGAAACGGCGGCTTCTATTTTGCCGCGCGCCTCGTGGGCCTATGACAACGAGGCTAAAATTACCGAATACAATCCAGCGAAATCTCGCGAGCAGTTGAAAGCGCTGGGGCTGGAAAACCTCACCCTGCATCTGTGGGTGCCGACCAGCTCTCAGGCATGGAACCCCAGCCCGCTGAAAACCGCCGAACTGATTCAGGCGGATATGGCGCAGGTCGGCGTGAAAGTGGTGATTGTGCCGGTTGAAGGGCGTTTCCAGGAGGCGCGGTTGATGGACATGAATCATGATCTGACATTGTCCGGCTGGGCGACCGACAGTAACGACCCGGACAGTTTTTTCCGTCCGCTGTTAAGCTGTGCGGCAATCCAGTCGCAAACCAATTTCGCCCACTGGTGTGATCCGACGTTTGACCGGGTACTGCGTAAGGCCCTGTCATCGCAACAGCTTTCCGCCCGCATTGACGCCTACGATGAGGCGCAAACAATTCTCGCCAAAGAGCTGCCGATTCTGCCGCTGGCCTCTTCGTTGCGTCTGCAGGCCTACCGTTACGATATTAAAGGGCTGGTGCTGAGTCCGTTTGGCAACGCCTCGTTCGCGGGCGTTTCGCGCGAAAAAACCGTTGAGGTGAGTAAACCATGATTATTTTCACCTTACGCCGCATCCTGTTGCTGATGGTCACGCTTTTTTTCCTGACCTTTATCGGCTTCAGCCTGAGCTACTTTACTCCACACGCGCCGCTTCAGGGCGCGTCGTTGTGGAATGCGTGGGTCTTCTGGTTCAGCGGTCTTCTTCACTGGGATTTTGGCGTATCGAGCATTAACGGACAGCTGATCTCTGAACAGCTTAAAGAGGTGTTTCCCGCCACGATGGAGCTGTGTACGCTGGCGTTTGGCTTCGCGCTGATGGTGGGGATCCCGGTAGGGATGCTGGCGGGCATCACGCGCAATAAATGGCAGGATCGACTGATTAGCGCACTCGCCCTGCTCGGCTTTTCCATTCCCGTCTTCTGGCTGGCGCTGTTGCTGACGCTGTTCTTTTCGCTGACCCTCGGCTGGCTGCCGGTATCTGGTCGTTTTGATCTGCTATACGAAGTGAAGCCCGTTACCGGGCTGGCGATTGTCGACGCCTGGATTTCTGATTCGCCCTGGCGCGACGAGATGATCATGAGCGCGCTGCGCCATATGGTGCTGCCGGTGTTAACCCTGGCGGTCGCGCCAACCACGGAAGTGATCCGCTTAATGCGCATCAGCACCATCGAGGTATTCGACCAGAACTACGTCAAAGCCGCCGCCACGCGCGGTCTTTCCCGCTTCACGATCTTGCGCCGTCATGTATTGCACAACGCGCTGCCGCCGGTGATTCCTCGCCTTGGCCTCCAGTTTTCCACCATGCTGACGCTGGCAATGATTACCGAGATGGTCTTTAGCTGGCCGGGGCTGGGGCGCTGGCTGATTAATGCGATACGCCAGCAGGACTACGCGGCGATCTCCGCAGGAGTAATGGTGATAGGATCGCTGGTCATTATCGTCAACGTGATTTCTGATATTTTGGGTGCTATGGCTAACCCTCTGAAACATAAGGAATGGTATGCCTTACGATAGCGTTTATAGCGAAAAGCGCCCGCCAGGTACGCTGCGCACCGCGTGGCGGAAATTTTATGGCGATACCACGGCGATGGTTGGCCTGTACGGTTGTGCGGGTCTGGCGCTGCTGTGCGTCTTTGGCGGTTGGTTTGCGCCGTATGGTATCGACCAGCAATTCCTCGGCTATCAGCTGTTGCCGCCGTCCTGGTCCCGCTACGGCGAGGTGTCGTTCTTCCTCGGCACCGACGACTTAGGGCGGGACGTGCTAAGTCGCCTGTTAAGCGGCGCGGCGCCGACAGTGGGCGGCGCGTTTATCGTCACCGTGGCGGCGACGCTTTGCGGCCTGCTGCTGGGGGTGATTGCGGGGGCGACCCACGGCCTGCGCTCCGCCGTGCTGAACCATATTCTTGATACGCTGTTGTCGATTCCGTCACTGCTGCTGGCCATTATCGTCGTGGCGTTTGCAGGACCGCATCTGGTTCACGCCATGTTTGCCGTCTGGCTGGCGTTGCTGCCCAGAATGGTACGTTCGGTTTACAGCATGGTGCACGACGAACTGGAAAAAGAGTACGTTATTGCCGCCCGCCTCGATGGCGCATCCACGCTGAACATTCTCTGGTTTGCCGTACTGCCTAATATCACCGCCGGGTTGGTGACGGAAATCACCCGCGCGTTGTCGATGGCGATTCTGGATATTGCCGCGCTCGGTTTTCTCGACCTTGGCGCGCAACTCCCCTCTCCTGAATGGGGCGCGATGCTTGGCGATGCGCTGGAGCTGATTTACGTTGCGCCGTGGACAGTCATGCTGCCCGGCGCGGCGATCATGATTAGCGTTCTGTTGGTCAACCTGCTTGGTGACGGCGTACGCCGGGCGATTATTGCGGGGGTCGAATAATGCCGTTACTGGATATCCGCAACCTGACCATTGAATTCAAAACCGGAGATGAATGGGTAAAAGCCGTCGACCGCGTGAGCATGACCTTAAGTGAAGGCGAGATCCGCGGTCTGGTGGGTGAATCTGGCTCCGGTAAGAGCCTGATCGCCAAAGCGATCTGCGGCGTCGCCAAAGATAACTGGCGCGTGACCGCTGATCGTATGCGCTTCGACGATATCGACCTGCTGCGCCTCTCTCCGCGCGAACGGCGCAAGCTGGTGGGACATAACGTCTCGATGATCTTTCAGGAACCGCAGTCGTGTCTGGATCCGTCAGAACGCGTCGGTCGGCAGTTGATGCAAAATATTCCGGCCTGGACCTATAAAGGCCGCTGGTGGCAACGTGTCGGCTGGCGCAAGCGTCGCGCCATTGAACTGCTGCACCGCGTTGGGATCAAAGATCATAAAGACGCCATGCGCAGCTTCCCGTATGAGCTGACCGACGGCGAGTGTCAGAAGGTCATGATTGCCATCGCGCTGGCTAACCAGCCGCGCCTGCTGATTGCCGACGAACCGACAAACGCGATGGAGCCGACCACCCAGGCGCAAATTTTCCGTCTGCTGACGCGTCTGAACCAGAACAGCAATACCACCATTTTGCTGATCAGCCATGACCTGCAGATGCTCAGCCAGTGGGCAGACAGAATTAACGTGCTGTACTGTGGGCAGACGGTGGAAACGGCGCCAAGTAAAGAACTGGTGACTATTCCCCATCATCCTTACACCCAGGCGCTGATCCGCGCCATTCCTGACTTTGGCAGCGCGATGCCGCATAAAAGTCGTTTGAACACCATGCCCGGGGCGATTCCGTTGCTGGAACAATTACCGATAGGCTGCCGTCTGGGGCCGCGCTGCCCGTATGCGCAGCGAGAATGTATTGAAACACCGCGTCTGACCGGAGCGAAAAACCATCTCTACGCTTGTCATTTCCCGCTGAACATGGAGAGAGAGTGACATGGTTGAGACCCTGCTCGAAGTGCGCAACCTGAGTAAAACCTTTCGCTACCGCACCGGCTGGTTTCGTCGCCAGACGGTAGAAGCGGTAAAGCCACTCAGTTTTACCCTGCGTGAACGCCAGACGCTGGCGATTATCGGCGAGAACGGTTCCGGTAAGTCGACGCTGGCGAAAATGCTGGCGGGAATGGTCGAGCCGAGCGGCGGCGAACTGCTGATCGACGATCACCCGCTGAAATTCGGCGATTATTCGTTTCGCAGCCAGCGCATCCGCATGATTTTCCAGGATCCGTCAACGTCGCTTAACCCGCGTCAGCGGATTTCGCAAATTCTCGATTTCCCACTGCGTCTGAATACGAATCTGGAGGCGGAGCAGCGGCGTAAACAGATCATTGAAACCATGCGCATGGTCGGTCTGCTGCCCGATCACGTCAGTTATTACCCGCACATGCTGGCGCCAGGGCAAAAGCAGCGTCTGGGACTGGCGCGCGCGCTGATATTACGCCCGAAAGTGATCATTGCCGATGAGGCGCTGGCGTCGCTCGATATGTCGATGCGCTCGCAGTTAATAAACCTGATGCTGGAATTGCAGGAGAAACAGGGTATCTCTTATATTTACGTCACCCAGCATCTTGGCATGATGAAGCACATCAGCGACCAGGTTTTAGTGATGCATCAGGGAGAAGTGGTGGAGCGCGGCAGTACCGCTGATGTGCTGGCTTCACCGCTCCACGACCTGACAAAGCGACTGATTGCCGGTCATTTTGGCGAAGCGCTCACCGCGGATGCGTGGCGAAAAGACCGCTAAAACGGCTTCATGCAGTGGTCGGATTAACTCTCCCGGCGTCTCGTGTTAGAATCGCCGCGTTTTAACGACGCCCCGTCCCTTTACGCGGCTGGGCGCCACAACAATAACATAAGGATTTAAGCTATGGGTTTTCTTTCCGGTAAGCGTATTCTGGTCACCGGTCTTGCCAGCAAATTGTCCATCGCCTACGGTATCGCTCAGGCGATGCATCGCGAAGGCGCTGAGCTGGCGTTCACCTACCAGAACGACAAACTGAAAGGCCGCGTGGAAGAATTTGCCGCACAACTGGGTTCGAACATCGTCCTGCAGTGCGATGTGGCGGAAGATGAAAGCATCAATGCCATGTTCGCTGAACTGGGTAAAGCATGGCCGAAATTTGACGGTTTTGTTCATTCCATCGGTTTCGCTCCGGGCGACCAGTTGGACGGCGACTATGTCAATGCGGTAACCCGTGAAGGCTTCAAAATCGCCCATGACATCAGCTCCTACAGCTTCGTGGCGATGGCGAAAGCGTGCCGCGCTATGCTGAATCCGGGTTCTGCCCTGCTGACCCTTTCCTACCTTGGCGCAGAGCGTGCGATCCCGAACTACAACGTGATGGGCCTGGCGAAAGCCTCTCTGGAAGCCAACGTGCGTTACATGGCGAATGCAATGGGTCCGGAAGGCGTGCGCGTAAACGCCATCTCTGCGGGTCCGATCCGTACACTGGCGGCTTCCGGCATTAAAGACTTCCGTAAAATGCTGGCGCATTGCGAAGCGGTTACCCCGATTCGTCGTACCGTCACCATTGAAGATGTCGGTAACTCCGCCGCATTCCTGTGCTCCGACCTGTCCGGTGGTATCTCCGGTGAAGTCGTTCACGTTGACGGCGGTTTCAGCATTGCCGCGATGAACGAACTGGAACTGAAATAAGCTTTCAGCCTTTCTGTGGGCGGCGTTCTGCCGCCCATGAACACGTTCTGCCCGGCAATATACCTTTTTGATCTTTGTTATCACGTAACAATCTTTTTCCCCTTCCCCCGCTTACGCCAGGATAAAGCAGCAAAAACGATCCGGCGTGAGATAGCCACGACGTGTCCGGGTCGCCACATACAGACCAAGGAACGCCCATGGAACAACGCCAATTCAACGGCAAAAACCAGTGGTATCATGAGACCCAGTCCAGCACCTGGCCGCAGGACGTTTTGCCACTGGTGCCGGAAGCGGCTCACGTAGAAGACCGTTTTTTGCTGGATTTGACGATTCCCGACGAGATGCTGCATTCTTTTCACTCCTGGCTGCAACCCGCCCGCCAGTTGGCGAACGAACTGTTTCCCGATCACGTTCCACTTACCCGCCTGCATACCTTTAGCGCCTATGAACGCATGAGCACCGCCTTAACCGTGGCGCAGGCGTGTGGCGTACAGCGCCTATGTAATCATTACGCCGCGCGCCTGACACCGCTGCCGGGTCCGGATTCGTCGCGTGAAAGCAATCATCGGCTGGCGCAGATCACGCAGTATGCGCGTCAACTCGCCTACTCACCTTCGGTGATCGACCAGCGTGCCCGCCAGCATTTAGCCGACGTCGGCCTGTCCGCCTGGGATGTGGCCCTGTTTAATCAGATCATTGGCTTTGTCGGTTTCCAGGCGCGTATGGTGGCGATTTTTCAGGCCTGGTCCGGTCAGGCTGTGCGCTGGATACCCGGCCTCAATACTCAGGCCTTTGCCGCTGAAGACCTGTTTCAGCGGGAAGAGAGCGTGTGGGTCGCAAACCCGGATCTGGTGAAACTGCGCTACGCCAGCGCGGAGCAAGATGAATATCCGTCGCATGATCGACCACAGCCCGCGCTACAGATGCTCGCCCCTGCTCTGGCGCACCAGCCGGTACTGCTGACACTGCTCGGCAAATTGCTGCACAGTTCGCTTCGTGCGGATACCGCAGAGCATAACTTCGCGGCGCTGCTGGCCGCGAGGATAAACGGTAGCGCAAGCTGCTTCAATGAGCAGGCGTTGCCGCCGCGCATCTCGCCAGAGACTCTCACCATGCTGCGCCAGAGCGAACATGAGATTGAACGCTGGGAGCGACAACATCCGATTGAGCGTCCCTTGTCTCAGGCGCTACAATTACTGACGCGCGCGCCAGACCGCTTTAGCGCCGCACATTTCACCCCGCTCGTCGAGCGCGGCGCGTCCGTCATTGATGCTATCAACCTGTTGGGGTGGTGCGGTTTATGCGGATGGCTGAATCGCCTGAAAATCGCGTTGGGTGAGACACATTAACCTCGGCAAAGAGATAAAGAGCGCTTGCCGCACCAGGTAGTTTCGCGTAAAACTGTCAGCCGCTCTTTTGGCCACGAAAATAGACAAATATGTTTCAGGACAACCCGCTGCTAGCGCAGCTTAAACAGCAACTGCATTCCCAGACGCCGCGCGCCGAAGGGGTGGTAAAAGCCACGGAAAAAGGCTTTGGCTTCCTGGAAGTCGATGCGCAAAAAAGTTACTTCATCCCGCCGCCGCAGATGAAAAAAGTGATGCATGGCGACCGGATTGTCGCGGTGATCCACAGTGAAAAAGATCGCGAGTCCGCTGAGCCGGAAGAACTGGTTGAACCCTTCCTGACCCGCTTTGTCGGAAAAGTTCAGGGCAAAAACGATCGCCTGTCTATTGTTCCGGATCACCCGCTGCTGAAAGATGCTATCCCCTGTCGCGCCGCGCGTGGCGTAGAGCATGACTTTAAAGAAGGTGACTGGGCGGTCGCCGAGATGCGCCGCCATCCGTTAAAAGGCGATCGCACCTTCTATGCCGAGTTAACCCAGTACATTACCTACGCAGATGACCACTTTGTGCCGTGGTGGGTAACGCTGGCGCGCCACAATCTGGAAAAAGAAGCCCCGGACGGCGTAGCCACTGAAATGCTCGACGAAGGCTTAACGCGTCAGGATCTGACCGCCCTGAATTTCGTCACTATAGACAGCGCCAGCACCGAAGATATGGATGACGCGCTGTATGCCGAAGAACTGGCTGACGGTAAATTACAGCTGACCGTTGCGATTGCCGACCCGACCGCGTGGATCGCTGAAGGTAGCAAACTGGATAACGCTGCGAAAATACGCGCGTTCACCAACTATCTTCCGGGGTTCAACATCCCGATGTTGCCGCGTGAACTCTCTGACGATCTCTGCTCGTTGCGTCCGCGCGAAGTCCGTCCGGTGCTGGCCTGCCGTATGACCATTGCGGCGGATGGCGCCCTTGAAGACGATATGGTTTTCTTCGCGGCGACCATCGAGTCAAAAGCCAAACTGGCCTATGACAGCGTCTCTGACTGGCTGGAAAACACCGGTAGCTGGCAGCCAGAAAGCGACGATATCGCGCATCAAATTCGTCTGCTGCAGCAAATTTGCCTGCGTCGCGGCGAGTGGCGCCATCACCACGCGCTGGTCTTCAAGGACCGTCCTGATTATCGCTTTATCCTGGGTGAAAAAGGTGAAGTGCTGGATATCGTGGCAGAGCCGCGCCGCATCGCCAACCGTATCGTTGAAGAAGCGATGATCGCCGCCAATATATGCGCCGCCCGCGTGCTGCGTGACAAACTGGGCTTTGGCATTTACAACGTGCATACCGGTTTTGATCCGGCGAATACGGAAGCGCTGTCGGCGCTGCTGAAAAATCACGACGTCCATGTCGATCCGCAAGAAGTGTTGACCCTTGAAGGTTTCTGCAAACTGCGTCGCGAACTGGATGCACAGCCGTCCGGCTTCCTCGACAGCCGCATTCGTCGCTTCCAGTCCTTCGCCGAAATCAGCATTGAGCCGGGTCCGCACTTTGGTCTGGGTCTTGAAGCGTATGCGACCTGGACATCGCCGATTCGTAAGTATGGCGATATGATCAACCATCGCCTGCTGAAAGCGGTCATTAAAGGTGAAACCATTGCCCGTCCGCACGACGACACCACCGTGCAGATGGCGGAACGCCGTCGCCTGAACCGTATGGCGGAACGCGACGTTGGCGACTGGCTGTACGCCCGTTTCCTGCACGACAAAGCCGGCACGGACATCCGTTTTGCGGCTGAAATCATTGATGTCAGCCGTGGCGGTATGCGCGTTCGTCTGGTGGATAACGGCGCGGTTGCCTTTATTCCGGCGCCGTTCCTCCATGCCGTCCGCGACGAAATGGTTTGCAGCCAGGAAAACGGCACCGTACAGATTAAAGGCGAGACCGTGTATAAAGTCACGGACGTGATCGATGTGACCATCGCCGAAGTGCGGATGGAAACGCGCAGCATCATCGCCCGTCCGGCCGCCTGACCCTGAGTTTTCACACGGCCTTTCTGAATAAGAAAGGCCGTTTGCTGGTTTTCGCCTTCCCCTCTTAACACCTTTCCTGTGCCACGCGATCAACGCTATCGGGATATATTTTCCGCCCCGCCTGTGCTTTTTCCCGGTTCTGAATTACAAATGAAGAGATAGATAAAACAAGATCTGCAGCGACGGTAAACCCTGTATTTATCGCGGTTAACCTTTCCATTGCGAAGTTCGGGCGTTCAAACGGGATGGTGCGCAACATGAAAGAGAGTCGGGAATCCGCGACGTTGTATCGTTTTCTGGGCACACACTGTCCTTACTGGCGCTTGTCAGATGATGCCGACGTTCTACATTTATCACTTACCGAAGCCGCAGAACATGATGAGGCGCTTGCGCTCGCCCCCGGGCAGGCCGCACGAATTCGCGAAATGACCGTTATCACGTCCAGCCTGTTGATTACGTTACCCCTCGAGAGCAGCGAGGTGCAGGTACATCTGGTGGGTCGGAAAATCAATAAGCACGAGTGGGCAGGCAGTGCCTCAGCCTGGCATGACACGCCCTCCGTCGCGCGCGATCTGGCTAAGGGGCTGTCCTTCGCCGAACAGGTGGTTTCAGAAGCGAATTCGGTCATCGTGATCCTTGACAGCCGTGGCAATATTCAGCGCTTCAACCGCCTGTGCGAAGAATATACCGGACTTAAAGAGCAGGATGTCATTGGTCAGAGCGTCTTCAGGCTGTTTATGAGCCGCCGTGAAGCCGCTGCTTCGCGACGCAATATCAGCGGCTTTTTTCGTAACGGAAATTCTTATGAGGTCGAACGGTGGGTAAAAACCCGCCAGGGTCAGCGTCTGTTTTTATTTCGCAATAAGTTCGTCCATAGCGGTAGCGGGAAGAATGAAATATTTCTCATTTGTTCAGGTACCGACATTACCGAAGAGCGGCGCGCCCAGGAGCGTCTGCGGGTACTGGCGAATACTGACACTATCACCGGACTGCCTAACCGCAACGCCATCCATGAGCTGATCAACGACGCTGTCGGGGATGCGCACGCAGGTCAGGTCGGGATCGTGTATTTTGATCTGGATAATTTTAAAAAGGTGAACGACGCTTATGGGCATATGTTCGGCGACCAGCTATTACAGGCGGTCTCCCTGGCTCTGCTGAGCTGTATGGAAGAAAACCAGTTGCTGGCGCGGCTGGGCGGCGACGAATTCATTCTGCTTGCCACCCACACCTCTCAGGGGGCGCTTGAGGCCGTCGCGTCGCGTATTCTGACCCGCCTTCGCCAGCCCTTTCGCATCGGTCTGATCGAGGTCTATACCGGCTGCTCCGTGGGCATCGCGATGGCGCCCTTGCATGGCGAGGACAGCGACAGTCTGATCCGCAATGCCGACACCGCCATGTACACGGCTAAAGAAGGGGGCCGCGGACAGTTCTGCGTCTTCTCACCGGAAATGAATGAGCGGGTCTTTGAATACCTCTGGCTCGATACGCATCTGCGCAAAGCGCTCGAAAACGATCAGCTACTGATCCATTATCAGCCAAAGATTACCTGGCGCGGTGAAGTACGCAGCCTTGAAGCGCTGGTGCGCTGGCAGTCGCCGGAGCGCGGTTTAATTTCGCCAGGAGAGTTTATCTCCTATGCCGAGGAGTCGGGACTGATTGTACCGCTTGGACGGTGGGTGCTGCTCGACGTGGTGCGCCAGGTGGCAAAATGGCGCGATAAAGGCATTCACCTGCGCGTGGCGGTTAATATTTCGGCGCGTCAGCTTGCCGACCAGACGATATTCACCGACCTCAGACAGGTTTTACACGAGCTGAATTTCGAATACTGCCCGATCGACGTTGAGTTAACGGAAAGCTGCCTGATTGAAAACGAGACGCTGGCCCTGTCGGTCATTGAGCAGTTTAGCCAGTTGGGCGCTCAGGTTCATCTTGATGATTTCGGTACCGGCTACTCGTCGCTTTCACAACTGACGCGTTTTCCGATTGACGCTATCAAGCTGGATCACATGTTCGTCAGAGATATTCATAAAAAAACCGCTTCCCAGTCCATGGTACGCGCCATCGTCGCCGTGGCGCAGGCGCTCAACCTTCAGGTCATCGCCGAAGGGGTGGAAAGCGCCAAAGAGGACGCGTTCCTGACTAAAAACGGTATCAATGAAAGACAAGGATTTTTATTTGCAAAGCCGATGCCCGCCGCGGCATTTGAACGCTGGTACAAACGCTGGCGCAACAAAACACAGCGCTGACCGGCAGGAAATCACGCCGTATCTGCCTGTTATGGCAGAATATATCTTGATATCGGTTATCCTGCCGCGGCGTAATTTTCCCTTCTCTTTTGTCGCCATTTTTTGCATCATTGAATCCATACTCTTACTCACGAAGGATCCCCCATGTCAGATATCGACGCCAAACGGGTTGCCGAACGTATTAATACCGTGCTGGATATCCTGGTCGCCGGCGACTACCACTCCGCCATCCACAATCTTGAAATACTTAAAGCGGAATTACTTAGCCTGGCGCAGGATGAAACCGGGTCATCGCCAGGCAAACCCAAAGCGCCGTGGGAGATCTGACCTTTACGCGCGTTGTGAAAGCGGTGGCGACCTGAGCGAGCCATCGCCGCCTGTTTTTAAACCCCGGTATACATACCTCAATTAAAACGAATACTATGAATTCCCGACAACAATCGATTTTGCAGATGGTGATCGATAAAGGCCAGATGAGCGTTTCCGAACTGGCAAAAATCACCGGTGTTTCTGAAGTGACCATTCGCCAGGATCTCAATACCCTGGAAAAGCAAAGCTATTTGCGTCGTGCCCACGGCTTCGCGGTTTCACTGGACAGTGAAGACGTCGAAACAAGAATGATGACCAACTTCACCCTTAAGCGTCAGCTTGCCGAGTTTGCCGCTTCACTGGTAAATCCCGGCGAAACGGTGTTTATTGAAAACGGCAGCAGTAATGCCCTGTTAGCAAGAACGCTGGCCGAGCAAAAAAATGTCACCATCATTACGGTAAGCAGTTATATCGCTCACCTGTTAAAGGCGACGCCTTGCGAGGTCATTTTGCTTGGCGGCATTTACCAGAAAAAAAGCGAAAGCATGGTCGGCCCTCTGACCCGCCAGTTCATCCAGCAGGTCCATTTCAGTAAAGCGTTTATCGGCATCGATGGCTGGCTGGCAGATATCGGGTTTACCGGACGCGATATGATGCGTGCGGATGTAGTCAATGCTGTACTGGAAAAAGGCTCGGAAGCCATTGTTCTGACCGACAGTTCGAAATTCGGCGTGGTCCATCCCTATACTCTGGGACCCGTTGAGCGCTTTAGTCGGGTCATCACTGATTCCGGCATCAGCGAGGACGATCGCCTGCTGATGGAACAAAAAGGGTTGCGTGTAAATATTGTTGAGGCTTAGCGCATCGGTGGGCAAATGATTTGTCGCTGCAAATCATTTGCGCTTGAGACAATTCCGACACCTGAATTAAGACTATTTACCTGTTGCCTGCGGGCAGACGAGGTAAAATTATTATTAGCGATATAACAGGAAGTGACTATCACCTGCGTGATATTACCCTGCGCAATAAAGTTTCACGATTGTTCTTCGAAAACTGGATATGTAAACTATAGTTAAAAAGAACTAACTTTCGTGAATCGTTAATTCAGGAGAAAGTATTATGTTAGTAACGAGCAAAAAAATGACCGCCGCGGTTCTGGCAATTACTCTGGCAATGTCTCTGAGCGCCTGCTCTAACTGGTCCAAACGCGACCGTAACACCGCTATCGGTGCGGGTGCCGGCGCATTAGGCGGCGCAGTGTTAACTGATGGCAGCACGCTGGGCACGCTGGGCGGCGCCGCAGTCGGTGGTGTTATCGGCCATCAGGTAGGTAAATAATCGTAAAATATCTACGGTTGACCGGCTCGATATAATAATACGATTATCTTTTCTGGTCTGAGCTACACATTAGTAAACGATTAATTATAAAGCCACGATATTTCTGTCGTGGCTTTTTCATTATCCGCCTGCCAGTTTGACCTTCATGCCTTTGGCTTCCAGCAGCGTTTTAATTAAATCACGTTTGTCGCCCTGAATTTCTATAACGCCCTCTTTAACCGCCCCGCCACAGCCACACTTTTTCTTTAGCTCAGCGGCCAGTTTGTTCAGAGATGCATCATCCAGATCAATGCCGGTAATCAGACAAACCCCTTTGCCCTTCCGGCCACTGGTCTGGCGCTGGATACGAACAATGCCATCGCCTTTTGGTCGTACGGACGCGGTTTTCGGCTCAGTAATCCGCCCACTGTCTGTTGAATAGACCAGCCGGCTGTTCGAATCGTTCATTTACTCCCCCGCCTTCAGTGATGCATTGATCGCCTTTAATGTCTGCGCCGGATCGGCGGACTGAGTAACAGGACGACCGATGACCATAAAATCCACCCCTGCGGCTAAAGCCTGTTCTGGCGTCATAATGCGGCGCTGATCGCCTGCGTCGCTACCCTGCGGTCGAATCCCCGGCGTGACCAGTTTAAACGCGCCGCCAAACGCCTGTTTGAAGCGCACCGCTTCTTGCGCGGAACACACCACGCCATCCAGACCGCATTTCTGGGTCAACGCCGCCAGACGCTCCGCGTGCTCGGCGGGCGACAGCGTCACGCCAATATCGACCAGATCGCTGGCTTCCATACTGGTCAGCACAGTCACGGCGATGAGCAATGGCGCATCTTTGCCCAACGGCAACAGCGCCTCGCGAGCGGCGGTCATCATTCTCGCACCGCCCGACGCATGGACGTTTACCATCCACACACCCAGATCTGCCGCGGCGGCAACCGCATGAGCGGTGGTGTTCGGGATATCATGAAATTTCAGGTCGAGGAAGATATCGAAGCCACGCTGCTGAAGGTCGCGCACCAACTGAGGGCCAAACAGCGTGAACATTTCTTTACCGACCTTCAGGCGACAGTCGCGCGGATCGATACGGTCAACAAATGCCAGGGCTTTGTCACGGTTATTATAATCGAGAGCGACAACCACGGGAGAATCAGTAACAGCGCGGGATGTAGATGATGCAGTAACCGTCATAACCAGACCTTTTGCGAGGGGGAAAATGGGTAAACGGCGTGCATTCTACCTGCCGAAAGGCGAAATTAACAGACGCCTTTTACTCCTCTGTAACGCCTCAGCGCAGCGATGCCGGAGGAGTGGCAAGGAAAAACAGAAAAGTATGTTGTAACTAAAGTCGGTTTTTTTTAATAATTACAAACCGTCAAGGCCACGTATCGGCTTGATCGTTGACCAGGCGCGACAGGACGGACAGTGCCAGTACAGCGTATACGCGGTAAACCCACACTTCGAACAGCGGTAGCGCGGCTTACTGCGCACCTGCTCGCCCACCATGTCGCGCAGCACCATCAGGCTCTCTTTTGCGCGCCCCTCTTCCGCCTCATTAAGATGGTAGTCCATAAGCTTATGGAAAACGCGCATTGTCGGGTGGCGCTGCAGTTGACGGGTAATATAGACCTGCGCGGTATCGTGACCTTCCCGGGCTTCAAGAATATCGGCAAGCATCAGCTCGGCAGCAGCGCCGGTGTTTTCTTCAACTGCGCGACGCAAAAATTCCGCCCATTCGTCATTTTTGCCCAGTTGCTGGTAGCATGTCTGCAGCATTTCCAGCGTTTCGCTGACCAGTTCTTTATCCTGCGCAATAACCCGCTGGAGTGACTCCACCGCCCTGGCGTAGTCGCCCTTCGCCATCCAGATGCGCCCCATCATGATAGACACCCTGGCGCTGTTTTTGTCCGCAGCGGCGCCCTTTTTCAACAGCGCCATCGCCCGATCCATGTCGTCGCTGCCCATTTGCTGCAACGCCAGTTCACAATAGAAATGGGCAATTTCGATCCGCTGTTTATCCTTGCCCAGCTTCACCAGACGCTCTGCAACGTCGATTGCCTTCTGCCAGTCGCTGGTGGCCTGATAAATCTGCAGGAGTTGTTGCAGCGCGCTGACACGAAAATCCGTTTCGTCGGTCAACTGATTGAACATATCCTCCGCCCGGTCGTACAACCCGGCGGCCATGTAGTCGCGGCCCAACTGCTGAACGGCCAGCAAGCGCTGTTCATAGGTCAGCGAGGCGCTTTCCATGAGCGTCTGGTGGATACGAATAGCGCGGTCGACTTCGCCACGGGAGCGGAACAGGTTTCCGAGGGTGAGATGCGCTTCAACGGTGCCGGTATCCTCTTTCAACATATCGAGGAACAGATCCACCGCTTTATCCTGTTGGTTGCTCAGAAGGAAGTTAACCCCCGCGACATAATCGCGAGACAGACGGTTAGCCTCCTCCTGTTTTGTTTGTTGCGCACTTCTGCGGCCCATGTACCAGCCATAGACGGCCGCGACAGGCAACAGCAGAAACAACAACTCCAGCATAAACGATTATTCCTTCACGACCGGTGTACCCGGCGCGACCACCACGTCAGTGGCAGGCGTAAGCTGGTTTTCCAGGCGTTTAATTTTACGTTCAGCGCGCGCTAAGGAAACACGAACCCGCAGCCAGAAAAGGCCGCAGACCAACCAACCGATAGCGAAACCAGCGGCGAACAACACAGCCAGCAAGGTAGAGATACGGTACTCCCCCTGCGCCAGCAGGTAATTAAACGTCACCTGCTGATCATTCTGCGCGCCTAATGTTACCGAGATAACAAAAATCGCCAACACCAGTAAGAAAATGAGTAAATATTTCACATTACTTCCCGTTATGTGGTTTAAGCGAATAAATCGTGTTCAACGTTTCGCATTTAGCCTTTTAAATTACCATTTTCACGGCGTGTGCGAAATGGAAAAGCGTCAGGCCATACAGGGATTTGAGGGCTAATGACGGAAATTCAACCGCGATCAGCTTTCCTGCTCACGTTGCGCAATCTCCTGCTCTTCTTCCGGCGGCGGCGTAAGCGGGCCGCAAATCCGCTGCGCAAGCCAGGTCGCGACGGTTACCAGCGCCCATGAAATCAGCGTTGCAACCACCAAATCACGCGGCCAGTGCATCCCCAACAGCAGGCGGCTCCCCATTACCCCGGTTGCCCAGACCAGCAGTATCGCAATCGTGACGGTACGTCTGCGCGGCCACAACAGGCCCACAGCCAGTAGCGCCCAGCTTGCGGCAAACATGGTATGTCCGGAAGGAAATGCGAAGCCGGTCTCTTTTTGCCAGTGCTGACGCAAAAACAGCGGAATATTCTCCTGCGTCGCGAGCTGCTCCTTCACCAGATTCCCACGATCCTTACGTTTTAAAGTGTAGAACTCATCGACCGGTATATTGTGCGTTTTTTCCAGCCAGATAACGAAAGGACGCGGCTCCTGGGCTTTCTCTTTAACCCACGACTTAACACCCTGCCCCACCAGGATCGCCGCTGCGAGAATAGCAAAGAGCATCACCGCTGCCTTAAGACGAAAACGCAGGCACCACAGAAACCAGGCGCAGAGTATAACGTGCGTGATGATTCCCCAGGGTTGAGTTACCGTTTCGGTTATCCAGTACAGCGTTTTCAACCACCCGCCACTGTGATCCGGCTGCCAGCGCCATCCAGAAACCCATACGGCGATGGGCATAACCAGCAATAATCCCGCACCCGTTGCAGTACGTTTTGCAATCGACAGCATGAACACCTCTTTTAACGATAAGTTTCATAATCATAACTGAAAAAAGCTCAGTACGGGAAAATTGACAGATTTGTGCCATTCCCCGCCCGATTACACGGCAGCGATTAGGTGAACGCCGTCGCCTTATGGCAAAATAAACGCATAAGCCAACAGGCAACGGCACGCCATTACGTGCCAGCATTATCTGGAGAAACACATGCAGCTTAAACGAGTGGCAGAAGCCAAACTGCCAACCCCATGGGGCGATTTCCTGATGGTGGGTTTTGAAGAACTGGCAACCGGACACGATCACGTAGCGTTAGTGTATGGTGATATTTCAGGCCAGACGCCGGTTCTGGCGCGTGTCCATTCAGAATGCCTGACAGGCGATGCTCTGTTCAGTCTGCGCTGCGACTGTGGTTTCCAGCTGGAAGCGGCGTTGGCGCATATTGCGGAAGAAGGCCGTGGGATCCTCCTTTATCACCGTCAGGAAGGACGTAATATTGGTTTGCTGAATAAAATTCGCGCCTATGCGCTGCAGGATCAGGGCTATGACACCGTAGAAGCCAACCACCAGCTGGGCTTTGCCGCCGACGAACGTGATTTCACCCTTTGTGCGGATATGTTCAAGCTGCTTGGCGTCGATGAGGTTCGTCTGCTCACCAATAACCCGAAGAAAGTGGAAATCCTCACCGAAGCGGGAATCAATATTGTGGAACGCGTACCGCTGATCGTGGGGCGTAACCCGAATAATGCCCATTATCTGGACACCAAAGCTGCCAAGATGGGGCATTTGCTGGATAAATAACCCGATGCGTTGTCACTGCCTTGCGGGTAGCCGCGGGTGACGCACATTGAAAAAGCCTGCACGTCACATGCAGGCTTTTTAGTTTTTACATCAGCATGTTACGAATAACATAATGCAAGATGCCGTCGTTCTGGTAGTAGGTTAACTCGGTGGCGGTATCGATACGGCAGCGACACGGTATGACTTCTTGTTTACCGTCCGGACGCGTGAGCGTCACTGGCACCGTGGCGCCCGGTTTCAGGTTCTGCAGATCTGCGATGTCGATCGCCTCTTCCCCAGTCAGTCCCAGGGTTTTACGCGTGACGCCCTGCGGGAATTCCAGCGGCAGAATCCCCATCCCGATCAGGTTAGAACGGTGAATTCGCTCGAAGGACTCAGCGATCACCACGCGGATCCCCAGCAAACGCGGCCCCTTCGCCGCCCAGTCACGGCTGGATCCGGAACCATACTCTTTACCCGCAATCACCGCCAACGGCGTATTCTCTTTTTGATACAGCATCGCCGCATCATAGATAGACATCACATTCGTTCCAGGCAGATGCCGCGTCATTCCGCCTTCCACCCCGGGCACCATTTCATTGCGGATACGAATATTGGCAAACGTGCCGCGCATCATCACTTCATGGTTTCCGCGTCGCGATCCGTAGGAGTTGAAGTCTTTCCGCTCAACCCCATGGCTTTGCAGATAACGACCTGCCGGGCTGTCCGCTTTAATGCTTCCCGCCGGGGAAATATGGTCAGTGGTCACGGAATCGCCGAGCATGGCCAGAATCCGTGCGCCGTGAATGTCGGTGACCGGCGCCGGTTCCGCCAGCATCTCGTCAAAGAAGGGCGAGAGCCGGATATAGGTAGAGTCATCCTGCCAGCCGTAGGTATCAGAGCGTTCGACAGGGATCCCCTTCCACTCTTCCGTTCCTTCAAACACTTCCGCATACTCTTTACGGAACATTTCTGAGGACACCAGTTCCACCGCACGAGCGATTTCCTGCGCCGACGGCCAGATATCTTTCAGATACACCGGATCGCCTTTGCGATCGTGGCCCAGCGGATCGGTAGCAAGATTGATATTCATATTGCCCGCCAATGCGTAAGCCACCACCAGCGGCGGCGAGGCCAGCCAGTTGGTCTTCACCAGCGGATGGATACGCCCCTCAAAGTTACGGTTGCCGGAAAGCACAGCGCCTACGGTTAAATCGCCTTGCTTGATGGCCGTTTCGATAGGCTCCGGCAGCGGCCCCGAGTTACCGATGCAGGTCGTACAGCCGTACCCCACCAGATTAAAACCCAGTTCGTCCAGATACGGCGTCAGTTTCGCCTTCGCCAGATAATCCGACACCACTTTTGACCCGGGCGCCAGCGACGCTTTTACCCACGGCTGGCGTTTCAACCCCAGCATAACCGCTTTTTTCGCCAACAGGCCAGCGGCCATCAGCACGCTCGGGTTGGAGGTGTTGGTACAGGAAGTGATCGCTGAAATGACCACCGCGCCGTCCGGTAACTGATATTGCTGACCGTTCAGCACATATTCGACTGGCTTGCGGTCTTTTTGCGCGGTGTTCAGTTCCAGCTCGCTGCTGGCGGCAAACGCTTTTGGAACATCGCCGAGAGCGACACGATCCTGAGGCCGTTTCGGCCCGGCAAGGCTGGCTTCCACGTCGTTCATATCCAGCGCCAGCGTGCTAGTGAATACCGGCTCGTCGCCAGGATTACGCCACATGCCCTGCGCCCTGGCGTATTTCTCTACCAGCTCAACCTGATCTTCCGTCCGACCGCTCAGACGCATGTAGTCAAGCGTGACGGCATCAATCGGGAAGAAGCCGCAGGTGGCGCCATATTCTGGCGACATATTGGCGATGGTGGCGCGGTCCGCCAGCGGCAGGGAATCCAGACCGTCGCCGTAGAATTCGACAAATTTACCGACCACGCCGTGTTTACGCAGCATCTGCGTGACGGTTAACACCAGGTCGGTCGCCGTGATCCCTTCACGCAGTTTGCCGGTGAGCTTAAAGCCCACGACATCCGGGATCAGCATCGACACAGGCTGTCCGAGCATCGCGGCTTCGGCTTCGATACCGCCGACGCCCCAACCGAGCACGCCGAGACCGTTGATCATGGTGGTGTGGGAATCCGTACCGACCAGCGTATCCGGGTAAGCGACCCATTCACCGTTTTGCAGCTCGCTCCAGACCGCTTTGCCGAGATACTCCAGGTTCACCTGATGGCAGATCCCCGTTCCCGGCGGCACCACACTGAAGCGGCTAAACGCCTGTTGCCCCCACTTGAGGAACATATAGCGTTCATGGTTACGCTCCATTTCAAGGCGCACGTTTTCTTCAAATGCGTCATCGTCGCCGAAATGGTCAACGGTGACCGAATGGTCAATCACCAGATCGACAGGTGACAGCGGATTCACTTTCGCGGTATCGCCGCCAAGGCGTTTAACCGCTTCGCGCATTGCCGCGAGATCCACGACGGCGGGCACGCCGGTGAAATCCTGCATCAGCACGCGCGCCGGACGATAAGCAATTTCGCGGTCAGCATGGGCATTTTTCAGCCAACCTGCCAGCGCCTGGATATCTTCTTCGGTAACAGAATCACCATCCTGCCAGCGCAGCAGGTTTTCCAGCAAAACTTTGAGCGACTTGGGCAGACGGGTGATATCGCCCAGTGATTTTGCAGCCAGCGGCAGACTGTAATAATGGTAGGTTTTGTCTTTGGCCTGCAACGTGTCCTTACTGGCTTCTCGTAGGGTTGACGACATAGCTCCTCCTTTATGACGGGGTTGCGATGCCCTGAATCTCCTCAGGGTGAATATTAAAGATAACACAAACAAGCTGTAACGTTTTGATAACAACCCAAATGGATAAAAGAGGAGAAACCTTGCAGAGAGGCGACGTTGCAGAAAACAAAAACCTCGCCGCAGCGAGGTTTATGGCCATGATCGAACAGGGATGCCGGATAGCGTTTAGCGTCTCTGGCGTTATCGTTAACGGGCAACGATCCAGATCAGTTCAGCCCAGAAGAGCAGCGATACGGAAAATGCGCCCATCCAGGACCAGTATTTCATGTTTGAAGTAAGCATAGGCTACACCAACTTTTATCTGACACGTTATGTTGAGTCATTCTCAACGTCTTATTGCTGTGGTGTAAAAGAAAAGGCATTGCGCCTGTTAATAGCGTGCTTAAAATTGCGCGCTAATTAAGAATGGTGTCGATTATTGTTTTCGTTTATCGTCTTCAGCAAAGGAATCAATAAATGCCTGCTGCTGTTGCGTGAGTTTCCAGTTTTCAGGGCTTGTCTTCACACGCACACTTTTGCTTTTCCGGGTATTGTCACAAGGCTGACATGTCGGTAGCGACGTGTGTTGCTGTCCGCGAACCCTCATCTTTACCCCCAGGCGTTCCAGATAAGCAGGCCGACGACCAGCCAGAACAGCGCTGAGCCCAGAAAAACCGCAAGCCACGCTTTGCGTTTCAGTTCAGGGTCCCGACGTGGTTCCTGGTTTTCAGACGGCATTGCTAACCTCATACAATCGACATCACTTATCATTCTGGCACCAAACAATCGGTACAATTAATCATCAGATGAGACAAATCCTAATCAAACTTTAGTCAAAAATCCAGTGAATTTACGAATCGTTTGCCGTGAATAAATCAATCTTTTGATCAAAAATAAATAATTGAAATACGAAGTTTGCGGGGCGGGTAATAAGACACTACTTTATGAGGCATTAACCCTGGCAATACCAGGGTTAATAATTCCCGAAATTAAGAATAAAAGAAAAATGTGATTTAATTAAAACTTTCGCTGTTTCTTGCTGATAAAAAATCCCGAAACCAATATCCCGTTTGATTACTTCTCCGGCAGCTTTATATCTTTAAACATGGCTTCAATCTCTTCATTCGAACGTAATGCCACCGCGGTATCAACGACGTCACGCGTCAGGTGTGGCGCAAAGCGTTGAATGAAATCATACATGTAGCTGCGCAGGAAGGTGCTGCGACGGAAACCGATCTTTGTCGTGCTGTGGCTAAAGACATCATGCGCATCGACGCGCACGAGATCCGGGTCGGAAACCGGATCCACCGCCATGCTGGCAATCACCCCAACGCCCAGCCCCAGACGAACGTAGGTTTTAATGACGTCGGCATCGGTGGCAGTAAAGACGATCCGCGGCGTCAGCCCTGCCCGGTTAAATGCGGTATCCAGCTCGGAGCGTCCGGTAAAGCCGAAGGTATAGGTGACAAGCGGATACTGCGCCAGCTCTTCAATCGAGACCGAAGCTTTATTCGCCAGCGGGTGTTCAGGCGTCACCACAATCGAACGGTTCCAGTGGTAGCAAGGCAGCATCACCAGATCGTCATACAGATGGAGGGCTTCGGTAGCGATGGCGAAATCGGCGTTACCTTTAGAGACGGCTTCCGCAATCTGAGTCGGCGATCCCTGATGCATATGCAGCGATACGCGTGGATAACGCTCGATAAACCCTTTTATCACACCGGGTAGCGCGTAGCGTGCCTGGGTATGGGTGGTGGCGATATAGAGCGAGCCTTTATCCGGCCAGGTATGTTCACCGGCAACCGACTTGATGGCGTCAACCTTCGAGAGCACTTCACGTGCGATGCGGATAATTTCCTGCCCCGCTGGCGTCACCTGGGTCAGATGCTTGCCGCTACGGGCAAAAATCTGGATGCCCAGCTCGTCTTCCAGCATCCGCACCTGCTTACTGATACCCGGTTGTGAAGTATAAAGTCCTTCCGCAGTTGAAGAGACGTTCAGGTTGTGATTAACCACCTCAACAATGTAGCGAAGCTGCTGTAATTTCATGTTAAACCATCCAGATTAGCGCCATCAGGTCATCGTCTTTACGCAGCGACACGCACTGCTAATACGATTTAATAATAAAAAAGCCGTTAACTATAACCACTATATCATTTATAGCATTGGTGTATAGACAGGAAGAAAAATTAATAAGAAAGGAATAAAAAAACAGGGTCGCAAACACGACCCTGTTATAGATGGCTGTCCCGGAGGTTTATCCGTTGCGCAGCTGCGTAACAGACCTGTGGAACGTGACCCGCTTGCAAGCCCGGTAAACAGCAGCGCTACCGGGCAATTAACAGGGAATTACTTCTTCCCTTCAACCCATTTACCGTCAACGAAGAACGCAGACCAGCCGGTCGCCTTCCCGTCTTTTTCCGCCGCAACATACTGCTGCCTGGTTTTGCGGCTAAAGCGTACCAGCGTTTTGTTGCCTTCCGGATCCTGCTGCGGCGCGTCGGCCAGATAGCGCAGTTTTTCCGGCAGGCGATCGCGGAAACGATACAACTCTTCCACCAGCGGCGCGCGCGTTTCGCGGGATTTCGGGAACGTATTGGCAGCAAGGAAAACCCCGGCCGCGCCGTCACGCAACACAAAATACGCATCCGACTTTTCACACGGTAGTTCAGGCAGCGGAACCGGATCTTCTTTCGGCGGCGCCACTTCACCATTACGCAGAATTTTACGCGTATTCTTACACTCATCGTTGGTGCAGGCCATGTACTTACCAAAACGCCCCATCTTCAGGTGCATTTCGGAACCACATTTCTCACACTCGACGATCGGGCCGTCATAGCCTTTGATGCGGAACTCGCCCTCTTCAATCTCATAGCCGTCGCAGGTCGGGTTGTTACCGCAGACGTGCAGCTTACGCTTCGGATCGATCAGGTAGCTGTCCATCGCCGTGCCGCACTTCTTACAGCGACGTTTGGCGCGTAACGCATTCGTTTCCGCGTCGTCGCCTTCCAGCACGTTCAGCACTTCGTTTTCCGGCACCAGGTTAATGGTCGTTTTGCAGCGCTCTTTCGGTGACAGCGCGTAACCGGAGCAGCCGAGGAACACACCAGTACTGGCCGTACGGATCCCCATTTTGCGGCCACAGGTCGGGCAGTCGATGCTGGTCAACACCATCTGGTTCGGACGCATACCCCCTTCTTCCGGATCTTTCTCCGCTTTGTCTAACTGCTGAGTAAAATCACTGAAGAAGTGGTCCAGCACCGCTTTCCATTCCGCTTCATGGTTAGCCACCTGATCCAGGCTGTCTTCCATTTGCGCGGTAAAGTCGTAGTTCATCAGTTCGCGGAAGTTTTCTTCCAGACGATCGGTAACGATTTCACCCATTTTTTCCGCGTAGAAACGGCGGTTTTCAACGCGCACATAGCCGCGATCCTGAATGGTTGAAATGATCGACGCATACGTAGAAGGACGACCAATACCGCGTTTTTCCAGCTCTTTAACCAACGAGGCTTCGCTAAAGCGGGCCGGTGGCTTAGTAAAATGCTGAGCCGGAACCAGTTCAACCAGAGACAATTCGTCACCTTTGTTCACCGCTGGCAGCGTACGGTCTTCATCACCTTTACGCAGCGCCGGCATCACTTTTGTCCAGCCGTCGAAGCGCAGGATACGTCCACGCGCTTTCAGGCGGAAGTCACCGGCGCCGACGGTCAGCGTGGTGGAATCATACTGGGCTGGCGTCATTTGACAGGCGACAAACTGACGCCAGATCAGCTGATACAGCTTCTGCGCATCAGATTCCATATCCTTCAGCGTGTCGGCCAGAACCGACACATCGGAAGGACGAATCGCTTCATGCGCTTCCTGTGAGTTTTCTTTACTGGCGTACTGATTCGGTTTCTCAGGCAGATATTTCTTGCCAAAGTTGTCGCTGATATAACCGCGAACCATGTTCACCGCGTCCTGGCTCAGGTTGGTAGAGTCAGTACGCATGTAGGTGATGTAGCCTGCTTCATACAGGCGCTGGGCCATCATCATGGTTTTCTTCACCCCAAAGCCCAGACGGGTACTTGCCGCCTGTTGCAGGGTGGAGGTGATAAACGGCGCGCCGGGTTTACTGCTGGTCGGTTTGTCTTCACGTTCGAGAACGGTATAACGCGCTTTTTCCAGCAGGCTAACCGCGGCATGCGTCTGCTCACGGTTAACCGGGCGGAATGGTTTGTCGCTCTGGTGAGTCACCTGTAACGGTAGCGCATCGCCGGATGGCGTGTTGGTGTTGGCGTCGATCTCCCAGAACTCTTCCGGAACAAACGCTTTGATTTCGCGTTCACGCTCGACAACCAGACGCACTGCGACAGACTGTACGCGACCGGCAGAAAGACCGCGGGCGATCTTTTTCCACAACAGCGGGGACACCATATACCCCACCACGCGGTCCATAAAGCGACGCGCCTGCTGGGCATTAACACGATCGATGTTCAGTTCGCCGGGCTTCTCAAACGCCTGACGAATCGCATTTTTGGTAATTTCGTTAAACACCACGCGACTGTAGCGCGCGTCGTCGCCACCGATAACTTCCCGCAGGTGCCAGGCAATGGCTTCCCCTTCGCGGTCAAGGTCGGTTGCGAGATAGATGTGGTCGGCTTTTTCAGCCAGTTGTTTTAATTCAGAGACGACCTTCTCTTTACCAGGCAGCACTTCGTAATGCGCGTCCCAGTTGTGCCACGGGTCAACGCCCATGCGATTGACGAGCGCGCCACGTTCATCCTTTTTAGGCTTCTTAGCCGTTTTGGTGGAGGTAGAGTCGGCGCTCTTTTTAGCTGCTGAGCCACTGGTCGGCAAATCACGGATATGACCCACGCTGGACTTAACCACGTAGTCACTACCCAGATACTTGTTGATCGTTTTGGCTTTTGCCGGGGACTCAACGATGACAAGAGCTTTACCCATATTCACCTTTACCTAATTTGATTCTTCCAGGAATGCGTCGCACGTTGATTCACCTTCCACTGGCGACGAGACACGGATATGGTCCCTGCGTCTGCGGATATCAACCCCTTGTACTGACTCTGTGCACTAAATAGTCAGGTGACTGAGTTAACAGGTTTTTTTCGCACATAAGCGCTATAGCACGACGGAATTTCGGTCGAATGTCAAGCAAATCTGTTGCCAGATTGACGAAAGCGTCACACTGTACCTGATAAAATTCGTTACGCAACTTTATTAGCATGCAAAACCAAAACTCGCCAGTCAGCGAAGGTTGACAAGACCCTGGACTTTATCAGCGAATATTTGCCCATAAGCGGCGCCCGGCGTAGACTAATGTTCTTGTTTAAGGAGTAAAAAATGCATAAAGAGACGCAACCGATCGATCGCGAAACGCTGCTGAAAGAAGCCAATAAAATCATTCGTGAGCATGAGGACACGCTGGCGGGGATTGAAGCCACCGGCGTAACGCAGCGAAATGGCGTGTTAGTCTTCAGCGGGGAGTATTTTTTAGACGAACAAGGCTTACCGACGCCGAAAAGCACCGCCGTGTTTAATATGTTTAAACATCTGGCCCATGTGCTTTCTGAGAAATATCACCTGATTGATTAACCCTGGCGCAGTGCGGCCGGTTGGCGCTGCGCATATCGCCATTCAGGGCGAAACAGCGCCAGCCGGTACGGGATGTTTACATCAGAGGTTTTTGTCCGCGCTGCCACCAGCGCATCAGTAAGCGGTCAGCGCTTTCCGCCGCGCTACCGGTGAAACGGTCCATTAGCTTTTTGCGTTGCAGATAGCGCACGTTCAGCACGTCGCGTCCTTCCATCAGGTTCAGGATCACGTCATCGCTGGTATTGATTTCATCAATAAGCCCCTTCTCCAGCGCCTGCTCACCGTACCAGTGCTCACCGGTGGCCACCTGTTCAATGTCCAGAGTCGGACGCATACGATGGACAAACGCCTTAAACAACTGGTGTGTTTCGTTTAAGTCTTCACGGAATTTCTGTCGCCCTTCTTCGGTGTTTTCTCCTAACAGCGTCAGGGTACGCTTATACTGCCCCGCGGTGTGCAGTTCAATATCAATGTCTTTGCTTTTCAGAAAACGGTTAAAGTTAGGGATCTGCGCGACCACCCCAATAGATCCTATGATGGCAAACGGCGCAGAGACGATCCTGTCCGCCACGCAGGCCATCATATAGCCGCCGCTTGCTGCCACTTTGTCGACCGCAATCGTCAACGGGATGTTTTTATCGCGCAAGCGCTGTAATTGCGACGCGGCCAGGCCGTAGCCGTGCACCACGCCGCCAGGGCTTTCCAGGCGCAAAACCACCTGATCCTGCGGTTTTACCACTGCCAGCACCGCCGTCACCTCTTCACGCAAGGCGTTAACTTCGTGAGCATCCATACTGCCTTTGAAATCAAGCACCCAGACGCGCGGCTTGTCGGTGTCCCGCGTTTCGCCTTGTTTTGCTCTCGCCTTTGCCGCTTTCGCTTCCTGCTTGCGCTTTTTCTTTTGCGCTTTATGCCACAGCTTTTGCTGATGACCGTCGAGCAGCGCCATCGCCAGGTCATCCTTCATCTCCTGATACTGCTCGCTGAGATTGGTCACCCGCAATTCGCCACGCTGACGTTTGCGCTGGGCAACGTTCACAATAATGGCGGCAATAGCGGCGACAGCAACAACAATGGTGATGATTTTGGCAAGAAATAGCCCATATTCAGACAACAATTCCACACGACCCACCTTGGTTAAATAACTTTGCTTCGGCTCAGTGTACAACAGGCGTCATGCGTCGTCTCGTTGGATGTCGCGAGGGAAAAAAGTATGACAAAGTGTTCATTTTAAGGCGTTATCGCCCCAGGCTGATTGAATTATGGCGGAGATTCAGGCATAAACCCGAAAAGTCGACGAGAAGCAGAGCGGCCACGCATGTCGCCGAGGAGTAGCCATGCATTATCAACCCAAACACGATCTTCTTCAGGGCCGCATTATTCTGGTCACCGGGGCCAGCGATGGTATTGGCCGTGAAGCCGCCCTGACCTACGCCCGTTTCGGCGCAAGCGTTATCCTGCTTGGCCGCAATGAGGAGAAATTACGCCACGTCGCAGGCCTGATTGCCACTGAAACGGGCAGCCAGCCGCAGTGGTTCACGCTCGATCTGTTAACCTGTACCGCCGCAGACTGTCACCAGCTTGCACAGCGCATTGCCGGACAGTATCCGCGACTGGATGGTGTGCTGCATAACGCGGGATTGTTGGGAGACATCTGTCCCATGAGCGAACAGGACCCACAGGTCTGGCAGCAGGTTATGCAGGTCAATGTCAACGCGACGTTTATGCTCACCCAGGCGTTGCTTCCTTTATTACTCAAGTCGGATTCCGGATCGCTGGTTTTCACCTCTTCCAGCGTGGGTCGCCAGGGACGAGCGAACTGGGGGGCCTATGCCACGTCCAAATTCGCCACCGAAGGGATGATGCAGGTGCTGGCTGATGAATATCAAAACCGTTCCCTGCGCGTTAACTGCATCAATCCTGGCGGTACCCGCACCGGCATGCGCGCCAGCGCTTTCCCGACGGAAGATCCGCAAAAACTCAAAACTCCCGCCGACATTATGCCGCTGTATTTGTGGCTGATGGGCGACGACAGCCGTCGTAAAACCGGCATGACCTTCGACGCCCAACCGGGCCGTAAACCAGGAATCGCGCAATGAGTGAAGAACGCTATCAGCAGCGCCAGCAGCGGGTAAAAGACAAAGTTGACGCCCGCGTCGCCCAGGCGCAGGAAGAGCGCGGCATTATTATCGTGTTTACCGGTAATGGTAAGGGGAAAACCACCGCCGCGTTCGGTACGGCAACCCGCGCCGTCGGGCATGGTAAAAAGGTGGGCGTTGTACAGTTTATCAAAGGCACCTGGCCGAACGGCGAACGTAACCTGCTTGAACCTCATGGCGTCGAGTTTCAGGTGATGGCGACCGGGTTTACCTGGGAAACGCAAAACCGCGAATCAGATACCGCCGCCTGTCTGGCGGTATGGGAACACGGTAAGCGAATGCTGGCGGACCCTACGCTGGATATGGTGGTTCTCGACGAGCTGACCTATATGGTGGCCTATGATTATCTACCACTGGATGAGGTGATTACGGCGCTGAATGACCGACCCCATCAGCAGACGGTGATCATTACCGGACGCGGCTGTCATCGGGATATTCTCGAACTGGCCGATACCGTCAGCGAACTCCGTCCGGTGAAGCATGCCTTCGAGGCGGGCGTCAAAGCTCAGATGGGTATTGATTACTAGGTAATGGAACCGGAAGGCGACGTAGACGCCCTCCGGCATAGCGACAGGCAATCAGCCGTTATTGTTCCGTCCACCTGAACGACGACCGCCGCTCATTTGGCTATGACGCTTCACCGCACGACGAATCTGATTGGCCTTCATGCGACGACGGTCTTTTTCTACCGCCACTTTTGAAGCGGTTTCCGGCGGCAGTTCTACCAGCTCACGCAGATAGTTTGTTTGCGCCAGATCCAGCTCGGTCCAGCCGCCACGCGGCAGGCCTTTTGGCAGCGGAATATCGCCGTAGCGTACGCGGATAAGACGGCTTACCTGCACACCCACCGCTTCCCACAGGCGGCGCACTTCACGGTTGCGTCCTTCAGTCAGGGTGACGTTATACCACTGGTTAATGCCTTCGCCCCCGCTGAACTTGATGGTTTTGAACGCTGCCGGACCGTCTTCCAACTGAACGCCGCGGCTGAGATCGCGAATTTTCGCGTCATCGATCTGGCCAAAGACGCGGACCGCATATTCACGCTCGACTTCACGGCTCGGGTGCATCAAACGGTTCGCCAGTTCACCGTCAG
Organism: Citrobacter sp. 50677481; assembly: GCF_001463265.1. Lineage (NCBI taxonomy): Bacteria > Pseudomonadati > Pseudomonadota > Gammaproteobacteria > Enterobacterales > Enterobacteriaceae > Citrobacter > Citrobacter sp. 50677481. Next base: position 152,809 of record NZ_LNHZ01000075.1, read on the forward strand.
TCGTAAACAGCAGCAAACCGCAGGTGTTCACGTCCAGTCGTCCTACCGCAATCCAGCGCGCGCCGCGCAGCTTGGGTAAACGGTCGAACACGGTCGGACGCCCTTCCGGATCGTTGCGGGTACAGAGTTCGCCTTCCGGCTTGTAGTAAGCCAGCACACGGCAGATTTGTTCCGCGGACTCTTTTACCGAAATCAGGTGCCCATCGATACGGATCTTCAAACCCGGGGTGACGTCAACGCGATCGCCAAGCGTCGCGATCTTGCCGTCAACACTCACGCGGCCTGCTTCGATAATGGATTCGATTTCACGGCGAGAGCCGTGGCCGGCGCGCGCCAGCACTTTTTGTAACTTTTCGCTCATAGAGCTTCCTTCAGGTGTCGCCTTCACAGGCGTCGAACAGGAGAATTAACGGCGCCGTTAAGCGCCATTTAAAGGCCGCGTAGTATACAGAGTTGCGACCTTATAAGAAAGGTTTAACGTCTCCAACCCCTTCACGCAACACCACGGGCGCATCGTCGGTTAAATCAATCACCGTGGTCGGCTGCTGTCCCAGATAACCGCCGTGAATAATCAGGTCCACCTGTTTTTCGAGGCGGTCTTTGATCTCTTCCGGATCGGACTCGGTAAATTCGCTGCCAGGCAGCATCAACGAGGTAGAGAGCATCGGCTCGCCGAGCGCCTCCAGCAGCTCAAGTGCGATGGGGTTTGACGGCACGCGCAAACCGATGGTTTTGCGTTTTTCCTGCAGCAGGCGCCGCGGCACCTCTTTCGTTCCTTTCAGAATAAAGGTGTAATTCCCCGGTGTGTTGTTCTTGATCAGGCGAAACGCCACGTTATCGACAAACGAATAGGTCGACAATTCCGACAGGTCGCGACACATCAGAGTAAAGTTATGGCCGTCCGGCAGCTGGCGAATTCGGCAAATGCGCTCCATCGCCCCTTTGTCTTCAATTTTACAACCAAGCGCGTAGCCGGAGTCGGTAGGATAAACAATCACCCCGCCTTTGCGGACAATTTCAACGGCCTGGTTAATCAGGCGCTGCTGCGGGTTATCAGGATGGATATAAAAAAACTGACTCATACTTCCCTCACTGTGGTGTTCTGTGGCTGTTCCCACAACTGCCAGACGCCTTCCACGCCAGCCGGCAACCAGAGCTTACGTCCCAGCTCTATCCACGGGCACGGCTGATGAAAATCAGACCCTTGCGATGCCCATAGCTGATGCTGACGGGCAAGGGTGGCCAGTTGCGTTCGCTCGTTGGGAGACTGCTGACACTGCGCAACCTCCATCGCGTCGCCGCGATGGTCAGCAAAATGCGCCACCAGTCTTTTCAGCCACTTGGCGCTAAGGTTATACCGCCCCGGATGAGCCAGCACCGCCTTACCGCCGGAATGATGAATGACATCAATAGCTTGTTCTATTGTACACCACTGCGGCGGAACGTATCCGGTTTTCCCTCGCGCAAGATACTTTTTGAAGACATCGGCCATGGTCGTCGCTTTGCCGCACTCCACGAGGAAGCGGGCAAAATGCCCCCGTGTCACCGCGCCACCGTCAGCAAGGCGCAGCGCCCCTTCCCATGCGCCGGGAATGTGGGCTTTCTCCAGACGCTCGGCAATGCGCTTTGCCCGCTGCTGACGGCGTTCGGTTTGTTCCGCCAGAAACGCGCGCATCGCCGGGTGGGCGATGTCAATATTCAGGCCAACAATATGGATCTCATGATTCTCCCACAGCGTGGAGATCTCAACGCCGGGGATCAGGGTCAGCGGCAGGGCTGATCGTGAAATTTCTTCGCTTGCCGCCGGGATCGCGGCTGTGGTGTCATGGTCGGTAATCGCCAGCGTGCCAACGCGCATCTCGACAGCCCGGTGGACTAATTCTTCCGGCGTCAATCGTCCGTCGGACGCCGTGGTATGGCTGTGCAGATCGTAAATCACTGCGTAATTCGTGTCGCTCAAGGCGAACTCCCGTCTTCATATAAATGGACTTGCCTGCGCATCATAACGGTTTCAGCAAATTAACTGAAATCAGGTATTGACAATATGCCATCGAACTAGTTAACTAGTACGAAAGTTCACTTAGAAAAGGGTATCACAATGCAAGCATGCTTCATTCTTCACGGTTGGTGGCGCACTTCCTGACTTCGGGCAGTGTACTTGTGCATACTAACCGCACCCAGATACCCGGCCCGCCTGCAAGCGGGCTTTTTTTTGAGCAAAATTAATGAGAACAACAATGCAGACATCAAAACCTACACTTGAGCTGATTACCTGCGACGCCGCGTACCGCGAGAACCCCACGGCGTTGTTTCATCAGGTTTGCGGCAACCGGCCAGCGACGCTGCTGCTGGAGTCCGCCGATATTGACAGCAAAAACGATTTAAAAAGCCTGCTACTGGTTGACAGCGCGCTACGCATCACCGCAATGGGTGACACTGTCACGTTACAGGCGTTATCCGCGAACGGCGCCGCGTTGCTGAACCTGATGGATACCGCCCTGCCCGCAGGCGTGGAGAATGCCCCGCTGCCGGATGGCCGCCTGCTTCGCTTCCCTTCCGTCAGTCCCTTACTCGATGAAGACGCCAGGCTGTGCTCACTGTCGGTCTTTGACGCGTTTCGCATTCTGCAGACGCTGGTGACCGTTCCGGCAGAAGAACGCGAAGCCATGTTCTTCGGCGGCCTCTTTGCTTACGATCTGGTCGCGGGGTTTGAAGATTTACCGCAGCTTGAGGCAAATAACCGCTGCCCGGACTACTGCTTCTATCTGGCGGAAACATTGATGGTGATCGACCATCAGAAAAAGAGCACCCGCATTCAGGCCAGCCTGTTCACCTGCGATGACAACGAAAGGCAGCGGCTTAACGCGCGTCTGGCGCATCTGAGCCAGCAGCTCAACGAACCCGCGCCGCCGTTACCGGTGGTCTCCGTGGCGCAAATGCGCTGCGAGTGTAATCAGAGCGATGAAGAATTTGGCGCCGTGGTGCGCACGATGCAAAAAGCCATTCGCGCTGGCGAAATTTTCCAGGTCGTGCCCTCCCGTCGTTTTTCGCTGCCCTGCCCGTCGCCGCTGGCAGCCTACTACGTGCTGAAGAAAAGCAACCCCAGCCCGTATATGTTCTTTATGCAGGACAATGATTTCACCCTGTTTGGCGCCTCACCTGAAAGCTCACTGAAATATGACGCTACCAGTCGTCAGATTGAAATTTACCCGATTGCCGGTACACGTCCGCGTGGCCGTCGCGCTGACGGTTCGCTGGACCGCGACCTCGACAGCCGTATTGAGCTTGAAATGCGCACCGATCATAAAGAGCTTTCCGAACACCTGATGCTGGTGGATCTGGCGCGTAATGACCTCGCTCGCATTTGTACGCCGGGCAGCCGCTATGTTGCCGACCTGACTAAAGTCGATCGCTATTCATACGTGATGCACCTGGTTTCCCGCGTCGTCGGCGAGCTACGCCGCGATCTCGACGTGCTGCATGCCTATCGTGCCTGTATGAATATGGGCACCCTGAGCGGCGCGCCGAAGGTACGGGCCATGCAGCTGATTGCCGACGCCGAGGGACAGCGTCGCGGCAGCTACGGCGGCGCCGTAGGCTATTTTACCGCTCACGGCGATCTGGATACCTGCATCGTGATTCGTTCGGCCCTGGTTGAAGACGGGATCGCCACCGTGCAGGCGGGTGCCGGCATCGTGCTGGATTCGGTTCCGCAGTCTGAAGCCGATGAAACCCGTAATAAAGCGCGCGCGGTTCTGCGTGCCATCGCGACCGCGCATCACGCACAGGAGACGTTCTGATGGCTGATATTCTGCTGCTCGATAACATTGATTCATTTACCTATAACCTGGCAGATCAGCTGCGTACCAACGGCCATAACGTAGTGATTTACCGTAACCATATCCCGGCTCAGACCCTGATTGACCGCCTCGCCACCATGAAAAATCCGGTGCTGATGCTCTCTCCGGGGCCGGGCGCGCCGAGCGAAGCGGGCTGCATGCCAGAACTGCTGACGCGTCTGCGCGGTAAACTGCCGATCATTGGCATCTGCCTTGGGCATCAGGCGATTGTGGAAGCCTACGGCGGCTATGTCGGTCAGGCCGGTGAGATTCTTCACGGTAAAGCGTCGAGCATTGAGCACGACGGGCAGGCAATGTTTGCCGGTCTGAGCAACCCTCTGCCAGTGGCGCGCTACCATTCGCTGGTGGGCAGTAATGTCCCGGCGGGGCTGACCATTAACGCGCATTTTAACGGCATGGTGATGGCGGTCCGTCACGATGCTGACCGGGTCTGCGGTTTTCAGTTCCACCCGGAGTCGATCCTCACCACCCAGGGCGCGTTGCTGCTCGAACAAACGCTGGCCTGGGCGCAACAGAAGCTGGAGCCAACCAATACGCTGCAGCCTGTTCTGGAAAAACTGTATCAGGCGCAAACCCTGAGCCAGCAGGAAAGCCATCAGCTTTTCTCTGCGGTCGTCCGCGGTGAGCTGAAACCAGAACAGCTGGCGGCGGCGCTGGTCAGTATGAAAATTCGCGGCGAACATCCGCTGGAGATTGCTGGCGCGGCCACAGCCCTGCTGGAAAACGCCGCCCCGTTCCCGCGCCCGAACTATCCGTTCGCGGATATCGTGGGGACCGGCGGCGACGGTAGCAACAGCATTAATATTTCTACGGCCAGCGCGTTTGTCGCGGCGGCATGTGGCCTGAAAGTCGCTAAACACGGCAACCGCAGCGTATCCAGTAAATCCGGGTCGTCGGATCTGCTGGCCGCCTTCGGCATCAACCTCGACATGAATGCCGACAAATCGCGCCAGGCGCTGGACGAGCTCGGCGTCTGCTTTCTGTTCGCGCCGAAATACCACACCGGTTTCCGCCATGCAATGCCGGTACGCCAGCAGTTGAAAACCCGTACGCTGTTTAACGTGCTCGGCCCGCTGATTAACCCGGCGCATCCGCCCCTGGCGCTGATCGGCGTCTACAGCGCGGAACTGGTGCTGCCGATCGCCGAAACGCTGCGCGTGTTGGGTTATCAGCGCGCGGCGGTGGTGCACAGCGGCGGCATGGACGAAGTGTCCCTGCATGCGCCGACGATTGTGGCGGAACTCCATGACGGCGAAATCAAAAGTTATCAGCTCACCGCGGAAGACTTCGGCCTGACGCCGTACCATCAGGAACAGCTGGCGGGGGGAACGCCGGAAGAAAACCGTGACATTCTGACACGCTTGCTACAAGGTAAAGGCGAAGCCGCACACGAGGCTGCTGTCGCCGCAAATGTCGCGATGCTGATGCGACTGCATGGTGAAGAAGATCTGAAAGCTAATGCGCAAACTGTACTGAACGTTCTGCGCAGTGGTTCCGCTTATGACCGAGTCACCGCACTGGCGGCAAGAGGGTAAATGATGCAAACCGTTTTAGCGAAAATCGTCGCAGACAAGGCGATTTGGGTAGAAGCCCGCAAACAACAACAGCCGCTGGAGACATTCCAACAGGATGTCCAGCCGAGCACGCGTCATTTCTACGACGCGTTACAGGGGGCGCGCACAGCCTTTATTCTGGAATGTAAAAAGGCCTCTCCGTCGAAGGGCGTGATCCGCGACGATTTTGATCCGGCGCGCATTGCCGATGTGTACAAGCACTATGCGTCGGCGATTTCCGTCCTCACTGACGAGAAATATTTCCAGGGCAGCTTCGATTTCCTGCCGCTCGTCAGCCAGGTCGCGCCGCAGCCGATTCTGTGCAAAGACTTTATCATCGATCCGTACCAGATCTACCTTGCGCGCCACTATCAGGCCGACGCCTGCCTGCTGATGCTGTCGGTACTCGATGATGAACAGTATCGCCAGCTTGCCGCCGTCGCCCACAGCCTGAAAATGGGGGTGCTGACGGAAGTGAGCAACGAAGAAGAGCTGGAGCGCGCCATTGCGCTCGGGGCGAAAGTGGTCGGCATTAATAACCGCGATCTGCGCGATCTGTCGATTGATTTAAACCGTACCCGCCAGCTTGCGCCGAAACTGGGTCACGGCGTGACGGTCATCAGCGAATCGGGTATCAACACCTACGGTCAGGTCCGCGAGCTCAGCCACTTTGCTAACGGTTTTCTGATTGGCTCTGCGTTAATGGCATATGACGATCTCAACGCCGCTGTGCGTCGCGTCCTGCTGGGGGAAAATAAAGTCTGCGGGCTGACGCGCCCGGAAGATGCGAAAACGGCTTATGAGTCGGGCGCGATCTACGGCGGACTGATTTTCGTTCCTACCTCCCCCCGCTTCGTCACTGACGAACAGGCACAGCAGGTGAAAGCCGCCGCGCCGTTGCAGTATGTGGGCGTGTTCCGCAACGCTGAAATCGCCGACGTTTGCGACAAAGCGAGTCGACTGATGCTCGCTGCCGTCCAGTTGCATGGCGGCGAAGACCAGGCTTACGTTGATGCGCTACGCGCCGCGCTGCCTGCACAGGTGCAGATCTGGAAGGCGCTGAGCGTTGGCGAAACGCTCCCGGCGCGGGATTATCGGTCTGTCGACAAATACGTGCTGGATAACGGCCAGGGCGGCAGCGGCCAGCGTTTCGACTGGTCGCTATTGCAGGGACAGGCGCTGGATAACGTTCTTTTAGCAGGTGGGCTTGGCGCAGATAACTGCGTCGAGGCCGCGAAAGCCGGCTGCGCCGGTCTTGATTTCAATTCAGGTGTAGAGTCACAGCCGGGCATTAAAGATGCACGCCTTCTGGCATCGGTATTTTCGACACTGCGCGCATATTAAGGAAAAGGACATGACAACATTACTTAATCCCTATTTTGGTGAATTTGGCGGCATGTACGTACCGCAGATACTGATGCCCGCGCTGCGCCAACTGGAAGAGGCGTTCGTCAGCGCGCAGAAAGACCCGGCGTTTCAGGCCCAGTTTACCGACCTGCTGAAAAACTATGCGGGTCGTCCCACCGCGCTGACGAAGTGCCAGAACATTACGGCGGGCACCCGCACCACGCTGTATCTGAAGCGCGAGGATTTGCTGCACGGCGGCGCGCATAAAACCAACCAGGTATTAGGCCAGGCGCTACTGGCAAAGCGAATGGGCAAAACCGAGATCATCGCGGAAACCGGCGCCGGACAGCATGGCGTTGCGTCGGCGCTGGCCAGCGCGTTGCTCGGCCTGAAATGCCGTATCTACATGGGCGCGAAGGACGTTGAGCGCCAGTCGCCCAACGTGTTTCGTATGCGTCTGATGGGTGCAGAGGTCATTCCCGTTCACAGCGGTTCCGCGACGCTGAAAGATGCCTGTAATGAGGCGCTGCGCGACTGGTCTGGCAGCTACGAATCCGCCCACTATATGCTCGGCACTGCGGCAGGCCCGCATCCTTTCCCGACCATTGTACGCGAATTCCAGCGCATGATCGGCGAAGAAACCAAAGCGCAAATCCTTGAAAAAGAAGGACGTTTTCCGGACGCCGTTATTGCCTGCGTCGGTGGCGGTTCCAACGCTATCGGGATGTTTGCTGACTTTATTAATGAAACCAGCGTCGGGTTGATTGGCGTTGAACCAGGCGGTCACGGAATAGAAACAGGCGAACATGGCGCCCCGCTTAAGCATGGCCGCGTCGGGATTTACTTCGGTATGAAAGCGCCAATGATGCAGACTGAAGAGGGTCAGATCGAAGAGTCTTACTCAATTTCCGCGGGTCTGGATTTCCCGTCGGTGGGGCCGCAGCACGCTTATCTGAACAGCACCGGGCGTGCCGATTATGTGTCGATTACCGACGACGAAGCGCTGGATGCGTTCAAAACGCTGTGCCGTCATGAAGGGATTATCCCGGCGCTGGAATCCTCCCACGCATTGGCCCATGCGCTGAAAATGATGCGCGAGAACCCGGAGAAAGAGCAACTGTTGGTAGTAAACCTCTCCGGACGCGGCGACAAAGACATCTTTACGGTACACGATATTCTGAAAGCGCGAGGGGAAATCTGATGGAACGCTACGAAACGCTGTTTGCACAACTGAACGATCGCAAGGAAGGCGCCTTTGTCCCCTTCGTGACTCTCGGCGACCCCGGCGTGGAACAGTCGCTCAGCATTATCGATACCCTGATAGAGGCTGGCGCTGACGCGCTGGAGCTGGGGATCCCTTTCTCCGATCCGTTAGCCGATGGCCCGACTATTCAGAGCGCAACCCTGCGCGCTTTTGCCGCAGGCGTTACGCCAGGCCAGTGTTTTGAGATGCTGGCGGCCATTCGCGCTAAGCATCCAACGATCCCGATTGGTCTGCTGATGTACGCGAATCTGGTATTCAGTAAGGGCATTGATGAATTTTACGCGCAGTGTGAAAAGGTCGGCGTGGATTCGGTACTGGTTGCCGATGTGCCGGTGGAAGAATCCGCCCCCTTCCGTCAGGCTGCGCTACGCCACAATGTCGCGCCAATTTTCATCTGCCCGCCCAATGCGGACGATGACCTGCTGCGCCAGATTGCCTCCTACGGTCGCGCCTACACTTACCTGGTGTCTCGCGCAGGGGTGACCGGGGCCGAGAACCGGGCGGCGCTGCCATTGCACCATCTGGTAGAAAAGCTGAAGGAATATCACGCTGCGCCTTCCCTGCAAGGTTTCGGTATCTCGGCGCCGGAACAAGTATCCGCCGCCATTGACGCCGGTGCGGCAGGTGCGATATCGGGTTCAGCGATTGTAAAAATCATCGAGAAAAATATCGACACTCCTGAGCAAATGCTCAGCGAACTAAAAACCTTCGTCAGCGATATGAAAGCGGCCACCCGCCGTTAACACATCGCACGCCGCCAGATTCATGCTGGCGGCCTGCTCCGTTGCGTGATGTCAACGCACTCAAGCCATGAACAGGTTTCCATAACTTTTCCTTCAGTCTGCTGTAATAGCAGGGTTTTTTGGTTGGTTACGCCTCCCGTCTGCTGCCTGCAGCCGCGTTTATACGACCTGCACCCTCAAAAAATCTGCAACAATAGAAAATTTTCCTTCATGGATTTTGAACACTCACAGTTTGCCAGGAATAATCCTAAAGCCCTGAGCCCAGTCAACGCTTAAACGTCAGTTAGCCGCAGTTAACGTAAGTTAATGTCAGCATTACGTTTATCATTAACATAACCACACATTATGGTAACGTAAGTTATTAGTTGAAAGGTTAACGATATGTCGCTAAGCCACTCATTTTTAACGGGCTACTATTAAATAATTAATATCGCAGCAAAATTATTTTCACCGCAACCAGAACAGCCGCTTAAATTTGACTATCTGCTGATAGCGACTAATTTTAGAAGGGTGACGACAACGGTCACAAATTAACATTTATATATATTAACGAAACAGGAGAAATAACATGGCCGAACATCGTGGTGGTTCAGGAAATTTCGCCGAAGATCGTGAAAAAGCATCAGAAGCAGGCCGCAAAGGCGGTCAGCATAGCGGCGGGAATTTTAAAAATGACCCGCAACGTGCTTCTGAAGCAGGTAAAAAAGGTGGCCAGAATAGCCACGGCGGAAATAAATCCGACAAATCATGATTTAATTGTTTCCACAACAACATGATTTCTCGAAGCATGCTGCGAGTCTTCGGGCTCGCAGTATTAATCTCAGGAGAATACCAATGAATATGAAGACTGTTGAAGACGTTTTTATCCATCTACTTTCAGACACCTACAGCGCAGAAAAACAATTGACTCGTGCTCTGTCGAAATTATCCAGAGCCGCCTCTAACGAAAAATTAATCCAGGCGTTTCAGGCTCACCTTGAAGAAACGCAGGGTCAGATTGAGCGTATCGATCAGGTCGTTGAATCTGAAGCCGGTATTAAAGTGAAGCGCATGAAGTGCGTGGCGATGGAAGGCCTGATTGAAGAAGCGAATGAGGTCATTGAAAGCACTGAGAAAAACGAAGTGCGTGACGCCGCCCTGATTGCTGCTGCGCAAAAAGTTGAACACTACGAAATTGCAAGCTACGGCACTCTGGTAACGCTTGCCGAACAACTGGGCTATACCAAAGCGGTCAAACTGCTTAAAGAAACGCTGGAAGAAGAAAAAGCCACTGATTTAAAACTTACCGATTTAGCAATTGGTAATGTGAATAAAAAAGCTGGAAATAAATCCTGATAATTTTATTTCCTGTTTTTAACCCACACTGCTTTTAATTATTTTCTGAGGACATAACCAATGAATGCGATTGAACATTATCATGACTGGCTTCGTGACGCCCATGCTATGGAAAAACAAGCCGAATCGATGCTCGAATCAATGGCGAGCCGCATCGATAATTACCCTGACTTGCGTGCAAGAATTGAACAACATATTAGCGAAACCAAGCATCAAATTACGGTTCTGGAAGGTATTCTCGACCGCAATAATATTTCCCGCTCGGTTATCAAAGATTCAATGAGTAAAATGGCCGCGCTTGGTCAGTCTATCGGCGGAATGTTCCCTTCCGACGAGATCGTGAAAGGGTCAATTAGCGGCTACGTTTTTGAGCAATTCGAAATTGCCTGCTATACCTCCCTGCTCGCAGCTGCGCAAAAAGCAGGCGATACCGCGTCTATTCCTGCCATTGAATCCATCCTTAATGAGGAAAAACAAATGGCTGACTGGCTGATTAAACATATTCCTGACACAACAGAACAATTCCTGCTGCGCTCTGAAGCAGACGGCGTAGAAGCGAAAAAATAAATTATTATCAGGAGGCAGAATGTTTCGGCACGTTAAACAACTTCAATATACGGTGCGAGTCAGTGAGCCTAATCCTGGTTTAGCAAATCTTTTGCTGGAGCAATTTGGCGGCCCTCAGGGCGAACTGGCTGCTGCATGTCGTTACTTTACCCAGGGTCTGGGTGATGATGATGCAGGACGCAAAGAAATGCTGATGGACATAGCGACCGAAGAACTGAGCCATCTGGAAATCATCGGTTCGCTGGTAGGCATGCTGAATAAAGGCGCAAAGGGCGCGCTGGCTGAAGGTACGGAAAACGAAGCCGAGCTGTATCGTTCCCTTACCGCTAACGGCAACGATAGCCACATTACTTCCCTGCTTTATGGCGGCGGCCCTGCCCTGACCAACTCCGCAGGCGTGCCGTGGACAGCGGCTTATATCGACACAATCGGCGAAGTGACCGCCGATCTGCGATCCAACATCGCCGCTGAAGCACGGGCAAAAATTATTTACGAGCGGCTGATTAACGTCACAGACGATCCCGGCGTTAAAGACGCGCTGGCGTTTCTGATGACCCGTGAAGCTGCGCACCAGTTGTCGTTTGAAAAGGCGCTGTACTCAATTCGCAATAACTTCCCGCCGGGTAAATTGCCGCCTGTCGAGCAGTACACCAACGTGTACTACAACATGTCTCAGGGCGACGATCCGCGCGGTAGCTGGAACAGTGACGAGAACTTTGAATATGTTGCCGAACCGATGCCAGCCGTTGACGGCGGTGACGGTCTGGCTACCGTCAAACTGACGAAACAGCAGCAAACGCTGTTAAAAGCGATGGCGGAAAGAACCAAGTCCGATCCGTCGGCTGACCCGCTCACCGGTGCAGAACTCGGTCAAGGCGAGCCGCAGGAAAAGCAGTAATAGCGTGAAGAAATAATTCCGTGTGTGTCATGTCCTTATTGACCCCGTAAATACGGGGTCTTTTTTTATGGCATCAGAAACGATAACCGGCGGAGAACATAAATACCCACGGGTCGAGACGAATGTCATCATGCTGTTTGACACCGGCGAGCTTATAGTCTGCGGTAGTATCGATGTCCATATACCAGACGGACATGTTAATTAGCCAGTCACGGTTGATGAGATAATCCATCCCAACCTGCCCCGCCGCGCCCCAGGAGTCTTTCAGGCTAAGATCGGAAACCCCGGTATTTTTCCCATTTTCATTGACGTCATTATCAAAGAAGGTTGTGTAGTTTACGCCTACCCCGACATAAGGACGCAGCTTGCTGCTGGAATCGCCAAAATACCATTGCGCCATCAGTGTTGGCGGTAAATGGTGCACGGTCGCGATATCGCCGGTTGCTTTGGTTCCGACTTTATGGCGGAACGGCGTCGCGCCAAGCAGTTCAATACCAATGTTATCGGTTGCCATGTAGGTAAAGGTCAGGCCGAGTTGGGTATTGTTACTGACGTTAAAACCGCCCAGATGGCCTAATGTGCCGTCTGCGCCTTCTGTCGGACGAACCGTCGCCGAGCCTGCCCGAATAAAAAACTCGCCAGCTTCATGCGCATAGACGCCGCCAGAGAGAAGTGTACTTACTGCCAACGCCGCCACTGTTAACTTTTTCATATCCGCTCCATCGTTATGGTTATAACTGCGTGACGAATATACCCACATTGGAGTAATAAGTGATCTAACCTGGATCACATTACGTCGTGTAATTTAACATTTATTGATCCAGATTAATTTAGAAGTAGCATTCAAAATCCTGGTTATTGTCATTCAGATCAAATTTGAAATATTTTCATAAAGTGAATATCTTTTGAGCAATCGTCAAAGCCAGCGCCTGTGTATTGCTTCCTGCTTTACAAAGATATGCTTTTCCATACAACCGTTGATGCTGCCACTGCGCCTTTATCCAGGGTACAATTGCCCGCTTAATAACACCTGCAAAACTCAAGGAGAGTGCATGTCTATCACGGCGAAGTCCGTATACCGTGACACCGGGAATTTTTTCCGTAATCAATTTTTAACCATCCTGCTGATCTCGCTGCTGTGCGCGTTTATCACGGTGGTATTAGGGCATGCCTTCTCACCCAGCGATGCGCAAATCGCGCAGTTGAGTGAAGGGGATCATCTGGCCGGGAGCGCTGGCTTGTTCGAGCTGGTGCAAAATATGACGCCAGAGCAGCAGCAGATCCTCCTGCGTGCGTCGGCGGCGTCCACGTTCTCCGGCCTTATCGGTAATGCCGTCCTCGCCGGTGGCGTGTTGTTAATGATCCAGCTCATTTCCGCAGGCCACCGCGTGAGCGCGCTGCGTGCTATTGGCGCCAGTGCGCCGGTGCTGCCAAAGCTGTTCATTCTGATTTTGCTGACCACGCTGCTGGTGCAACTGGGGATTATGCTGATTGTGGTGCCCGGCATTCTGCTGGCCATCGTATTGGCTCTGGCCCCGGTGATGCTGGTGCAGGATAAGATGGGCATATTTGAGGCCATGCGTAACAGCATGCGTCTGGCGTGGGCGAACATGCGACTGGTGGCCCCGGCCGTCATCGGTTGGCTGTTGGCAAAAACGCTGCTGTTACTGTTCGCATCGAGCTTTGCCGCCTTTGACCCGAACGTTGGCGCGGTGATCGCAAATACGTTGAGCAATTTGATCTCTGCCGTATTGCTCATCTACCTGTTCCGTTTGTATATGTTGATTCGCCAATAACCCCTTACGCGTCGCAGGCCTTTTCGCCCGACGCTTTTGATTACGGAATTGAACAATGAAGCAGTTTCTCGATTTTTTACCGCTGGTGGTCTTCTTTGTTTTTTACAAAGTCTATGACATCTATGCCGCCACCTCCGCGCTGATTGTGGCAACGGCCATCGTGCTTATCTACAGTTGGGTTCGCTACCGGAAGGTAGAGAAAATGGCGCTGATTACTTTTGTTCTGGTCGCCGTGTTTGGTGGGCTGACGATCTTCTTCCATAACGATGAGTTTATTAAGTGGAAAGTCACGGTCATTTATGGCCTGTTTGCCAGCGCGTTGCTGATCAGCCAGTGGGTAATGAAAAAACCGCTGATTCAGCGCATGTTGGGTAAAGAACTGACGCTGCCGCAAGCAGTGTGGTCGAAGCTCAACCTCGCGTGGGCGGTGTTCTTTATTCTGTGCGGCCTCGCGAATATTTATATCGCGTTCTGGCTACCGCAAAATATCTGGGTGAACTTTAAAGTGTTTGGCCTGACCGCGCTGACGCTGATTTTTACCCTGCTCAGCGGCGTCTATATTTATCGACATATGCCGCAGGAAGACAAATCCTGAACCGCTTTCGATGCCAGGCCTGAAAGCCTGGCTTTTTTTCTCCCCTCCCGGTATCACCTGTTCTGCACTTTTCCTTTGTTATCGATCCATAAATTGGGTGAATCATGAAGATATTGTGGAGATTGCCTTCCCGATATTGTAATGAGAATGCTTATCATTGATATTCCGTATCGCGTTTTTAACAATAGGGATGTCCGTTGATGATTTCGATAATAAAAAGCTCTCCGCGCCCTCTGGCGCTCTTGATTGCCGCAGCATTGAGTGGAAATGCGTTCGCTGCAGACGACGCGATGAATGACGGTGAAACCATGGTCGTTCAGGCCACCGCCGAAGAAGCCCTTAAGCAGCAGCCAGGGGTGTCTGTCATTACCGCCAAAGACATTGAAAAACACCCTCCCGTTAACGATCTCTCCGATATTATTCGCACTATGCCGGGGGTTAACCTGACGGGTAACAGCGCCAGCGGCAGCCGGGGCAATAACCGTCAGATAGACATTCGCGGTATGGGTCCGGAAAACACCCTTATTTTGATTGACGGCGTACCGGTAACGTCCAGAAACTCGGTACGCTATAGCTGGCGCGGCGAGCGGGACACCCGGGGTGATACCAACTGGGTGCCTGCGGAAATGGTTGAGCGCATTGAGGTTCTGCGCGGCCCGGCGGCGGCACGCTACGGCTCTGGCGCCGCTGGCGGCGTGGTGAATATCATCACCAAACAGCCAACAAACGACTGGCACGGCTCGCTTTCTCTCTATACCAACCAGCCCGAGAACAATAAAGAAGGCGCGACCAAGCGCGCAAACTTCAACCTAAGTGGGCCGCTCATTGACGATGTACTGACGATGCGCCTGTATGGAAACATTAACAAGACCGACGCCGACGCCGCGGACATCAATACCCAACAAAACGGCTCCTATGCCGCCGGACGTGAAGGGGTACGCAACAAAGATATTAATGCCCTGCTCTCCTGGAAACTGACGCCGCAGCAGATTGTCGATTTTGACTACAGCTACAGCCGCCAGGGGAATATTTACGCAGGCGACACCCAGTACAGTAACAGCAACGTCAGCCCTAATGGTCTGGTCAACACGCTATACGGTGAAGAAACTAACCGGATGTACCGTCAGTCATGGGGCTTAACCCATAACGGGATCTGGGACTGGGGACAGTCAAAATTCGGCGTCTATTATGAAAAAACCCATAATACGCGGATGCAGGAAGGCTCGACCGGGAAAGTGGAGGGAATGATCAATAATACCGATTACTCCACCAGCCGCCTGGAGTCGTATCGTTCTTCTGGCGAACTGAACATTCCGGTCTTCTGGCTGGTCGATCAAACCCTGACCCTTGGGGCCGAATGGAGCCGCGATGAACTGAACGATCCGGCATCGATGCAGGCGACCAGCGCATCCGGCGTGCAGATTGGCAATGTCTCCGGCGACGCTTCTGACCGTAGCACGAAAAACAGCGCCACCCTGACCGGTATTTATCTTGAAGATAACATCCAGGCGCGCCCAGGAACGGACATCATCCCGGGGATCCGCTTTGACTATCACAACGACTTCGGCAGTAACTGGAGCCCCAGCCTGAACATGTCCCAGGAGCTTGGCGACATGTTTAAGCTAAAAGCCGGGATTGCGCGGGTCTTCAAAGCGCCAAACCTGTATCAGTCCAGCGAAGGCTATCTGCTGTCCACACGCGGCAACGGCTGCCCGAATAATATCGCCACGGGCAGTTGCTACCTGCTGGGCAACCCGGACCTGGATCCGGAAATCAGCATCAATAAAGAGATCGGTCTTGAATTTAACTATGACGGCTGGGATGCGGGCATAACCTGGTTCCGTAACGACTACAAAAATAAGATTGTTTCGGGAACCGACATCATCGGCTACGCCTCTAACGGCAACAACATTCTGCAGTGGGAAAACGGCGGCAAAGCAATAGTCGAAGGTCTGGAAGGTAACGTGGTGATCCCGCTGCTGCCGGACACCCTGAGCTGGCGCACCAATGCGACCTACATGATCAAATCGGAAAATAAGGACACCGGTAACCCACTGTCGGTTATTCCTAAGTACACGATCAATACTATGCTGGACTGGCAGGTTAACGATAAATTCTCGACAAACCTCCAGTGGACGCAGTATGGCCGTCAGAAACCGCGTGAGTACGCCGAAACGCGTAACGAAACCGGCGCAATGTCGGATAAAGAAATCGGCGCCTACGCGATTGTCGGCATTGGCGCGAATTATCAGATGACAAAGAATCTGCGACTCAATGCGGGCATCAGTAACCTGTTCGATAAGCAGATTTATCGTGAAAACGACGGCGCGTCGACCTACAACGAACCAGGCCGGGCATATTACGCTGGCGTCACCATGTCATTTTAATCTCTCCAACGCCCGCCTCGCGGGCGTTTCCCCTCTGTTATCCATGCGAAAATCATAGTAGCATCGCGGCTGGAATTTTTTCTCTCTACTCGGTTTTACCATGACAACAACAACTAACGTCCCTCAGGGCGAACTGGTTTTACGCACACTGGCCATGCCCGCCGACACAAACGCCAATGGCGATATTTTTGGCGGCTGGCTGATGTCACAAATGGATATTGGCGGCGCGATTCAGGCGAAAGAGATTGCTCATGGCCGCGTGGTAACCGTCCGCGTGGAAGGAATGAGCTTTCTGCGCCCGGTAGCCGTGGGCGATGTCGTGTGCTGTTACGCGCGCTGCGTGAAGCGCGGAACCACCTCGGTGAGTATTAATATT
Source organism: Citrobacter sp. 50677481 (assembly GCF_001463265.1). Lineage (NCBI taxonomy): Bacteria > Pseudomonadati > Pseudomonadota > Gammaproteobacteria > Enterobacterales > Enterobacteriaceae > Citrobacter > Citrobacter sp. 50677481. The sequence goes on from NZ_LNHZ01000075.1 coordinate 169,530, forward strand.
GAAGTCTGGGTGAAAAAAGTGGCGTCAGAGCCCATTGGCCAGCGCTACAAAGCAACCGAAGCGCTGTTTATCTATGTTGCGGTTGATCCGGACGGAAAGCCGCGCCCGCTGCCGGTGCAGGACTGATATCGGAAACCTGCCTCAACAGTGCCGGAGGACGGTGTACTGTCCTCCGGCTGCGGATTTATACGATTCATTACTCGATCTGTGTGGTGCCGTTCAGACGGAAGACAATATTGACCACCAGCCCGGAACCGGGTTTACCCGCTTCGTAGCGCCATCTGCGCATCGCATTCTTCACTTCACGCTCGAACATATTGGCAGGTTGGGCAGAAAGAATTTGCACATTGTCCACCCGACCGTCTGCAGTCACATCAAATTTCACCTTCACCCGCCCTTCAATACGTAACGCCTGCGCGCGCGCCGGATACTGTGGCTGATTACGGCGCAGGGCGCGCGGTCCTGACGGCACGGCGACAGCAGGTTTGCTGGTTGCCGCCGCGGTACGGGTCGTCGGACGCGCAGACGCGTTAGTGTCAAACGGTGATGCCGGACGCGGCTCAGCGGGCTTAACGTCCCGTTTCGGCTGCTCCTCGACCTTTTTCACCGGCTTCGGTTTGGGTTTCGGCTTTGGCTTGGGTTTCGGTTTTTCGATCACCACCGGCGCTTCTTTTGGCGGTTCGGGGGTAATTTCAGGTTCCGGCTCGGGTTCAGGCTCAACGACCGGTTGCGGCGGCGGCTGAACCGCCTGAGGCGGTTCCAGGTCTGCCGGAGAGACCATCGTTACGGAGATAGGCTGCGCAGGCGCGGGCAGTTCAATAACCTGATGTACCGAGGTATATAAGAGTCCCGCAACCAGCGCGCCATGAATGGCAACAGAGAGCAGCGTCGGCCAGGGGAAGCGACGAGGTAAATCAAGGGTCATTGAAGTCATAATCGTTTCAGTTGAAAAACCAGACCTCAATTTTAAATGCAAATAGCAATCATATTCAATAAGGCATCACAGTCGGCGGCATTTAAAAACCAAATTCTGGCGAAAAAAACCTTGCTAACGCTGTGGCCTTAACAAAGCTGACATCTTTGCGTTGCAGTCAGGTGACCTTTCCAATAACGTATTTACACACTCGATTTGCCTGTTTGCGTCCCATGACGTTTCTGATTAAGGAGCCTTATACGTGCTTTATGTTATCTATGCTCAGGATCACGCCGATTCGCTGGAAAAACGCCTTTCCGTCCGCCCTGCTCATCTGGCGCGTCTGCAGTTGCTTCGCGATGAAGGTCGTTTGTTGACCGCAGGTCCAATGCCCGCGGTCGACAGCAACGATCCGGGTGCGGCGGGTTTTACCGGCTCAACGGTCATTGCAGAATTTGATTCACTGGAAGACGCGCAAAAGTGGGCGGAAGCCGATCCGTATGTGGCCGCCGGGGTGTATGCCCAGGTGTCGGTTAAGCCCTATAAGAAAACGTTTTAAACCGCGGTTCTTTGGGCACCGCAGGCGGTGCCCGTGTTGCTCAGACGCTGTGGATCGCAAACAGCAGCGCGTTACGCTGATGGTTGAGGATACACTTTCTGATTGAGTGGATCCGCATATTGCGACGTGACTGCCCTTCAAGCCAACGCGCTTTTCGGCGACTGGCCTGACGCAGCATACGCCAGCGTCCCACTTCCGTTCTACTCCGCTTCATGTGACTTACTCTAACAGTGCAAGAGTCTGCATTATACGCCTCGTCGCCAGGCAGGCTAGCGCTTTTCCCCCGTTTTTATTTGCCAGATTAATCCTGACGCGTAAACTCTTAACAATGCGCTTTCAAAAGGATTTTTAAACTATGACAACCTTCTACACGGTGGTGAGTTGGCTGGTCATTCTGGGCTACTGGGTGCTCATTGCCGGTGTAACATTACGTATATTAATGAAACGACGCGCGGTGCCTTCCGCCATGGCCTGGCTGCTGATCATTTATATACTGCCGCTGGTCGGGATCATCGCTTATCTTTCCGTTGGAGAACTTCACTTAGGCAAACGTCGTGCTGAACGCGCGCGGGCAATGTGGCCTTCCACGGCCAAATGGTTAAACGATCTCAAATCCTGCAAACACATTTTCGCCGAAGAAAACAGCAGCGTGGCGTCCTCGCTGTTTAAACTCTGCGAACGTCGCCAGGGCATTGCCGGCGTCAAGGGCAACCAGCTCCAGTTGCTGACCGACACCGACGATGTGATGCAGGCGCTGATCCGGGACATCCAGCTGGCGCGGCATAACATCGAGATGGTCTTTTATATCTGGCAGCCGGGCGGCATGGCCGATCAGGTTGCGGAGTCGCTAATGGCGGCCGCGCGCCGCGGCATTCACTGCCGTCTGATGCTCGACTCCGCTGGCAGCGTGGCGTTCTTCCGCAGCCCATGGGCGGCGATGATGCGTAACGCCGGGATAGAAGTGGTTGAAGCGCTCAAGGTTAACCTGCTTCGCGTCTTCCTGCGGCGCATGGACCTGCGTCAGCACCGTAAAATGGTGATGATTGACAACTACATTGCCTATACCGGCAGCATGAATATGGTGGATCCGCGCTACTTCAAACAAGACGCCGGCGTCGGCCAGTGGGTGGACTTAATGGCGCGCATGGAAGGTCCGGTTGCGACTGCGATGGGCATCGTCTACTCCTGCGACTGGGAGATCGAAACCGGCAAGCGCATTTTGCCCCCGCCGCCGGACGTCAATATTATGCCTTTCGAGCAGGCCAGCGGTCACACGATCCACACCATTGCATCCGGCCCCGGCTTCCCGGAGGATTTGATTCATCAGGCGCTGCTGACCGCCGCGTATTCCGCGCGTGAATATTTGATCATGACGACGCCCTACTTCGTGCCCAGCGACGATTTGCTGCACGCCATCTGTACCGCCGCCCAGCGCGGCGTGGACGTCAGCATAATTCTTCCCCGCAAGAACGATTCCCTGCTGGTTGGCTGGGCCAGCCGCGCGTTCTTTAGCGAACTGCTGGCGGCAGGCGTCAAAATCTATCAGTTCGAAGGCGGCCTGTTACATACCAAAAGCGTCCTGGTGGACGGTGAGCTGAGTCTTGTCGGTACGGTCAATCTGGACATGCGCAGCCTGTGGCTGAATTTCGAAATCACGCTGGTGATCGATGATGCCGGATTCGGCGGCGATCTCGCCGCGGTGCAGGACGACTATATCTCCCGCTCGCGGTTGCTGGATGCCCGTTTGTGGGTAAAACGCCCACTCTGGCAGCGGATTGCCGAGCGACTGTTTTACTTCTTCAGTCCATTGCTGTAAAACGTGCCCAATAGTGGGTAAACAGGTAGTCATTATGGATATGGATCTGAACAATCGCCTGACTGAAGATGAAACGCTTGAGCAGGCTTACGATATTTTTCTCGAACTGGCGGCCGATAACCTCGACCCGGCAGACATTATCCTGTTCAATTTACAGTTCGAAGAACGCGGTGGAGCGGAATTGTTTGATCCGTCTGAAGACTGGCAGGAACACGTCGATTACGACCTGAATCCTGATTTCTTTGCCGAGGTAGTGATTGGACTTGCCGACAGTGAAGACGGCGAGATTAACGATATTTTTGCCCGCGTTCTCCTGTGTCGCGAAAAAGACCATAAGCTCTGCCATATTCTCTGGCGCGAATAACCCTCCGTCATGCCGGAAAGCCGCCCGCTTTCCGGCGTTCTTCCCTTACCCCGGTAATTTACTGCCACAGTGGTTGCAATACCGCGCGCTGTTTTCGTGCTTGCTTTGCTGGCAGTGCGGACACTTGCGCGGCTGATTATCCTTTTGAAACGCGGTACTCATATGGGTAGTAATTAAGCCGGTTGGGATAGCAATCACCGAATAGCCAATCAGGATCAACAGCGAGGCAACAATCCGCCCAAGCGGCGTATGTGGCGTGATATCGCCATATCCGACGGTGGTGACCGTCACTATCGCCCAGTAGACAGAAGCGTTCAGCGTAGTAAAACCGTATTTCGGCCCCTCGATGAGATACATCAGCGTGCCGAAAATAATCATGACAATGGCGATAAAAGAATAAAACAGAATCAACTGATGCCGCGCGCTGACAATTGCCTGCCAAAATACGCGCAAAGAAGGCATAAAGCGCAGCAGCTTTAAGATACGCAATACGCGGATCGCCCGCATGGCGCGCCAGGCAAAGACATAATTCAGGCTGATCTCCGGCCATAGCCACATAACGTAGAGCGGCAGTATGGTGGCTAAATCAATTATTCCCCAAAAACTGAACACATATTTTGCCGGGTTCGGCCAACTGATCAGACGCAGCAAATATTCGACGGTGAAAATGAGCGTGACGAACAGTTCCAGCCAGACAAAAAGATGCCATTCGTCATAGGTCAGGTGATACTGGGTTCCCAGTCCCGATTCGACAAAAATAATGACCACGCTGATCAGCGCAAACAGCGCACACAGACCTTCAAAGCGCCGCCCCGAGCGGGTATTCAGATCAAATAAGGTGTGGTAAATACGACGCCGAATCGACGATAAAGAAAGTGACACGGTAACCTCACAATAAAAAACAGGGCTGACGTGATATCAGCCCTGGCAATTATAACGGGTCTACTTTCAGGCAGGAAACAGCATGTCGGAAACTGCCTTCCAGCACCGGGCGTGTTTTTGCGCACTCCGGCCCGGCGATCGGGCAACGGGTGCGAAATACACAGCCGGAAGGCGGGTTAATTGGCGAAGGCAATTCCCCTTCCAGCAGTTGGATGGTCTTGTTTTTTTCCCGATCGGGATCGGGGATCGGCACGGCAGACATCAACGCTTTAGTATAGGGGTGCAGCGGGTTGTGATACACCTCATCGTAGGTCCCCAGCTCTACCGCATGCCCCAGATACATCACCAGTACGCGGTCGGAGATATGCTTCACCACCGCCAGGTCATGGGCGATAAATATCAGCGACAACCCCATTTCACGCTGCAATTGTTGCAGCAGATTCACCACCTGCGCCTGAATGGAGACGTCGAGTGCCGAAACCGGCTCGTCGCAGATAATGAGCTTTGGCTCCAGGATCAGCGCACGCGCAATACCGATACGCTGGCACTGACCGCCGGAAAACTCGTGCGGGTAACGGTTGATGAGATTTGGCAGCAACCCCACTTTCATCATCATCGCCTTGACCCGTTCGCGTACGTCCTGCCGCGGTAGCGCCGGATGATAGGTGCGCAGCGGTTCAGCGATAATTTCTCCAATGGTCATGCGTGGGTTCAGCGACGCCAGTGGATCCTGAAAAATCATCTGGATATCGCTGCGCACGTTGCGCCATTCTTCCGCTTTCATACCCAGCAGATCTTTTCCCAGCCAGGCCACTTTTCCGTCGGTCGCTTTCACGAGACCAATAATCGCCCTTGCGAAGGTCGATTTTCCACAGCCCGACTCCCCCACGACGCCCAGCGTTTCGCCTTCGTACAGCCGCAGCGTCACGCCATCCACCGCCTTCAGCGTTTTTGACGGCTGCCAGAACCACTGCTTGCCGTCTTTAATCGCGAAATGAACCTTCAGATCGGCAATTTCGAGGAGGACTTTACGTTTTTCATCTACAGCATTCATACCAGTTCCTCCACCGGTTTAAAGCAGGCGCGCAGGCGACCCGGGCTGAACTCGTCGAGCGGCGGCGCGCTGCTGCATATCTCCATCGCGTAGGGACAGCGCGGCTGAAACGGGCAGCCTTTCGGCAAACGCAACAGGTTTGGCGGGTTGCCGGGAATCGTTAACATCTCTTCGCCTTCGCCATCCAGACGCGGCACCGCGTTAAGCAAGCCGATGGAATAGGGGTGAACGGGACGGTAAAAGACGTCGCGCGCTGCGCCGTACTCCATAGTGCGCCCCGCATACATCACCAGCACTTTGTCGCAAATACCCGCCACAACGCCAAGATCGTGGGTAATCATAATGATTGCCGTATTGAACTCCCGCTTCAGATCATTGAGCAGGGTCATGATTTGCGCCTGCACGGTCACGTCCAGCGCGGTAGTCGGTTCATCGGCAATCAGCAGTTTTGGTCGACACAGCAACGCCATCGCGATCATGACGCGCTGGCGCATGCCGCCGGAAAACTCATGAGGAAACATTCTCATGCGCTTGCGGGCTTCCGGCATTTTGACGGCATCCAGCATTCGCACCGACTCTTCAAATGCCTCAGCTTTGCGCATTCCTTTATGCAGCATCAGCACTTCCATTAGCTGCTCCCCAACGCGCATATAAGGGTTCAGCGAGGTCATTGGGTCCTGAAAGATCATCGAAATTTGCTCGGCGCGCAGTCTGTTCAGTTCCCGTTCGGGTAGATTAAGGATCTCACTGCCATTGAACTTTGCCGATCCGCCAATCCGGCCATTGGGGGCCAGCAGCCCCATCAGCGCAAACGCGGTCTGCGATTTGCCTGAGCCGGACTCGCCGACAATTCCTAAGGTTTCCCCGGCACGCAGGGTAAAGTTCAGATCGTTTACGGCAGTGACGTCACCGTCCGGCGTACTGAAGGTCACGCGGAGATCCTGTACGTCCAGCAGTGCGTTAGCCCGTTGCTCCGCGAGCGGCGCGGTTGCTGTTTCAATTACGCTCATGGCTGCGCTCCTTAACGGTCTTTCGGGTCGAGGGCATCACGCAAGCCATCGCCAATAAAGTTAAAACAAAACAACGTCACCACCAGGAATCCTGCCGGAAACAGCAGCAACCACGGCGAAACTTCCATTGAGTTCGCGCCGTCGCTTAATAACGCGCCCCAACTGCTCAGCGGCTCCTGGGTTCCCAATCCCAGGAAGCTAAGGAAAGATTCAAACAGGATCATGCTTGGCACCAGCAGCGACGCGTAGACCACCACCACCCCAAGCACATTGGGCACAATGTGGCGGATAACGATATTCGTCGTGGAAACGCCGCCCACCTGAGCGGCCTCGATAAACTCTTTACGCTTCAGGCTCAGCGTCTGACCGCGCACGATACGCGCCATGTCCAGCCAGGAGACCATGCCGATAGCCACAAAAATCAGCAGGATATTTTGTCCAAAGAAGGTGACCAGCAGGATCACGAAGAACATAAACGGGAAGGAGTTGAGGATTTCCAGCAGGCGCATCATCACCGAATCCACTTTGCCGCCGAGATAGCCGGAAAGCGAGCCGTATAGCGTCCCCACAATCACCGCCACCAGCGCAGCGGCGATCCCCACCATCAGAGAAATACGTCCGCCAATCGCCACGCGCACTAGCAGGTCGCGACCGGACGAGTCAGTGCCGAAATAGTGTCCGGACTCAACGTCAGGCGCGCTCGACATCATTCCCCAGTCGGTATCAAAATAGGTGAACGATGACAGCATTGGCGCCAGCGTGACGAACAAGGCAATAATGACCAGAACAACCAGACTGGCAACCGCCGCACGGTTATGCATAAAGCGTCGGCGGGCATCCTGCCACAGGCTGCGCCCTTCGACCTCCAGCTTTTCACTGAAATTCTCCAGCGCCTCGCTGTTTTTCTTACTTAACATCATCGCGAGCTCCAGTCTCAGTAACGGATTTTCGGGTCGATCACGGCATACAGCACATCGACAATCGCATTGAATACGATGGTTAACGTCCCTACCAGAATCGTCAGGCTTAGCACCAGCGAATAGTCACGGTTCAGCGCGCCATTCACAAAAAGCTGGCCGATGCCAGGCAGGCCATAGATAGTTTCAATGACCATTGAGCCGGTGATGATGCCGACAAAGGCCGGTCCCATGTATGAAAGCACCGGTAACAGCGCCGGTTTCAGCGCATGGCGAAAAATGATGCGTCGCATCGGCAGCCCTTTCGCCCGTGCGGTGCGAATGAAGTTGGAGTGCAGAACTTCAATCATCGAACCGCGGGTAATACGGGCGATGCTGGCGATATAGGCCAGCGATAAGGCGACCATTGGCAGGATCATAAATTTCAGCGCCCCGCCATTCCAGCCGCCGCCCGGCAGCCAGTGCAGCGTGATGGCAAATATCATCACCAGAAGCGGCGCGACCACAAAGCTCGGGATGACGACGCCGGTCATTGCCACCCCCATCACCATGTAATCCCAGCGCGTATTTTGCTTAAGCGCCGCGATAACGCCCGCGCTAACGCCGAGGATCACCGCTAACAGGAAAGCCGCCGCGCCCAGTTTCGCCGAAACCGGGAAACTCGACGCCACCAGATCGTTAACGGTGTAATCTTTGTATTTAAATGAAGGACCAAAATCCCCATGCGCCAGTTGTTTCAGATAGCTGAAATATTGGGTCATGATGGGGTCGTTGAGATGATATTTCGCTTCGATATTCGCCAGCACTTCTGCCGGCAATGCGCGCTCGCCGGTGAAAGGACTCCCCGGCGCCAGACGCATCATAAAGAACGAAATGGTAATAAGAATAAATAGCGTCGGAATCGCTTCCAGACAGCGGCGTAAGATAAATTTCAACATTGCCCGTACCTTCTGGCGTGTGCCTTTATACCTCGCCATGCTGAACGTGTGCAGCGAGGTAGTAATAGTCGACGATAAAAGACACAGTGGGGCACGCTATTCTGCCCCACCCTTTGCCATTAATGCTTGATAATATACAAGTCTTTAACGTGAATATTATCCATCGGGTCTTTACCGGTGTAACCCCCTACCCACGGTTTAACCAGGCGAGCGTTGACATAATAGAACACCGGCACTATTGCAGAGTCTTTATCCAACTGCTGCTCGGCTTGAGCATAAAGTTCAGCACGCTGCGCGTCATCTTGTGCATTCAGCGTATCGGCAATGATCTTGTCAAACGCCGGGCTCTTATAATGCGTGGTGTTGTTCGAACTGTCAGACAGCACCATATTCAGGAAAGAGGTCGGCTCGTTGTAATCCGCACACCAGGCGGCGCGGGAAACGTCATAATTCCCCTGATGACGCGTATCCAGGAAGGTTTTCCACTCCTGGTTTTCCAGTTTCACGTTGACGCCTAAATTTTTCTTCCAGATAGACGCGGCGGCAATGGCCAGTTTCTTATGGAGATCGGAGGTGTTGTACAGCAAGTTAAAGGTCAGCGGTTTATCGGCGGTATAACCGGCTTCAGCCAGCAGTTTTTTCGCTTCTTCGTTACGCTTTTCCTGCGTCCAGCCAAACCATTCCGGCTCCACCAGTTTTGCCCCGTCGGTATACGGCGGCGTAAAGCTGTAGGCTGGCAAGTCGCCCTGGTTTTTCACTTTGTTGACGATGATATCGCGATCCAGCGCCAGCTTGAGCGCGGTACGCACGCGCACATCCGTAAACGGGGCTTTCTGGTTATTGATTTCGTAATAGTAGGTGCACAAATACGGGTCAACGTGTACTTCGTTCGGGATCTCTTTCTTCAGCTTCTGAAACAGTTCAATCGGCATGTTGTTGTAGGTCATGTCGATTTCACCGCTACGGTAGCGGTTAACATCAGTGACTTCTGAGGAGATCGGCAGGTAGGTGACCTGATTAATAACGGTTTTGGCGTTATCCCAGTACTGGGGGTTACGCTCAAGGACGATACGCTCGTTAACCACCCAGTCCTTCAGTTTGTAAGCGCCGTTACTGACTATATTCGCTGGCTGCGTCCACTTATCACCGAATTTTTCAACCACCGCCTTCGGTACCGGAGAAACGGACGAGTGCACCAGCAGCTTATAGAAATAAGGCACCGGCTCGCTCAGCGTCACTTCAAAAGTATGATCGTCGAGGGCTTTAACGCCCAGATCGGTCACCGGTTTTTTACCGGCGACGATATCGTCAATATTCACGATATGTCCGTACTGCAGATAACTGGCATAAGGCGAAGCGGTGTTGGGATCGGCCAGACGCTGCCAGCTATAAACGAAATCCTGAGCGGTCACTGGGGAGCCGTCGGACCATTTTGCATCTTTACGTAGATGGAACGTCCAGACTTTAAAGTCTTTATTGTCCCACTTTTCCGCCACGCCGGGAGAGGGTTTGCCCTCTACGTCGCTTATTATCAGCCCTTCGAACAGGTCGCGGCTGATGTTGGATTCCGGTACCCCTTCGATTTTATGCGGATCGAGAGACTGAACTTCCGAGCCATTATTGCGCACCAGCGTTTGCTTTTCCGCCAGCTGAACGCCTGCGGGAACGACCGCAGCTATTGCCGCATTTCCGGCGAGGAGCGCAGAGAGAACCCCTGCGGCCACTAAACTTTTTTTCGTGTTGGTCATTGTGTTTGTACTCCCTCATTATAATTACTGGTTTTATTACCAGCCTGTTAATCCCGCTAAGGATCCCTGATCAGCCCCGGAGACTTTCTGCTGTCAGGTGCTTTACTGCCTGCTATCACCGACTTTATTTATTCTGGCGATTCGAACGACCGCCTTACGTCGATTCTTTTTGCGCGCTTACCCTGTAAGAAACGCGCGCCGTATTCGGGCAAAAAGCGTGTTGATATTAATTCTCATCAACGCACATTCTGCTGAGAAATAGAGTGTCGGAAAGTAACAAATGCGTTTCTCGTCCGCCAATACAATTTACAGATTTGTTAAGCAATTCTCTTTTGTAGAAAAAAAACCGCCCCAAGAGAACGTATCAAAACCGCGAATTAACGCATAACTTACTGTTAAATAACATGTAATCTATAATTAACTGATTTTGACATCCTGCGCTTTCACCCATGAACTCAAATGCACAAAAAATTAACAATTGTTTATTATTTAGCACATTCATCTGAGAGGTCATTGAAATAACTAATAACATTTCAATAATCCTTCATCAAGTCCCGGATTGTGATGTGAAAAAATTTACACTTTGTGCACCAGCCTTTTGTAGAGAATCTCTGCTAAATCAATGCAATAAATAAATGGTATCTATACCGCAGACGAACGACTACAGTACAAGCGCAACGGAAAGTGAAAATAATGACGGGAGAAAAACGGAGCCATTAATGCTCCGCCTATTCTTTCATTTGAAAGGTATTAACTTAACAGACCGGGGAATATCGCCTTAATACCGGTAACGATAAATTCGATGCCCAACGCCATGAGCAGCAGACCCATAATACGCGTAATCACGTTAATTCCGGTTTGCCCGAGGACCCGGACCAGCCACGGCGCCATGCGAAACAATCCCCAGCAGCAAAGCGCGAAGAGCGCAATGGCAATAAAGAAGCCAAACAAATACATCAGGCTATGGTAGCGGGTTCCCCAGACGATAGTGGAACTGATCGCCCCCGGCCCCGCCATTAACGGCAGCGCCAGCGGCACGACGCCCACGCTTTCCCGAATCGCCGTTTCTGATTTTTCCTGTTTGTTTTGTTTGTCTTCCCCCAGCTTACCGCTGATCATCGACATGGCGATGGTCACGACCAGAATGCCGCCAGCAATACGGAATGAGTCGATAGAAATGCCAAAGACCTGGAGAATGCCATCGCCAAGGAACAAAGAGGTCCACAAAATGATGGCAACGGACAGGTTCGCCGTCAGGTTGGTCTTATTACGTGCCGCCGCCGTCTGGTAGCTGGTCATGCTGATAAAAACGGGGATAATCCCGACTGGGTTCACTAACGCAAATAACCCTATGAAAAATTTAAAATAAACAGGAAAATCAAACAGCGTTTGAGTCACGGTTAGCTCCGCAGCGTTAGCCGTATAAAGTTAATCAAAGAGTAAAGGGTAAAAACCGTGCTGAAGATACGCCTTTTCACAGCACTTTTCACCTGCTTCACGCAAAATTGCTCCCTTTCCTGAGTGTTATTAATATGTATTAATTATGCTAACTTGAAGAGCATTCACCTATACAATTAATCAACACTTAACGTTTAGCGCTAAAATGCCCTGCTGAAAGGTGTCAGCTTTGCGAAATTTTGATCTGGATCACGTAATCGCTACTCAGAAGTGAGTAACCTTGCTTACGCCACCTGGAAGTAACGCGTTAGAGTTAGATGACGCTGACGTATAAGCTCTTTTAGTAAATCAGAGCGAACTGGACGTTAAGTAACCATTTGATTTTTCGGTTGTTATACAAACTTATGCCCTCTGTCTATACTCACGTATCGCGCAGATGATTTACTAAAAAAGTTTAACATTATCAGGAGAGCATTATGGCTGTTACTAATGTCGCTGAACTTAACGCACTCGTCGAGCGCGTCAAAAAAGCCCAGCGTGAATATGCCAGTTTCACTCAAGAACAGGTCGACAAAATCTTCCGCGCCGCCGCTCTGGCAGCCGCAGATGCCCGTATCCCCCTCGCCAAAATGGCCGTAGCCGAATCCGGCATGGGTATCGTTGAAGATAAAGTGATCAAAAACCACTTTGCTTCCGAATACATCTACAATGCCTATAAAGATGAAAAGACCTGCGGTGTGCTGTCTGAAGACGACACTTTCGGGACGATTACCATCGCTGAACCGATCGGTATCATCTGCGGTATCGTACCGACCACTAACCCAACCTCCACAGCTATCTTCAAATCGCTGATCAGCCTGAAGACCCGTAACGCCATCATCTTCTCTCCGCACCCGCGTGCCAAAGACGCCACCAACAAAGCGGCGGATATCGTTCTGCAGGCGGCCATCGCTGCCGGTGCGCCAAAAGATCTGATCGGCTGGATCGACCAGCCTTCGGTTGAGCTGTCCAACGCCCTGATGCACCACCCGGACATCAACCTGATCCTCGCGACCGGCGGTCCGGGTATGGTGAAAGCGGCCTACAGCTCCGGTAAACCGGCCATCGGCGTGGGCGCGGGTAACACGCCTGTTGTTATCGACGAAACCGCTGACATCAAACGTGCCGTTGCGTCCGTGCTGATGTCCAAAACCTTTGATAACGGCGTTATCTGTGCGTCTGAGCAGTCTGTCGTTGTTGTTGATTCTGTTTATGATGCGGTTCGCGAACGCTTCGCCAGCCACGGCGGCTACCTGCTGCAGGGCAAAGAGCTGAAAGCCGTTCAGGACGTTATCCTGAAAAATGGCGCGCTGAACGCCGCTATCGTGGGTCAGCCAGCGTATAAAATCGCTGAACTGGCAGGCTTCTCCGTACCGGCAACCACCAAAATCCTGATTGGCGAAGTCAAAGTGGTTGACGAAAGCGAGCCGTTCGCACACGAAAAACTGTCCCCGACCCTGGCAATGTACCGCGCGAAAGATTTCGAAGATGCGGTGGACAAAGCCGAGAAGCTGGTGGCAATGGGCGGTATCGGTCATACCTCCTGCCTGTACACCGACCAGGACAACCAACCGGAACGCGTCGCTTACTTCGGTCAGATGATGAAAACCGCCCGTATCCTGATCAACACCCCAGCTTCTCAGGGCGGTATCGGCGACCTGTACAACTTTAAACTCGCACCGTCCCTGACGCTGGGTTGTGGTTCATGGGGTGGTAACTCCATCTCTGAAAACGTTGGTCCAAAACACCTGATCAACAAGAAAACCGTTGCTAAGCGAGCTGAAAACATGTTGTGGCACAAACTTCCGAAATCTATCTACTTCCGCCGTGGCTCCCTGCCGATCGCGCTGGATGAAGTGATTACCGATGGCCACAAACGTGCGCTCATCGTGACCGACCGCTTCCTGTTCAACAACGGCTATGCAGACCAGATCACCTCTGTGCTGAAAGCGGCTGGCGTTGAAACCGAAGTGTTCTTTGAAGTGGAAGCTGACCCAACCCTGAGCGTTGTACGTAAAGGCGCTGAACTGGCCAACTCCTTCAAACCAGACGTGATCATCGCGCTGGGCGGCGGCTCCCCGATGGATGCGGCGAAAATCATGTGGGTGATGTACGAACATCCGGAAACCCACTTCGAAGAACTGGCGCTGCGCTTTATGGATATCCGTAAACGTATCTATAAGTTCCCGAAAATGGGTGTTAAAGCGAAAATGATCGCTGTCACCACCACGTCCGGTACCGGTTCAGAAGTGACGCCGTTTGCGGTGGTAACCGACGACGCGACCGGTCAGAAATATCCGCTGGCAGACTACGCGCTGACGCCGGATATGGCGATTGTCGACGCTAACCTGGTGATGGATATGCCGAAGTCACTGTGTGCGTTCGGTGGTCTGGATGCGGTGACTCACGCCCTGGAAGCCTACGTTTCCGTGCTGGCGTCTGAGTTCTCTGACGGTCAGGCGCTGCAGGCGCTGAAACTGCTGAAAGAAAACCTGCCGGCGTCTTACAACGAAGGTTCGAAAAACCCGGTTGCCCGTGAACGCGTACACAGCGCCGCGACCATTGCCGGTATCGCGTTTGCTAACGCCTTCCTCGGCGTGTGCCACTCCATGGCGCACAAACTGGGCTCCCAGTTCCACATTCCACACGGTCTGGCGAACGCCCTGTTGATCAGCAACGTTATCCGTTATAACGCCAACGACAACCCGACCAAGCAGACGGCATTCAGCCAGTACGACCGTCCGCAGGCGCGTCGTCGTTATGCTGAAATCGCTGACCATCTGGGTCTGAGCGCACCGGGCGACCGTACAGCGGCGAAGATCGAGAAACTGTTGGCCTGGCTGGAAAGCCTGAAAGCTGAACTGGGTATTCCGAAGTCTATCCGCGAAGCCGGCGTTCAGGAAGCAGACTTCCTGGCTCACGTTGACAAGCTGTCTGAAGATGCCTTCGACGACCAGTGCACTGGCGCTAACCCGCGCTACCCGCTGATCTCCGAGCTGAAACAGATTCTGCTGGATACCTACTACGGTCGTGAGTTCAGCGAAGGCGTAACCGCAAAAGCTGAAGCCGTTGTGGCTCCAAAAGCTGACAAAAAAGCGAAGAAATCCGCCTAATTGCGGTTCTGCGAAAGCATACTAAAAGCGGCCTCTAATGAGGCCGCTTTTTTATGGCTGATCCACGACTGCACACGCTATGCTCACAAGAATGCCGTCAGGGCTCCTCAGTCGCCCTCTGCGGGCAGCTTAACGGTGGCAGTGACGTTCCTGTATCGCCGTCAGAGAGCCTTCTTCCAGCGCCTCTTTATAATGCTTACGGCAAACGGAGACATAGCGCTCATTGCCGCCAATCACCACCTGCTCCCCTTCATTATACGGTCTGCCCGCCTGGTCAAGGCGTAATACCCTACTCGCCTTACGACCACAGAAACAGATCGTTTTTAATTCAACCAGCTTATCTGACCATGCAAGCAGATACTGACTGCCCGTAAACAGTTCACCGCGAAAATCGGTGCGCAAGCCGTAACACAGCACCGGAATGTCGAGTTGGTCAACAACTTCCGATAATTCATAAACCTGCTGGCGAGTTAAAAACTGACATTCATCAACCAGCACACAGTGTATCGGCTCGCGCGTATTATCAGCGGCAATCTCTGCATACAAAGATGACTGTTGATTAAACAATTTGGCAGGAGATGACAACCCTATACGCGAACTGACTTTTCCTGCGCCAAAACGGTCGTCTATTTCCGCGGTATATACGACGGTGCGCATCCCACGTTCCTGATAATTGTAGGAAGATTGCAGTAAGGCAGTCGACTTACCTGCATTCATTGCTGAATAGTAGAAATATAGCTGCGCCATCGGCCACAGACCCTCACCAGAGTGAATAAAGACGGGGCCGAGTGTACCATAATTTCCCGTTGTTCAGCGTCGGATAGCGCGTTAACGGGATGCGGAATGCGCGCTTCCGCCTTCCGCGCGTTCACGTTGCGACGGCGACCGTAAGGAAAATACGAATTAACAATTGAACAAACATCAGGCGACAAATCCCATTGTTGCGATATTGCAGACGCGATATACATCAATAGCGCTTATCAACGCCAGCTAAATGGAAACCCTGTACTTATTGTTACTGTTCTACATAACTCTTGCAAAGTAATAGCGTATAGCCCCGTGGGAAACTAATACAAAAGGTTGAAATCACTGAAATGCGTAACTATTTCGCCACATAAAATGTGAGCTGAATCCGTCCGCCGTCGGGTAAAAAAAGGAGTAACCGCTCTGCCAATAAGCTCTTTTTTGTGCGTTCCTTCAAGAAAATTTTAAGTTCGGATATTAATTGGGGGCAAAAAATAAAGCGCAATTTTGAATTCCTTACATTCCTGGCTATTGCACATCTGAATTTAACGCTCTATTATTAGCTCAACAAACCACCCCAATATAAGTTTGAGATTACTAAAATGAGCGAAGCACTTAAAATTCTGAACAACATCCGTACTCTTCGTGCGCAGGCAAGAGAATGCACCCTGGAAACGCTGGAAGAAATGCTGGAAAAATTAGAAGTTGTTGTTAACGAGCGTCGTGAAGAAGAAAGCGCGGCAGCGGCTGAAGTTGAAGAACGCACTCGTAAACTGCAGCAATACCGCGAAATGCTGATTGCTGATGGCATTGACCCGAATGAACTGCTGAATAGCATGGCTGCGGTTAAATCCGGCACTAAAGCTAAACGTGCAGCACGTCCGGCTAAATATAGCTACGTTGACGAAAACGGCGAAACCAAAACCTGGACCGGCCAGGGCCGTACTCCGGCAGTGATCAAAAAAGCAATGGAAGAGCAAGGTAAACAGCTGGAAGACTTCCTGATCAAGGAATAATCGGTATTTACTTGCCTGAAATCCCGCGTCTCGCGGGATTTTTTTTTGCCTGTAATTTCCCAAAATCCCCAGACGCGGCGCATAAAAAACGGCGCTGGAGTGCCGCGCCGCTTAATCACGTTAATTATAACGTCCGGTTACCGCTTAATACCCACTTCGTCTTCAAGCCAGGCCTTAAATTCGCTACCCAGAGAATTATGGCGGATACCATATTCCACAAACGCCTGCATGTAGCCTAATTTATTGCCACAGTCATGGCTCTTGCCTTTCATATGGTAAGCTTCAACGGTTTCTTTTTCGATCAGCATGTCGATTGCATCGGTCAGCTGAATCTCGTCACCGGCTCCCGGAGGCGTTTTCGCCAGCAGTGGCCAGATATCTGCGCTCAGGACATAACGGCCCACAATCGCCAGATTAGACGGCGCGACGTCCGCTTTCGGCTTCTCTACCACGCCAACCATCGGAACGCTCTCGCCCGGGGTTAATTCAACGCCTTTGCAGTCTACGACACCATAAGCGGTTACGTCATCGACCGGTTCCACCATAATCTGGCTATTACCGGTTTCGTCAAAACGGCGAATCATTTCGGCCAGGTTATCCTGAGAGAGATCGGATTCGTACTCATCCAGAATAACGTCCGGCAGAATAACCGCGACAGGCTCGTTGCCCACGACGGGATGCGCGCACAATACGGCATGACCTAACCCTTTTGCCAGCCCCTGACGTACCTGCATAATCGTTACGTGCGGTGGGCAAATAGACTGTACCTCTTCGAGCAGCTGACGCTTAACACGTTTTTCCAGCATCGCTTCCAGTTCAAAACTGGTATCAAAATGGTTTTCGATCGAATTTTTCGAAGAGTGAGTCACCAGCACAATTTCAGTGATGCCCGCAGCAATACATTCGTTAACGACATACTGAATTAATGGCTTATCAACCAGCGGCAACATCTCTTTCGGGATCGCTTTTGTCGCCGGTAACATCCTGGTTCCTAATCCCGCTACCGGGATAACGGCTTTTTTGACTTTCGAGTTAATGGCAGCCATTTAAATTCTCCTGGACTGTTCATGTATTGAACGTGTTCATCAATCTGTACCGCATCGAGTATATCAGCACTGACAGAAGCCTCAGGTCCGAAAAGGATGCGCATGCGTATAATTAAGACAAATACGTATAAAACTGGCGCCGATAGTAACACCGGCAGAGAAAGGCAGGGTAAAGCAATTTGCTTGCGCCTGCCCGATTGTTCATTCCGCAGACAACATAAGACGCAACCTGCCGCCTGCTCCCCAAATTTGACATTGCCACGACTCGCAGCGCTGGCTAATTTGGTTGAGATAAGTATTTCCTAACGTCCCAAGCGGAACGCCATTACTGATTTGTACATTATGTGAGCCGGTATTTAATGTTGCGTTCAACCCGGCAGAAACCAGTATCAGATTTTTAATCCCGCTATGGTAATACCCCACCAGCAGCGGAAATTGACCGGGTAAATTGGCCTGGCGGAGCAGATGGTTCACCTGTTTTAGCACTGCGCCCAATTCAGGCAGGCGTTGATTCTGATGCCCGAGCTGCTCCTGCAACAGACCATTAAATAACGCCCGCAGGAGTAATGCCGCCAGTACGCCATTATCCCCTGCGCGTGTTACGTCCAGACAATAAAACGCCAAATCGTTGTCCGACAGCGGCGCGATATCCAGAACCAGCCCCGGTTTATCCGCTGAGACTAACTGCCGGTAATTCACCCGGCAGCGAGAAATAACCTGCTGCACCGGCGGCTGCAGCTCCTGCAGTAATTTTCTGGCGGCAGTCGGATCGCCAACCATCGCATCCCAGTCGCGGAACAGCCTTTCTTCTTCTTCCACCCGCGAATTGAACATATTGGGATAAAGACAGGCGAAGACGGTTTCGCGAAGACGATTGAGATCCTTTACCGGCTTTAGCAATACGTCATCGACCCCCAACCGTAGCGCCTTAGCAATATCGGCCATATTTTCCGTCGCGGAGATAACCAGTATCGGCGTCTGGTCCCCACGGTTACGTAATTGCTCGACAAGTTTGAGTCCGTTCATTCTCGGCATCGCAAGATCGCATATCATGAGATCGGGCGTGAATTCATCAAAACGCTCCAGTGCCTCAACCCCATCACTCGCCAGTGCCGTTGTCGCTCCCAATGAGGAAAACCACGAATCCAGAAGCGAGCGAAATACCGGCTCATCCTCAACGATAAGAATCTGTTTCCCGACCAATGGCTGCGTCATGTTCTCTCCCCTGACTGGCTTTGATCAATAGTGGCATGGTATTGCCACACCTGCCTGTCAGAATTTGCTTAAGTGTAGATAAAAAAGATGCGTCAAACTTCAGCACGCACCAGAGGTAATAGTTCGTCCATCTTTTTTTCCACCGCAAGCCGCCCTGCTTCAATGGCGGCATGGGCACGATGAAAATCCAGTGTGGATATTTGTGGACAGAACGGTTGTATTAATATGTCAGGCGGATCGCCCGCCATGCGGTTACGCTTAAGACGATTTTCCAGAATCTGGATAGACGTCGTCATGATTTCCATCGCGGTTGGCGCGGACACTACACGTCGTGCCGTCATACTGCCCAAACGTTCTTTTAAGCGCGCACGCCAGGACAGGCCTTCAACGTCAGTCTCAGCGCCGTCGCCGTTGACATTCGGTGAGAGGAGATCTTGTTGCATCAGATGCGCATCGTGCTGCAGATCAACGGCAATCACGATATCGGCGCCCATGGCGCGGGTCAGTGAAACAGGAACGGGATTTACCACACCGCCGTCCACCAGCCAGTACCCCTTATGTGCGACAGGAGACATCAGACCAGGAATACTGCAGGAGGCCCGTACCGCAAGATGCAGATCGCCTTCAGTAAACCACAGTTCGCGACCGGTACTGAGGTTAGTGGCGACCGTGGCGAAACGCCGCGAGCACTGTTCGATAGTCTCCACCGGCATGATATTACGATAGTGATTGAACACGCGCTCGCCGCGCAGCAGTCCTCCCCGTCGCCACGAGAGATCCATCAGGCGAAGGACATCCCAGTAGCTGAACGAGCAAACCCACTTTTCCAGCGCAGGTAATTTATCACTGGCATACGCCGCGCCGACTAACGAACCGATGGAACAGCCGGCGACGATGTCAATATCAATGCCCATGTGCCTGAGCGCTTTGATGACACCAATATGTGACCAGCCCCGCGCCGCACCAGACCCCAGCGCCAGACCTATTTTCATCTTTCTCATGTGACCTACAAACTTCCCCTGGCTTTCGAGCGTAGCAACATCTCCATCGCTCAGTTAACATAGCGCCACCTGGACTTTTTATCCGCTGTTTTTTTATCAGGGAGACTATTCGTGTCACAGCTTTGTCCCTGCGGTAGCGCTGTCGAGTATAGCCTATGTTGCCACCAATATGTGTCTGGCGAGCAAGTTGCGCCCGATCCGTCACATCTCATGCGTTCTCGCTACTGCGCTTTTGTGATGAAAGACGCAGATTATTTAATCAAAACCTGGCATCCGGACTGCAATGCCGCGGCGTTCCGCGATGAGATAAGCGCCGGGTTCGCCAGTACCGAATGGCTCGGCTTAACCGTGTTTGAACAGAGCGGCGCCGAAAGCGATGAACTCGGCTACGTCAGCTTTGTCGCCCGTTTTCGTGAAAACGGCAAAGCGGGCGTCATCCTTGAACGTTCTCGTTTTTTAAAAGAAAACGGTCGGTGGTACTATATAGACGGCACACGCCCACAAATTGGACGAAATGACGCCTGCCCCTGCGGATCAGGTAAAAAATTCAAAAAATGCTGCGGTCAGTAACGCCCGACAGCATTCCTTATGCAAACATTCTCAACAGGATTACCGCTGCAAATGCATTCATTACAACGCAAAGTGCTTCGTACTATTTGCCCGGATCAAAAGGGCCTTATCGCGCGTATTACTAATATTTGCTACAAGCACGAACTGAACATTGTGCAGAACAATGAGTTCGTAGACCACCGCACCGGACGTTTTTTTATGCGTACCGAACTGGAAGGAATTTTTAACGACGCCACGCTGTTGGCCGATCTCGACAGCGCATTGCCTGAAGGCTCCATTCGCGAGTTGAATCCGGCAGGACGTCGTCGTGTGGTGATTCTGGTCACGAAAGAAGCGCATTGTCTGGGCGATCTGCTAATGAAAGCCAATTATGGCGGACTGGATGTTGAAATTGCCGCTGTGATAGGCAACCACGAGACCCTGCGTTCTTTAGTGGAGCGTTTTGAGATTCCTTTCGAGCTGGTCAGCCATGAGGGCCTGACTCGTGAAGAGCATGATAAGCAGATGGCGGACGCCATTGACGCGCACCAGCCGGACTACGTCGTGCTGGCAAAATACATGCGGGTACTGACGCCAGCGTTCGTCGCGCGTTTCCCGAATAAGATCATCAATATTCATCACTCGTTCCTGCCTGCCTTTATCGGCGCGCGTCCGTACCACCAGGCCTACGAGCGCGGCGTAAAAATCATTGGCGCGACAGCGCACTATGTCAACGACAATCTGGATGAAGGCCCTATTATCATGCAGGACGTAATCCACGTGGATCATACCTATACCGCGGAGGATATGATGCGCGCGGGTCGAGACGTAGAGAAGAACGTGCTGAGCCGCGCGTTGTATCAGGTACTGGCCCAGCGCGTCTTTGTATACGGTAACCGAACGATCATTCTTTAATCGGCAGCGAAATGAATTGGTTACCTTTGCGTCTTTACGGGCAAAAATCAGGCAACCAGTTCATTTTTGTCACCGGAATGCTTTACAGTGGCGCGTCATTTGATATGATGCGCCCCGCTTCCCAAAAGGAAGCAGGCCAGTAAACGCATTACCCCGTGGTGGGGTTCCCGAGCGGCCAAAGGGAGCAGACTGTAAATCTGCCGTCATCGACTTCGAAGGTTCGAATCCTTCCCCCACCACCATTTCCGAGCTGTACCTCAAACGATGAATTACCCCTGGTGGGGTTCCCGAGCGGCCAAAGGGAGCAGACTGTAAATCTGCCGTCACAGACTTCGAAGGTTCGAATCCTTCCCCCACCACCATCACTTCCAGATATCCCAATACTACCCTAAAGCACAATGCCTTATGTTCTTCCATTGCGGGGAAGGATGAGAAGCGTCGACTAAGGTTCGATTCGAGCGTAGCGAGAAAGCGTTGCCGCAGGCAACGACCCGAAGGGCGAGGCGCAGCCGCCATCCGACGCTTTCACTGAAAACAAAAAACCCCGCCGAAGCAGGGTTTATCATCAGACAGCCATCGAATCAGCGACGTGCACGCACAATCTGGTATTTGCGCGTCAGGTACTCTACCGGCGCGCTCCAGATATGCACGAGACGGGAGAACGGGAACAGCAGGAATAGCGTCATCCCGAGTACCAGGTGCAGACGGAAAATAAACGCCACGCCGTCAAGCTGCGCCGAGGCGCCACCGTGGAAAGTCACGACAGACTGCGCCCAGCCGACCAGCTTCATCATCTCGCTACCGTCCATATGCTGAGCGGAGAACGGTATCGTCAGCAGCCCCAGCGCGCACTGAATCACCAGCAGCGACAGGATCAGAATATCTGCGCCAGTGGTCGTTGCCCGTACGCGTGGACTGAACAGACGGCGTTTCAGCAGCAGTACGCCGCCGACCAGGGTCATCAGGCCCGCCGCCCCGCCACCGATCATCGCCATCTTTTGCTTTACGTCGACAGGGAGGAAGGATTCATACATCCAGTGAGGCGTTAACATACCGAGAAAGTGACCGGCAAAGATCCCCAAAATGCCGAAATGGAACAGGTTAGACGCCAGGTTCATCCCCTTGCGATCCAGCATCTGGCTGGATGCGGCACGCCAGGTGTACTGACCATAGTCATAGCGTAGCCAACTGCCAATCAGAAAGACCGACCCGGCGATGTACGGGTAGATATCAAAGAAGAACATATTCAGGAAGTGCATTATTGCTGTCCTCCGGTAGTGATATTCAGGTATTGCGGCGCGACGGCGCCAGCAAAACGACGTTGGTGAGCAGCGATTTCCGACTCGCCGCAGCCCTGATCGGCAAAGAATTTCACCTGCTCTTCTTCCCAGACCGCATCAAGCGCCTGCGGCGTATCGTCGCGCACTTCATCCGCAATTTTTTCGGCGACTTTGTCGCTGTCGATGGTGGTCTTCGCCAGCTTCAGCAGCAAGTCGAACAGCACCGCATAGCGGCTTTCACGCTGTTGCAAGCGCGCGCTCAGCAACGCCAGAATCGGCGCGATATCCTGCAAACCGCCCAGCGCCTCGTTTTTCGGCAACTGCGCCAGGTATTCGAGATACAGCGGCAGATGATCCGGCAATTCGCGGCTATCGAGTTGCAACCCGTGCTGCTCATACTGCGCCATCAGGTCAACCATCGCCTGACCACGATCGCGTGACTCGCCGTGCACATGTTCAAACAGCAGCAGCGACGTGGCGCGCCCGCGGTCAAACAGTTCGCTGTAACTGGCCTGCACATCCAGCATGTCCTGTGCGGTTAAATCACGCAGAAAAACGCTGAGCTGATGCGCATCCTCTTTATCGAGGTTTTCCGATGACGCGAGTGCTTCGTAAAGCTCCTGCTGATGCTGCCACAGGGCAGCATCAGGGTACTCGAGCAGACGCGAAACAATGACGAGTTCAATCATTGGTGCGACTCCGTTTTGCTGGTCACATCGATGGCATCAATGCGGCGACTGTTGAACAGGTTGAACTTGCTGTCAGAACCGTGGCAGCCGTCGCCGAAGGTAAAGCCACAGCCGCTTTTCTCCGGGAACGCATCACGCGCCAGTTCACGGTGGCTGCTCGGCACCACAAAACGATCTTCGTAGTTAGCGATCGCCAGATAACGATACATCTCCTGAGCCTGCGCTTCACTTAAGCCCACTTCTTCCAGCGCGCGGGTATCCGCTTTGCCGTCTACGGTTTCCGCACGTTTGTAATGACGCATCGCCAACATACGTTTCAGCGCCAGCAGCACCGGCTGGGTATCCCCTGCCGTCAGCAGATTCGCCAGGTACTGAACCGGAATACGCAGACTCTCCACGTCCGGCAGAATACCGTTGCTGCCCAGTTCGCCCGCATCCGCGGCAGACTGAATCGGCGACAGCGGCGGCACATACCAGACCATCGGCAGCGTACGGTATTCCGGATGCAGCGGCAGCGCCAGCTTCCAGTCCATCGCCATTTTGTACACCGGCGACTGCTGCGCCGCGTCAATCACGCTCTGCGGCACGCCGTCTTTCAGCGCCTGTTCGATCACTGCCGGATCGTTCGGATCGAGGAACACATCAAGCTGACGCTGATACAGGTCCTTCTCGTTTTCGGTGCTGGCGGCATTCTCAATCGCATCGGCGTCGTACAACAGCACGCCGAGGTAGCGGATACGACCGACACAGGTTTCAGAGCACACGGTCGGCTGACCGGCTTCGATACGCGGGTAACAGAAGATGCACTTCTCTGACTTGCCGCTCTTCCAGTTGAAGTAGATTTTTTTGTACGGGCAGCCGGTGATGCACATACGCCATCCGCGGCACTTGTCCTGGTCGATCAGCACGATGCCGTCTTCTTCACGCTTATAAATGGCTCCGCTCGGACAGGTCGCCACACATGCCGGGTTCAGGCAGTGTTCGCACAGGCGCGGCAGATACATCATGAAGGTGTTTTCGAACTGGCCGTACATCGCCTTCTGCATGTTTTCGAAGTTCTGGTCTTTGGCGCGTTTTTCAAACTCGCCGCCCAGAATCTCCTCCCAGTTCGGGCCGCTGGTAATCTTATCCATCCGCTGGCCGGTGATCAGCGAGCGCGGACGGGCGATCGGCTGGTGTTTACTTTCCGGCGCGTTGTGCAGATTCTGATAGTCGTAGTCAAACGGCTCGTAGTAATCATCAATGCCCGGCAGATGCGGGTTGGCGAAAATTTTACCGAGCAGCATCGCACGGTTACCCATACGCGGCTGCAGTTTGCCGTTGATTTTACGGATCCAGCCGCCCTTCCATTTCTCCTGGTTTTCCCAGTCGTTCGGGAAGCCGACGCCCGGTTTGCTTTCCACATTGTTGAACCAGGCGTATTCCATGCCTTCACGACTGGTCCAGACGTTTTTACAGGTCACTGAACAGGTGTGGCAGCCGATGCACTTATCGAGATTCAGCACCATGCCGACTTGTGAACGAATTTTCATTTTACGCTCTCCTGTACCTGGTCATTGCCTTCGCCATCCAACCAGTTAATGTTCTTCATCTTACGTACCACCACAAATTCATCGCGGTTAGAGCCGACAGTGCCGTAGTAGTTAAAACCGTAGGCCAGTTGCGCATAACCCCCGATCATATGGGTTGGTTTCGGCGTAATACGGGTAACCGAGTTGTGGATCCCGCCGCGCTGCTGCGTGATTTCCGAGCCCGGCAGGTTCACGATACGTTCCTGCGCGTGGTACATCATGGTCATCCCCGCAGGCACGCGCTGGCTGACGACTGCGCGCGCGGTCAGCGCACCGTTGCTGTTAAACACTTCGATCCAGTCGTTATCTTCAATCCCCAGATCTTTCGCATCGATTTCGCTCATCCAGACAATTGGACCGCCGCGTGAAAGCGTCAGCATCAGCAGGTTGTCACTGTAGGTGGAGTGGATACCCCACTTCTGGTGCGGCGTCAGGAAGTTGAGCGCTTTTTCCGGGTTACCGTTGGATTTCTCGCCCATGACCGCTTTCACCGAACGGGTGTCGATTGGCGGACGGTAAACCAGCAGGCTTTCGCCAAAATCACGCATCCACTGGTGATCCTGATACAGCGACTGGCGACCAGACAGGGTTCGCCACGGAATCAGCTCGTGAACGTTGGTGTAACCGGCGTTATAGGACACATGCTCATCTTCCAGGCCAGACCAGGTCGGGCTGGAGATGATCTTACGCGGCTGCGCCTGAATATCGCGGAAGCGAATTTTCTCTTCCTCTTTATTTGTCGCCAGATGCGTATGGTCACGACCGGTAAACTCGCTGAGCGCCGCCCAGGCTTTGACCGCCACCTGACCGTTGGTTTCCGGCGCCAGCGTCAGGATCATCTCTGCGGCATCAATCGCCGTGTTGAGCATCGGCTGGCCTTTCGCCGGCCCCTCTGCCTTGGTGTAATTGAGTTTGCGCAGCAGATCCATTTCACTTTGGGTATTCCACGCGATGCCTTTACCGCCGTTACCGATTTTCTCCATCAGCGGGCCGATAGAGGTGAAACGCTCATAGGTTGCCGGATAGTCCCGCTCCACGGTCATGATGTGCGGCGCGGTGACGCCCGGAATCAGGTCGCATTCGCCTTTTTTCCAGTCCTTCACGTCCAGCGGCTGCGCCAGCTCGGCGGCTGAGTCATGCTGGATCGGCAGCGTGACGACGTCCGTTTCCTGGCCGAGATGGCCGACGCACACCTCAGAGAATTTTTTCGCGATGCCTTTATAGATTTCCCAGTCGCTTTTCGATTCCCAGGCCGGGTCGACGGCGGCGGAAAGCGGATGAATAAACGGATGCATATCCGAGGTATTCATGTCGTCTTTTTCGTACCAGGTCGCGGTCGGCAACACGATGTCGGAGTACAGACAGGTGCTCGACAGACGGAAATCCAGCGTCACCACCAGATCCAGCTTGCCGTCGAGGCCATTGTCCCGCCATTCGACTTCTTCCGGCTTCACGCCGCCCTGCTGTCCCAGATCTTTCCCCTGAATCCCGTTTTCGGTACCGAGCAGATACTTGAGCATGTACTCATGGCCCTTACCG
Source organism: Citrobacter sp. 50677481 (assembly GCF_001463265.1). NCBI lineage: Bacteria > Pseudomonadati > Pseudomonadota > Gammaproteobacteria > Enterobacterales > Enterobacteriaceae > Citrobacter > Citrobacter sp. 50677481. The sequence goes on from NZ_LNHZ01000075.1 coordinate 195,846, forward strand.
GAGGACCCCAGCAGGTTGGAGCGCCAGATAAACAGGTTACGCGGATGGTTTTTACCGTTTTCCGGCTGTTCAGCCGCAAAGCGGATTGAGCCGTCTTTAAGCGATTTAACGGTGTAATCGACCGGCGTCATGCCTGCTTTTTTGGCTTCTTCTGCGATGGTCAGCGGGTTGGTGCCCAACTGCGGCGCCGACGGCAACCACCCCATACGCTCAGCGCGCACGTTGAAGTCGATCAGATGCCCGCTATAGCGGGATTTGTCCGCCAGCGGCGACAACAATTCCTGCGCGGTGACCGTCTCGTAGCGCCACTGGCTGGAGTGATTGTAGAAATAAGAGGTGCTGTTCATATGGCGCGCAGGACGCTGCCAGTCGAGTGCAAAGGCCAGCGGCTGCCAGCCGGTCTGCGGACGCAGTTTTTCCTGGCCGACATAGTGCGCCCAACCGCCGCCGCTCTGGCCGATACAACCGCAGAACACCAGCATATTGATCAAACCGCGATAGTTCATATCGAGGTGATACCAGTGGTTCAGCCCGGCGCCAACAATGATCATTGAACGACCGTGGGTTTTATCGGCGTTATCGGCAAATTCACGGGCGATACGCACGATGTGCGCGCGTGGGACACCGGTGATTTGCTCAGCCCACGCCGGAGTGTACGCTTTAATGTCGTCGTAGCTGGTCGCGCAGTTGGCGTCGTTCAGGCCACGCTCCAGACCATAGTTGGCCATCGTCAGGTCGTACACGGTGGTAACCAGCGCAGAGGTGCCGTCCGCCAGTTGCAGACGTTTGGCCGGCAGTTTGTGCAACAGAACGTTTTCCAGTTCAACTTTGTTGAAATGTTCTGTGCCTTCCCCGCCAAAGTACGGGAAACCAACTTCGGCGATCTCGTCCTGGCTGCCCAGCAGACTCAGTTGCAATTCTGTCTCAGCGCCGGTCGTCCCATCGCGCTGCTCGAGGTTCCATTTGCCTTTTTCGCCCCAGCGGAAACCAATTGAGCCGTTCGGCGCCACCATGTCGCCGTTGCTGTTCATGGCGACAGTTTTCCACTGCGGATTGTTTTCCTGGCCCAGCGCATCGACGAGGTCGGCGGCGCGCAGCATACGGCCTGCGGCGTAATAACCGTCGCGCTCTTCCAGCATCACCAGCATCGGCATGTCGGTGTAGCGACGCACATAGTCAGTAAAATACTGGCTCGGGTTGTCGAGATGGAATTCGCGCAGCATAACGTGGCCCATTGCCAGCGCCATCGCCGCATCGGTACCCTGCTTCGGCGCCAGCCACAGGTCGCACAGCTTGGCGATCTCGGCATAGTCCGGCGTGACTGCAACGGTCTTGGTGCCTTTGTAGCGCACTTCTGTAAAGAAGTGGGCATCCGGAGTACGGGTCTGCGGAACGTTGGATCCCCAGGCAATGATGTAGCTGGAGTTATACCAGTCGGCGGATTCCGGCACGTCGGTCTGCTCGCCCCAGGTCTGCGGAGACGCCGGAGGCAGGTCGCAATACCAGTCGTAGAAGCTCAGGCAGGTGCCGCCTATCAAAGAGAGATAACGCGCGCCAGAGGCATAAGAGACCATCGACATCGCCGGGATCGGCGAGAAGCCCGCAACGCGGTCCGGGCCGTAGGTTTTAACGGTATAGACGTTCGAGGCAGCAATCAGTTCATTCACTTCCTGCCAGGAAGAACGCACGAAGCCGCCGCGACCGCGCGCCTGCTTGAAGCTTTTTGCTTTGTCGGCGTCTTCAATGATGGATGCCCAGGCATCAACCGGATCGCTGTGCAGTTTTTTCGCCTCACGCCACATCTTCATCAGACGTTTGCGCATCAGCGGATATTTCAGTCGGTTAGCACTGTAGAGATACCAGGAGTAGCTCGCCCCACGCGGGCAGCCTCGCGGCTCGTGGTTCGGCATGTCGGGACGGGTACGCGGGTAATCGGTTTGCTGGGTTTCCCAGGTCACCAGACCGTTCTTGACGTAGATTTTCCAGCTGCATGAGCCGGTGCAGTTCACCCCGTGCGTCGAACGCACGATTTTATCGTGCTGCCAGCGGCTTCTGTATCCATCTTCCCAGTCCCGGTTAGTTTCGAGAAGCTGGCCGTGCCCATCGGCAAAGGTTTCGCCCTTCTGCTTGAAGTAGCGAAACCGATCCAGGAATTTACTCATCGGTTCTCTCCTGTGGGAGCCTGACGGCTCTCTGATAAATCGACATTGCTTAATTGCTGCTGACGGTAACGCGCTGAAAGGACGTGGGAATTGATAACGATCAAGGCAGACCGGGAACAAAACGACGGGTAAATTTGGTTATACCCCTTTGGGGGGATTTAACAAAAATATATAACCTTATGTTTTTAATGAAAATATTTTCAGCCAATACTACGCTAAATGTTAAATTTTACCGGGGTGGGTATTAAGGGGTATGCCCCCTGCATGACCCCTTTACGCCGATGTAACCGACAGGCTAAGCGTCTAAAAATACATCAGTATGTTGTAACTAATTGCAGGATAAAAAAAGCGCGGTCTAACACCGCGCAAAGGATAATCAATAACGACTTTTTTATTTATTGGAATGGCGCCCATATACCAGCCAGGTGATAACCACGCAGGCGATATAGAAGAACAGGAACACTTTCATTGCACCAACCGGCGAACCGGTTAACGCCAGCGATGTGCCGAACGCTTTCGGGATAAAGAAACCGCCAATCGCGCCAATGGCCGAGATAAAGCCCAGCGCTGCCGCCGTGTCGGTAGCCGCTTCTCGCATCGCTTTCTCTTCCGAACCGCCTTCCGCTTTTACGCGGTCCATCGTCAGCTTACGGAAAATCACCGAGATCATCTGAAACGTTGAACCGCTCCCCAGCCCGGCGGTCATGAACAAGGCGAGGAACACCACAAAGAAGGCGATAAAGCTGCCGCCGGTACCGTTTGTGGGCAGCGTCAGGAACAACAGACCGCTGAATATCGCCATCAGCACGAAGTTCACCAGCGTGACGCGGGTACCGCCGAGACGGTCGGAAATAGCCCCGCCCGCCGAGCGCGCCAGCGCGCCAATAAACGGCCCAAAGAAGGCGTAATGCAGAATCTGTACATCAGGGAACTGAGTTTTCGACAGCATCGCAAACCCGGCAGAAAAGCCGATGAACGAGCCAAACGTCGCCAGATACAGCAGGCTCATGATCCACAAGTGGCCGCGTTTCAGGACCGGTAGCTGCTCTTTCAGAGACGCTTTGGAAGTCGCCAGTTCATTCATACCAAACCATGCGGCCAGGGTGAAAATGGCCAGGAACGGCACCCAAATCCACGCGGCGTTCGCCAGGTACAGCTGCGAACCGTCGGGTTGTTCAACACCGTGACTGCCGAAGAGGGCAAAAATGGACAGCGAAACCACCAGCGGCGCAACCAGTTGCATGACGCTCACGCCCATGTTGCCGAGACCACCGTTCAGACCCAGCGCGCCACCTTGCTTCTGTTTTGGAAAGAAAAAGCTGATGTTCGCCATACTGGAGGCAAAGTTAGCCCCGGCAAAACCGCACAGCAGAGAGATCAGAATAAAAGTGCTGAACGGCGTGGAGGTATCCTGTACCGCAAATCCTAACCATACGCATGGCACAATCAAAATCCCGGTGCTGAAGGCGGTCCAGCGGCGTCCGCCAAATACCGGCACCATGAAAGAGTACGGCACACGCAGCAGCGCGCCGGAAACTGACGGCAACGCAGTTAGCATAAACAGCTGATCGGTGGTGAAGTTAAATCCTACCTTCGGCAAATTGACCGCCACAGCACTGAACAACATCCATACGCAAAACGCCAGCAGCAGACAAGGGACGGAAATCCACAGGTTGCGACTGGCGATGCGATGACCCCGTTGCGCCCAGAATGCCGGATCTTCCGGACGCCATTCTGTAATTACTGCTCCAGATGCCCTTTCAGGGACGGATGAATGACTCATAGACACCTCTGATACTCGATTTAATGTCTGCCACCTTAGGGTTTACGGGATTTGGTAAGTTGATATAAATCAAAGGAAAAGCCGTCATTCTGCGGCCCAAAAAATGATGATCACCCTAAGTGAGTAGCGCGTATCGGTAAAAAATATGTGGTTTTTCACCATACTGAGTCACCCTACTCCCTCCTTCGCAAAACCCCTGCCACTCGCGGCAATTAAGAGGTAACTCGTTTTAGGTATGGGTATACTCCAGGTGATAGCCGAGAATAACGCCACTGCCCGCCCTCGCCCGCAGTATCGTCATTCATTGGGGTCACGACTCCCCGCAGCCAGTGACCTGAAGGAAGAAGGTTTTATGCTTAAACGTTGTCTCTCTCCGCTCACGCTGGTCAACCAGGTAGCGCTTATCGTCATGCTCTCCACGGCTCTTGGGATGGCGGGAATGGCTGTTTCCGGCTGGCTGGTACAGGGCGTTCAGGGCAGCGCCCACGCCATCAACAAAGCCGGTTCGCTGCGCATGCAGAGCTATCGCCTGCTCGCCGCGGTGCCGCTACAGGGTAACGATCAGAAATTGCTGGACGAGATGGAACAGACGGCATTTAGCCCGGAGCTCACCCGCGCCGCGCAGCGCGACGGCCAGCAGGCGCAGCTTAAGGCCTTACAGGCGTACTGGCGCAGCGAGCTGTTGCCCGGTCTGCAACAGGCCAACAGCCGCGAGGCGGTCGCCGCTGACGTCGGACGCTTCGTTACCGGTCTGGATAATCTGGTTTCGGCGTTTGACCATACCACGGAAATGCGTATCGAACGCGTGGTGATGGTACATCGGATGATGGCGATTTTTATGGCGCTGCTGCTGGTCTTTACCATCATCTGGTTACGCGCGCGCTTGCTTCAACCCTGGAAACAGCTGCTGTCGATGGCCCGCGCCGTCAGCCATCGCGACTTTACCCAGCGCGCACGCATCAGCGGACGTAACGAGATGGCAATGCTCGGCGATGCGCTGAACAACATGTCTGACGAACTGGCGGAAAGCTATTCAGTTCTCGAGCAGCGGGTAAAAGAGAAAACCGCCGGGCTGGAGCAAAAGAATCAAATCTTTTCGTTCCTCTGGCAGGCAAACCGCCGTCTGCACTCGCAGGCACCGCTGTGCGAGCGGCTCTCGCCGGTGCTGAATGGACTGCAAAACTTGACGCTGCTGCACGACATTGAGTTGCGGGTTTATGACCAGGAAGATGAAGATAATCATCAGGAATTTACCTGTCAGTCTGACAGTAGCTGCGACGACAAGGGCTGCCATTTATGTCCGCGCGGAACATTGCCGGAGAGTGACGGCGGCATGACCCTGAAATGGCGTCTGACCGACACCCACACCCAGTACGGCATTCTGCTGGCAACCCTGCCGCCGGGCGGACACCTGAGCCACGATCAGCAGCAACTGGTCGACACGTTAGTCGAACAGCTTACCGCTACGCTGGCGTTGGATCGTCATCAGGAACGCCAGCAGCAGTTGATTGTCATGGAAGAGCGTGCAACCATTGCGCGCGAACTGCATGATTCCATTGCCCAATCGCTGTCCTGTATGAAGATGCAGGTCAGTTGTTTGCAAATGCAGGGTGACACGTTACCGGAAAGCAGCCGCGAGTTGCTGAGCCAGATCCGCAATGAACTGAACGCCTCATGGGCGCAATTGCGCGAACTGTTAACCACTTTCCGGCTACAGCTGACCGAGCCTGGACTGCGTCCTGCGCTGGAAGCCAGTTGCCAGGAATACAGTGCCCGCTTTGGCTTTACGGTAAAGCTGGATTACCAGTTGCCGCCCCGCCTGGTGCCGTCGCATCAGGCTATTCACCTGCTGCAAATTGCCCGCGAAGCGTTAAGCAACGCGCTCAAACATTCGCAGGCCGATGAAGTGGTCGTCACTGCGGCGCTAAAAGGTAAGCAGGTGAAATTAACCGTCCAGGACAACGGCTGCGGCGTGCCTGAAAACGCCGAACGCAGCAATCACTATGGCATGATCATTATGCGTGACCGGGCCCAGAGCCTGCGCGGTGATTGCCGGGTGCGCCGTCGCGAGACGGGAGGCACTGAAGTCGCTGTCACCTTTATTCCCGAAAAATACTTCACTGAAGTGCAAGGAGATACCCATGAATAATCCGGAACAGGCAACCATCCTGCTCATCGACGATCATCCGATGCTGCGGACCGGCGTCAAACAGCTTGTCAGCATGGCCGCGGACATTACCGTGGTCGGCGAGGCCAGCAATGGCGAACAGGGTATTGAACTGGCGGAATCGCTTGACCCGGATCTGATCCTGCTGGACCTGAATATGCCTGGCATGAACGGTCTGGAAACCCTCGACAAGCTACGGGAAAAGGCGTTGTCCGGCCGTATCGTGGTGTTCAGCGTCTCAAACCATGAAGAAGACGTGGTCACCGCGCTCAAACGCGGCGCGGATGGCTACCTGCTAAAAGATATGGAGCCGGAAGATCTGTTGAAGTCCTTACAGCAGGCCGCCGCTGGCGAAATGGTGCTGAGCGAAGCGTTAACCCCAGTGCTGGCCGCCAGTCTGCGCGCCAACCGCGCCACTTCTGACCGCGACGTGACCCAGCTTACCCCGCGCGAGCGCGATATCCTGAAGCTCATCGCCCAGGGTCTGCCAAATAAAATGATCGCCCGCCGCCTGGACATCACCGAAAGCACGGTAAAAGTTCACGTCAAACATATGCTGAAAAAAATGAAGCTGAAATCGCGTGTAGAAGCCGCGGTATGGGTGCATCAGGAACGCATCTTCTGATTACTCCTCCGGGAGCAGTCGCCAGCGCGGATCGTCATCCGGCATTGCCATAAACGGCTCCGTCAGCGCAAGCGTGATCTCATTGGAGGAGACACGCTGACCTTTTTCGTCTTCCACCACCACCGACAACCGCCAGCGGTTGGTCGCCCCTTCACTGCTGTCCCATGCTGGCATAATGATCGTCCAGCCATCAATGCTGTCAGGATCAGGCCCGGAGGTCAGGCTCAGCGCCTGGGTATCGCCCTGCCAGGTCAGGTGGAGCACTCCGTGCAGACTGCGCACCTGGAGTTTCAGCGCTACCGTTTCTCCGGCATGCAGATCCCACGGCGGCGTCGCCAGAAACACGCTCAACGTTTTGCGCTGACGATATTCCATGGTAGGCAGGTTGTTACGCTGTGGATTGTCATAGCGACTGCCGCGCAGTGATTGACTGGCCGCCACTTCGCTGGCTGACAATTGCTTTTTCAGCGGTACGCCGAAGCGATAGTTGAGGTTCAGGCCAAGATTGTTCTGGCTGACGCCGCTCTCGCCCTGCTTGTGCTGGGCGGTCACCGTGACCAGCGGCACCGGAGTGTAATTGAGCCCCAGACTCACCGCCACCGGATTATGGTAGCCCGTCCCGGAGTCAAACAGATCGACGCTGTCGCCAAAATATTGTTCCACACTGACCCGGGTATTGAGGTGCTGGTAGAACGGCATACGCATTTCCGCGCTGAGGTCATATCCGCGCGCCATCCGCTGTTCCAGCGTATCCGTGTGCGTCTGCCAGGAGGCGAACGGCTGGTAATAATTCGCGGACAGGCGTAAATATTCTCCCCACGCTTCCGCTCCCAGCCCTGCGCGCTGCAGGTTTTCATCGAGAAGATTGTCGTAAAAGGTGTTATAGCCCAGCAACCAGCCGTCGCGCGCCCAACGCTGTCCGATACCGACATTGCTCACCAGCCCATCGTCCTGTTGCGTCAGGCCCAGTTGACTCCAGGTGAGGTAGCGGGTGTTATCCTGCCAGGGGATAAACCAGCTTCCGCGGCTACCGTTGAAATTGCCTTCGTTGTCGACCTGGACATTGACGCTGGCGTTGCCCCACGGCGACAGCCAGGTTTCCAGTTGCTGGTTCACCTGCTCGCTGAGGGCGTCGCGCACCTGTTCGAAGGCGAACTGTTTCGCCTGCTCGCCCGCATCCAGGCCGTTATCGGTCATACTTGCTTCGCCAAAGGCCTTCATCATTTCCGCGAAATGCTTTTCCCCCTCGTTTGACGTTGGGGTCATTCCCAGGTCGGGCAAACCATCCTGATTATTATCGAACGGATTCTCGGCCTGATGGATAAACGTAGATTGCGCGCAGGCGTGACCGCCCGCCAGCAGCAGGAACAGGGAGAACAGCGTGGGATGAGAAACAAAACGGCTCAAATCAGCGGCGGCTTCTTACGTCTATCGATCAATAAAACACGGTAAAAGCCTATCCGATTTTTCGCCGTTTTGCAGGCTTTCTCACACTTTCAGGATAATCCTTACGCTTTGCAGGGAAGCATCCGCGCCAGAATCGCTTTTAGCTCCGGTACGCAGGAGCCGCAGTGCGTACCGCAACGCAGGCTTAACCCCAACGCCGCCACCGAGTCGCAACCCTGACCTATGGCCTGAGCAATGGTTTTCTCCCCGACGCTAAAGCAACTGCAGACGATCGCCCCCGGATCGGCTTGCTCGCCGTCAGCGTTTCCGCTCAGCAGCGCATGGCGCGCCCTGGCGGTTTCCGGCGGCTGGCGAAAAGCGGAGACGATTAGCGCCTCATCAAGCGCAGGCAGTACCGTTCCCGACCAGAACCCGGACATCAGCCTTCCCTGACGCCAGGCGAGCAGATGCTGCCCGTACGGCGTCGTGGCCCGCTGTATCTGCCAGCCCTGCTCAGTGTAGTGATTTTCCAGCCAGTCGGTAACGGGACGATCGGCAGCCAGCGTATAGCGCAGCCCGCATCGCGTGGCTTTTCGCCAGCGGTGAACATAAGGCGGTAGCGTCAGCGGATCGCGGCAGAACAACTCTCCCTGCCAGCACGGCTGCCACGGGGTGATACGCACCGCCGTCTGTTTGCTTTCCGGCTGACCGGAATGCGGGTCACACACCGGCGCAACCAGCGCGTTCACCCTCCCCTGACGGGCAAACTGATTGTTCCAGTGCATAGGTGCAAAAGCGCTCCCCTCGCGCTGACCGGGGTGTATCATCACCCTTGCGACCATCACGCCGCGCGGCGAATGGATCCGGCACAGAGCGCCGTCAACAAGCTGAAGTCGCGCGCCATCCCGCGGTGACAGCTCGACGATCGGTTCGCTGATATGCTGCATCAGGCGTGGGACATTTCCGGTGCGGGTCAGCGTATGCCATTGGTCGCGAATGCGCCCGGTATTGAGCACCAGCGGATACAGCGGATCGCCGCAGGTATTCATGCCCTGCGGCGCAACCGGCACCATCCGCAGACGCCGCCATGCCGGCGGCGCGTCTTGCGTGCGGCTTACCGGCCAGCGTACAGGCGTCAGATCCTGCCACTGTTCACGGCTGAGTGCCGCCAGCGCGCCGATATCAAATGCCCGCTCACCGTTATTTTCAAACCCGGAAAGCGCGGCGTGTTCGCGAAAGACCTGCCACGCGTCCTGCCAGGCAAATGCGCTGGCGAATCCCAGTCGCTTAGCCATTTGCGCCACAATCCACCAGTCGGCGCGCGCTTCGCCGGGCGCGGGTAAAAACGCCCGCTGGCGCGAGATCCGCCGTTCGGAGTTGGTTACTGTGCCGTCTTTTTCCCCCCACGCCAGCGCCGGAAAACGGATATGCGCATAACGGCTGGTATCCGTCTTTTCCATTACCTCAGAGACAATCACCAGTGGGCACGCCGCCAGCGCCTGACATACCGCATGGCTGTCCGGTAGCGACACCGCAGGATTGGTGCCCATGATCCACACCGCTTTGACCTCGCCGCTGGCGATAGCCGCAAACAAATCGACCGCCATCAGCCCCGGCGTTTGCGCCAGGCGTTCCGTCCCCCAGAAACGGGCGACGCGCGACACGTCAGCGGGTTCAAAATCCATGTGAGCGGCAAGCTGGGTCGCCAGTCCGCCGACCTCGCGACCGCCCATCGCGTTTGGCTGTCCGGTCAGCGAAAAGGGGCCGCAGCCTGCGCGGTTGACCTTTCCGCTGGCGAGGTGAACGTTGATAATAGCATTACACTTGTTGCTGCCGCTGGCCGACTGGTTAATGCCCATGGAGTAAAGCGTGATGGCGGTCCGGGCGCTGAGAAACCAGTCATAGAAGGTGGCGACGGTCTGCCGTTCCAGCTCGCAATATTCCGCCACCCGCGCCAGCGGCCATTCGTCAGCCAGCGCCAGCGCCGCCTGACCATCGACAAAGTCGCTGTTCGCCAGCCCACTCTGCTGGAGCGCGTGGAGCAGACCGACAAACAGCCCGCCGTCGCTGCCCGGCGCGAGAGGAAGATGAAGGTCGGCGATGTCACAGGTGGGCGTACGGCGCGGATCGATCACCACCACCCGCATCGACGGGTTGTCGGCCTTTGCCTGCGCCAGGCGCTGGTAGAGTACCGGATGCGTCCAGGCGGCGTTTGAGCCGACCAGGATCACCAGTTCGCTCTGCTCGACGTCCTCGTAACTGCACGGCACCACGTCGGCGCCAAAGGCGCGTTTGTAGGCGGTGACCGCCGACGACATGCAAAGTCGGGAGTTGGTGTCGATATTGGCGGCGCCGATAAAACCTTTCATCAGCTTGTTCGCCGCGTAATAGTCTTCGGTGAGCAACTGACCTGAGGCATAGAACGCGACCGCCTTCGGACCGTAACGGTCAATAATCGCCTGCAGCCGATGGCCTGCGGTATCCAGCGCCTGCTGCCAGTCGGTAACTTCACCGTCCACGGTCGGGTGCAGTAAACGTTCCGCCAGCCCGGTGGTTTCGCCGAGTGCTGCGCCTTTCACGCACAGCCGCCCATAGTTTGCCGGATGCGACGGATCGCCTCTTACGGTGACGCCCTTTTTGCTTACCTCGGCAATTACCCCGCAGCCAACGCCGCAGTAAGGACAAGTGGTTCGGGTTTCGCTCATGATGCCTCCGCGCGCAGCAGCAGCGCCTGATTGCCGACCCACACCGTCCCGCCTTCCACTTTCACCGGCCACGCGCGTACCATCGGTTCGCCGCTGTCGCACTGACGGCCATCGCGCAGGCGAATACGCTGTTTATACAGTGGTGAAATGACGATCGGTTCGCCGCCGGCGTCGCCCAGAATGCCGCGGGAAAGCACGTTGGCGTCGCTGCCCGGCTCGCGATCGTCCAGCGCGAACACCGTTTCGCCAAAGCGGAACAGCGCAATCTGCCGCTCACCCAGTCGCGCGCCGACGCCCAGGCGTTCCGGGATCGCCTCAACGTCGCACACCGCCTGCCAGGGTCGCTGGTTTTCCTCCTGCGGCTGGCTGATGAGGGTTGACCGGAACAACGCCAACTGCTGCGGGTCGTTCAACGTCGTTTGCCACTCACACTGGTAGCTTTCCACCACGCGCGCCATCTCCTGCTCCAGCTCGTCGGCAATGCCGAGGCTATCGTTGAGGATCACCTCGCGCAGGTAAGCAATGCCGCCTTCGAGATTATCCATCCAGGTACTGGTACGCTGTAAGCGGTTGGCCGTGCGAATGTAGAACATCAGAAAGCGATCGATGGTGCGTATCAGCGTGTCGCTGTCCATATCGCTGGCAAACAGATCGGCGTGACGCGGTTTCATGCCGCCATTGCCGCACAGGTACAGGTTCCAGCCCTTATCGGTGGCAATAACCCCGACATCTTTGCCCTGTGCTTCGGCGCATTCACGGGTACAGCCGGACACCGCCATTTTGATTTTATGCGGCGCACGCAGCCCTTTATAGCGATGCTCCAGCCTCACCGCCAGTCCGGTGGAGTCCTGTACGCCGTAGCGACACCAGGTCGAGCCAACACAGGATTTCACCGTCCGCAGCGACTTGCCGTAGGCGTGCCCGGTTTCAAATCCGGCTGCAATCAGGTCGCGCCAGATATCCGGCAGTTGCTCCAGTCGCGCGCCAAAGAGATCGATGCGCTGACCGCCCGTAATTTTGCTGTACAGCCGATAGCGTTTGGCGATCTCGCCCATCGCGATCAACCCGTCAGCCGTCACTTCTCCCGCCGCCATTCTTGGCACGACCGAATAGGTACCGTCTTTCTGAATATTGGCGAAAAAACGATCGTTGGTATCCTGTAGCGGCCTGTGCGCAGGCTTCAGCAGATAGTCGTTCCAGCACGAGGCCAGCACCGAACCGACCAGCGGCTTACAAATTTCGCAGCCGTGGCCCTGTCCGTAGCGACTAATCAATTGCTCAAAGGTATGGATCCGGTTAACCCGCACCAGGTGATAAATTTCCTGACGCGAATACGAGAAGTGTTCGCAGATATCCTTTTTGACCTCCACGCCCTGAGCGGCAAGCTGATGTTCCATCACCTGTTTAACCAGCGCGCTACAGCCGCCGCAGCCAGTCGCCGCCTTGGTGCACTGCTTGAGCGCGGGGATATCGGTTGCGCCCGCGCTGACCGCCTGGCAGATATCCGCTTTGCTGACGTTATGACAGGAGCAAACCTGCGCGCTGTCCGGAAGCGCCGCCACGCCGAGGGCAATAGGCGCGCCAGCGGAAAGCGCAGGTAAAATCAGCGACTCTGGCCGGGCGGGAAGCGCAATCCCGTTCAGCATCATCGGCAACAGCGTGGCGTAGTCGCCCACGTCCCCCACCAGCACACCGCCGAGCAACGTTTTGCCGTCGGCGCTAACGACGATTTTTTTATAGATTTGCTCAGGACCGTCGATCCACTGGTAGCTTTTTGCGCCTGGCGTGCGGGCCTGCGCGTCGCCAAACGAGGCGACATCCACGCCCAGAAGTTTCAGTTTGGTGCTCATGTCCGCGCCGCTAAAACACGCCGACTCCTGCGCCAGTCCGGCGGCAACCACTCGCGCCATCTGATACCCCGGCGCAACAAGTCCATAAATCCGCCCTTCCCAGAGCGCGCATTCGCCAATGGCGTAAATGGCGTCATCAGAGGTCAAACACCGGCTGTCTATGCGGATCCCCCCGCGTTCACCGACGGCTAATCCGGCGTCGCGCGCCAGCGCATCCTGCGGGCGGATCCCGGCAGAAAAGACCACCATATCGGTTTCCAGACGCTCGCCATCGGCAAAATGCAGGATCAGACCGTCCGCCGTGGTCACAATCCCGGTGGTCGCTTTCGCGGTGTGCACACCTACGCCCAGCGCGTCGATTTTCTCGCGCAACATCGCCGCGCCAGCGTCATCCAGCTGTACCGCCATCAGGTTTGGCGCAAATTCAACAACGTGCGTTTCCAGCCCAAGCTGGCGCAGCGCGTTTGCCGCTTCCAGCCCCAACAACCCACCGCCGATCACAACCCCACGACGCGCCGCTTTGGCCTTCGCCGCAATGGCGTCCAGATCGTCCAGCGTGCGGTAAACAAAGCAGCCAGGCGAATCATTGCCCATGACCGGCGGCACGAACGGATACGATCCGGTAGCCAGCACCAGCTTATCCCAGTGGGTTTCATGACCGCTGGCGGTACGAATTATCCGCCTCTCCCTGTCGATAGCGACGACGCGCTGCGAAAGTCGTAATTCAATGCCGTAGCGGATAAAAAAGTCCTCCTCCACCAGCGACAGCGACTGCGCGCTACGTCCGGCAAAGTATTCCGACAAATGTACCCGGTCATAGGCGGCGTGGCGCTCTTCACCGAATACCACAATCTGATACTGCTCATGCAGATTGCGGCTTACGCACTGCTCAAGGAAATGGTGGCCTACCATTCCGTGTCCCACAACGGCCAGCGTCGGTTTTGTCATCGTCTTCAGTCCTGCAACCGTCGGTTGCGTGTCAAAGTGGTCGAATAACCAGTCAGGATGTGCCGTCGCGCGCTGCGCCAGCAGTTCGGTAAACGGCGCGGCGCTGCGGCAATCGCCCATCAGTAACGCGCCGGCAAGTTTGCCGCCACGAATAAGCAGACGCCGATAATGTCCGCTGAGTGGATCAAGGCTGGAATACACCTCGTCGCCGGGAAGGGTTTCCACCGCGCCTGCGCTGAACAGGTCAATGCCGGTCACTTTCAGGCGGGTTCCCGACTCCTGCCAGCGAAAATCGTCCTCCGGCGCGCCACAAAGACGGGCCGCCAGCACCGCCGCCTGCGCCAGACATGGCGCGACCAGCCCCCATGTCTGACCGTTGATTTCACAGCACTCGCCCATGGCGCTGACATTCGCTATGTTGGTACGTAACTGCGCATCAACAACAATGCCGCGCTGGCACGCAATGCCGCTTTCCTGCGCCAGACGAATATTGGGCTTCACGCCGGTGGCGATAATCACCCGATTTGCCGCCAATACCCGCCCGTCCTGTAGCGTCACCGTCTGCTCTGCAATACGCGCGATGCCGGATGAAAGGAAACAGTGGATCCCGCGGGTGGTGAGTTGCGCTTCCAGTAGCGCACTGGCCTGATGGTCAAGCTGTTGTTCCATAAGACGATCTGCCCGGTGCACCAACGTGACGTTGTCACACGAATAGCGTAACGCCGCGGCGGCTTCTACCCCGAGCACCCCGCCGCCCAGTACTATCGCGGGGCCACCTGCCTGACAGATCTTTTCTACATCCTGGACGGTGCGGAACGCCGTGACATGCGCCTGGTCAGCCCCCTCAACCGGCGGGATAAAAGGGTCGGAACCGGTGGCAAAAACCAGCTCATCCCAGCCCAGGCTGCGCCGGGTGGTGGTAAGCGTTCTGGCGTGGACATCGACGGCGATCACCGCCTCCCCGTTCAGTACCGTAATACCGTGGTCGCGATACCATTGCGGCGCGTGCAGCACCGTTTCGGCAAAGGGCTTTTCGCCACCGAGCACCGGCGTCAGCAGGATGCGGTTGTAAGCAGGCTGCGGCTCATCGCCAATCAGAGTAATGCGATACGGACGCCGTTCGTCGGCAACGAGTATTTCCACCAGTCGGGTGGCCGCCATACCGTTGCCGATAATCACCAGTCGCGTCATCTGCTCCTCCTTACGCCGCCTTCGGCTGTTTTTCGTAGAGGAAATGGAGCACCCGCTGACGCAGGTTGTGATAACGGCTGTCGTCCGCCAACTGCACGCGATGGCGCGGGCGCGGCAGATTCACCGCTAAAATCTCGCCTACCGTCGCCGCCGGACCGTTGGTCATCATCAGCACACGGTCAGACAGCAGTACCGCCTCGTCGACGTCATGGGTAATCAGCACGATAGTGGTGTTGAGCGACTGCTGGATGTGCATCACCGTGTCCTGCAAATGCGCGCGGGTCAGTGCGTCAAGCGCGCCGAACGGCTCATCCATAAGCAGTACTTTCGGCTTCATCGCCAGCGCCCTTGCGATCCCCACGCGCTGCTTCATGCCGCCGGAAATTTCGCCGGGGTGTTTGCGCATGGCGTGGCCCATCTGCACGCGGGCCAGATTGTGTTCGATCCAGTCGCGCCGCTCGGCTTTGCTCATGGTGCGACGAAAGACCTGATCCACCGCCAGCGCCACGTTGTCGAAACAGGTCAGCCACGGCAGCAGTGAATGATTCTGAAACACCACCGCCCGCTCCGGCCCCGGTCCGGCAATTTCGCGGTTATCGCAAATCAACCCGCCTTCACTGGGCAATGTGATGCCGGCAATAAGGTTCAGCAGCGTGGATTTACCGCAGCCGGAGTGGCCGATCAAACTGACGGTTTCCCCTTCGTGAATGTCAAAGGAGACATTTTGCAGCGCCAGAAACTCGCCGCTGGCGGTTGAAAAGCGTTGGCTGACCGCCTGTATCTGTATTAACGGTTTCATGTTTGCCTCCTATTTATCCTGCCAGCTAAAACGCCGCGCCATCAGCATCAGACCCTGCTCCAGCAGCAGGCCAACCACGCCGATGATCACGATAGCGATGAGAATGTTTTCCACATTGAGGTTGTTCCACTCGTTCCAGATCCAGAAGCCGATACCCAGCCCCCCGGTCAGCATTTCGGCGGCGACAATCACCAGCCAGGCGATGCCGATAGACAGTCGAACGCCGGTCAGAACGGCAGGCACAACGGCGGGGAACAGAATGCGGCGCATGATCGTCCACTCGGACAGCTGTAGCACCCGGGCGACATTGAGATAGTCAGCGGGAATGCGCCGCACGCCTTCTGCGGTGTTGATGACCATCGGCCAGATCGAGCAGATAAAAATGGTCCAGCTTGAGGCGGGTTCCGCTTTCTGAAACAACAACAAGCCGATAGGCAGCCAGGCCAGCGGGCTGACCGGGCGCAGCAGCGCGATAAGCGGCGAAAACATGTTTGAGAAGAAGGTGAAGCGGCCAATCAGAAAGCCCAGCGGGATCCCGACCAGCGCGGCAAGGCCAAAGCCCGTCGCCACCCGCTGTAACGACGCCAGCACGTTCCAGCCAATCCCCATGTCGTTGGGTCCGCCATTGTAGAAAGGGTCGGCGAATAGCGTCAGCGCCGAGTCAAGGGTGCTGAGCGGCGTGGGAAAGCCTTTACTGTTGATGGCCGCCAGCTGCCAGCAGAACAGCAGAAGGCCGATTCCCAGCCCCGCCGGCACCGTTCGCTGCACCCCATGGCGCAACCAGCCGGAAAGCGGAGACGCGCGCCTGCGGACCTGTACCGGCGGCAGGACGACCACGTCGGCCACGACGGGTTCAGCCACTTTCTTTTGTGTGTTGTTCTGCATATCAGACTCCCATACGGTTAAGCGAGAAACGGGTGGCATAGGTTTCCGGCTCGCGCCCGTCCCAGACGGAACCGTCCAGCAGCGTGCTGCTGCGCAACAGGCCAGAAGGCGCGGTTATGCCGCCGCCAATGGCGGTGGCGGCGTCACGCCAGATGTCGGTACGGTTGACCCGCGCGGCAATGGCGGCGTAGTCGGGCGCGTCCTTCAGCAATCCCCAGCGACGGAATTGGGTCAGAAACCACATGCCGTCGGAGTGCCAGGGAAAGCTCACTTCACCCTCCCGGAAGAAACGCATCGGATGCGGATCCTGCCAGCGACGCCCTGCACCGTTGTCGTATTCCCCCAGCATGCGCCCGGTCAGATACTGTTCTTTGGTATTCAGCCACGCCCGACGAGAGAGGATCTGCGCCGTTTCGCGCTTATTCCTTTCCGACGCGTCAATCCAGCGCGAAGCCTCCAGCACCGCGCTGACCAGCGCCCGCGCGGTATGTGGGTTCTGTTGCACCCATGCGCGGCGCGTGCCGAGCACTTTTTCCGGATGATCGGGCCAGATCGCCTGCGAGGTGGCGGCGGTAAACCCGATCCGATCGTTAATCGCCCGTGCGTTCCACGGTTCGCCGACGCAAAAACCGCTCATGTTTCCGATGCGCATGTTCATCACCATTTGCGGCGGTGGAACAACCACAGTCCGGACATCGGTAAACGGATTAATCTCCGCGCTGGCAAGCCAGTAGTACAGCCACATGGCGTGGGTGCCTGTCGGGAAGGTATGCGCAAAGGTAAACGTACCGGGCGCCTGCGCGGCGATCCTCTTTTTCAGCGCCGCCGCATCGGTGACGCCCTGCGCCTGTAATTCCGCAGAAAGCGTGATCGCCTGACCGTTCTGATTCAGCGTCATCAGGTTCGCCATCGGTTGCGCTTTGCCGGCTATTCCCAGTTCAAGCCCGTACAGCAGGCCATACAGCACGTGGGCGGCGTCCAGTTCGCCGGAAACCAACTTGTCGCGCACAGCTGCCCAGCTGGCTTCTTTGGTGGGTACGAGGGTAATACCGTACTTTTTATCAAAGCCCTTCAGGGCGGCGATAATCACCGGCGCGCAGTCAGTCAGCGGAATAAATCCCACTCTCACTGTTGCCTGCTCGGGCTTGTCCGACCCTGCCGCCCAGACCGCTGACATCGCCCCCGGCAGCAGGCAGGTTGCGCCCAGCACAGCGCTGGCCTGAAGCAGTCGCCTGCGCGTTAACGAAACCATGTTGTTCTCCATATCCGCTCCCCATGGCAAAAAAAAAGCGCCCGGCAATGCCAACGCATTGCAGGACGCCTTTATCCTCAAAACGAACAGACCGCCGTTGGTCCGTCGCTAAAATGTCTGTAATACGATTTGCAATTCAGATGCCAACTTTGCAGAGGCCTGTCTGGCGGACAAACGGTGTAGTGTGTCACCGCGCTGCACCGCAAACAGGCAACGTTTGCCCATTCACCGTGCAGCGTGTCTTAGCGCGCGCTTTGCATCAGCGATTTCACGGTAAGCACTGCGCGGGCGATATCCACCATTCGCTGGTTTTTATCCATCGCCATTTTGCGCAGCGTTTGCCAGGCTTGTTCTTCGCTGAGCTGCTGGTGATTCATTAACACGCTTTTCGCTTTATCAATCACCTTGCGCTCTTCCAGCGAGTCCTGTAGCGAAGCCAACTGCCCACTGAGCTGCTCCAGCTGTCGCGCCTGCTGGCGCACCACCAGCAGTAACTGTTTATCGCGCCGCAGCGAGAAGGTATCCGCGGCGGCGTCGTTGAGCCAGCTTTCCAGCGGCAGTGCGCACTCTTGCTGGTTCAGTCGACGCTCTACCGCGTTCATCAACTCAGCAATCAGCATTTCTTCGATAGCGCGCAACTGCTCGAGGCGCTGAGTCTGAAGGGTAAACCAGCGTAACGCGCTTGTGCCGTTGTCGGCGTCAGGCTGGCGGGTACAGGCATGGCGTCGCAGTTGTTCGACCGCCCCTTCCGCCTCGCCATACTGGCGGAATTGATGCACCACCGCCGGGGACGCCAGTGAAAGAAAGGTGTCAAAGCAGAGCTGCTGACCATCGATGCGATCAACCAGCTCCTGACGCATCTGCGGGCTAAATTCACCGTGGGTGAAGCCTATCGCCCCCAGCGCCCGCTCCTGGCCAACCAGCTCTTTTCCCTGCATAAAGCTGTACAGGGCGACTAAACCTCCGGCGACGTGCGGATGATCGATACTGTCGTTAAGCTCCGGCACGATACTCAGTAAATGGCGTAACAGTCGGCTGTACTGTTCCATCGCCTGTAGCGCGGGCTGATTGCGTCCGCTGACGCTATCGCGCAGCGCCGGTAATTGCTCAAGACACCATACCGCGCTGGCAATGCGATGACACAGCGCGCTGTTGGCTGTCGGCAAATAGTCCTGTAACAGGTGCTGCAACCGCCGGTGTTCCTCATCCACCAGCGCCCGGCTGGCACGGATTTCTGCCACATACAGCGTGCCTTGAGAGCATAACCAAATGTTGGAAGCCCCGCGTTCGCACTGTAGCATATGCACCAGATGGCTGATGCGCGAGACCAGTTTTCCGGACTGCGCCAGTTGCCGAAGCTGCGTGTTTTCAAGCTGGCGCGCGTAGCGGAACCATTGCGTCGCCCCTGGCGTTTCCACGTTTGTCATCATGTCAGCTCTCCCGGATAACAGATTTATTCAGGAGTAAGCAATATCCATGCCCCTTCAGACAACAGGAGTTAAAATGCAAAAGATAGCGATCGTCGCCAACGGTGCGGCCTACGGAAGTGAGTCCCTGTTTAACAGCCTGCGTCTCGCCATTGCGTTACGTGAACAGTCGCCCGAACTCGACCTCCGACTGTTTTTGATGTCAGATGCCGTCACGGCAGGACTGCGCGGCCAGAAACCGGCGGAAGGGTATAATATTCAGCAGATGATTGAGATCCTCACCGCCCAGAACGTACCGGTGAAGCTGTGCAAAACCTGTGCCGACGGGCGCGGGATCACCGATCTGCCGCTGATCGACGGCGTGGAAGTCGGCACGCTGGTGGAGCTGGCGCAGTGGACGCTGGCTGCCGATAAAGTACTCACCTTCTGACGGTTGCGCAGCCCGGCTTGCTGTAACGACCGGGAATTGCCGAATTTAATCTTCCCGTGGCGCATTTCCCGCAAAAGTAAGTGCGCCCGATCACGCTTTTTCGCCCGATTTTGTCATTTTTGTTTAATCGTTATGCCATTTTTTGATCAAAATCAGCATTCCCCGACTCACTCTTTGGTGTTATGCACTGAGTGAAATGTGAACAACATCACGCAATACTTCCGCGAGGAAGTAGGTTGTTTTCAATAACGGGGTGAAAAATGGCATTAGTGAAAGCAAGTCTGAAGTTATTTGGTGGGGATACCGTAGTGGTGCGCTGCTCGGAGCGTTGTCACATCCACCTGATGAGCGAGAAAAAACACGTAAAAGACACGCAGACCGACATTTTAAGCGTGCAGGATCGTGATAACGCGTGGTTGACCGTCCCTTACACCGGCGTCTGGAATGTACTAATCGACAGTCACAGCCAGTCGCTGGAACATTCCATCAGCTATATCGCAGCCTGATAATTATAAGCCCGGCCGCGCTGACGCTGACCGGGCAAAATAACCTGGCGCTACGCGAAGCCGGGACGCATTACCCCTTCGGGCAGCGTTTCCTCTAACAGCCCCCGCACGTTCGCCACCAGATCGTTCAGACAATCATCCTGCATGCCCAGCTTCTTCAGCTCTAGTTCCAGCGAAAACAGATACTGCGCATTGGTGCCAAGCGGACCGCTGGCTTTGGCGATCAACGGCGCAACCACCTGCGCGCGAGTGTCCGACTCATACAACGGATGACGCGGATCCATAATAAACACCAGCGCGTTCACCGTGCGACCATCGTCCAGCGCCAGCTGACACCAGGTTGGCAGGTAACAGCCGGTGATCATTTCGCGCTTCCATAGCAGAGTCAATTCTTGTTCAAGCGAGATATCCGACAGGCGATAGGCCACGCCAGTGGTGCGTCCGCCCTCTTTCAGTGCAAGCATCCGCCCAGGCTGGCAGGCAGTCCCGCGTCCGGCGGTCAGCTTCAGGCAAAAGGCCCGGTGCCAGCCCACCAGCGTACCGGTACACGACTCATCGAACTCCAACGCCGGGTTCCACATCAATGATCCATACCCGAAGATCCACACCGGTCCGTCGTCCGGTCGGCAGGCCAGCGTCGCCGCAAGGGACGCCGCACGTTGCTCTGCCGACCATAAGAGTGATTCTTCAATAGCGCCAAATGCCGTTTTGCAATCGGCATTCATCAAGAAATCACGCGTTAACACCTTACACCTCCGCCACTGCCTACTTCCCTGCGACAACTTTTGACGCCTTCCGGGCCTTTTAACTGCTCATTTTGAAACCAACAGCAGGACAATATGCAATTCGCGGGCCGCTTGCAAGGCGGCGACAGGGTCAGGCAGCACGATTCGCGAAGCGACTGAACACGGTCATTTTGTTAAACCTTACATTTGAAGCGCTTATGATTTTTTATGCCATTTATCATCATCGCCCTTTTCATAATCATTTTTGACCGCCGCCCACGCAACCTTGTGCGCTGTCTCTTCGCGGCTGGCGTCATCCCGCCGATCCGCTTTGTCTTTGTACTGATCCCAGGCGCTGTTAAAAGCCTCTTTATAAATATCCTGAGCATGAGCGGGTAACACATTCTGTACGCTTTCCGGCAAATCTTTTTTCGATTTATACGGCATGGTTGCCTCCTCTTTCGGCTAAACCTTAAGTGTGGTCAACGCCCCTTTATTTCGCCACCCAGGTGGATGTTTTGCTAAAACACTTTATCTAACTCACTGTTATTGAATTATTCTATAAACAAAAGCGCTTCTTTTTATCGTTTCACAATTAAAACGGAGAGTTGGGGTAAAATTTCGTAAAAATGCCCCTACAACCTTACGTTTTCTGTTATTTTTTATCATCTTTATTACATTTATAACGATAGTTTGCCTGCATCACTTTAATGGAGAGTATGAATGACACATGCACAGGAGGCGGTGAAAACCCGCCACAAGGAGACATCGCTTATTTTCCCGGTTCTGGCGCTGGTAGTGCTGTTCCTGTGGGGGAGCAGCCAGTCACTACCAGCGGTGATCGGTATTAATATTCTTGCCCTGATTGGGATTTTGAGTAGCGCGTTTAGCGTGGTTCGTCACGCCGATGTATTAGCCCACCGCCTCGGTGAGCCTTACGGCTCGCTTATCTTAAGCCTGTCGGTAGTTATTCTTGAAGTCAGCCTGATATCGGCATTAATGGCCACCGGCGACGCTGCGCCAACGCTGATGCGCGATACGCTTTATTCCATCATTATGATCGTCACCGGCGGCCTGGTCGGTTTTTCTCTGCTGCTCGGCGGACGTAAATTCGCCACGCAGTATATGAATCTCTATGGCATCAAGCAGTATCTGATTGCACTGTTTCCGCTGGCCATTATTGTGCTGGTCTTTCCCATGACGTTGCCCGGCGCCAACTTCTCCACCAGTCAGGCGCTGCTCGTGGCCCTGATTTCCGCGGCGATGTACGGCGTGTTCCTGCTGATTCAGACCAAGACGCACCAGAGCCTGTTTGTCTATGAGCATGAAGACGAAGGCGATGACGACGATCCGCACCATGGTAAACCCTCCGCACACAGCAACATATGGCATGCGGCGTGGCTGATTGTACATCTGGTTGCCGTGATCGCCGTGACCAAAATGAATGCGAATCCGCTGGAAACCTTGCTGACGGAAATGAATGCCCCGGTGGCGTTTACCGGCTTCCTCGTGGCGCTTCTGATCCTCTCCCCGGAAGGGCTTGGCGCGCTGAAAGCGGTGCTGAATAATCAGGTACAGCGGGCGATGAACCTGTTCTTCGGCTCGGTGCTGGCGACCATTTCACTGACGGTACCCGTCGTGACGCTGATTGCGTGGGCAACAGGTAACGAGCTGCTGTTCGGCTTAGGCGCTCCGGAAATGGTGGTGATGGTGGCCTCTTTGCTGCTGTGCCAAATTTCGTTCTCAACGGGAAGGACGAATGTGCTGAACGGCGCGGCGCACCTGGCGCTGTTTGCCGCCTATCTGATGACGATTTTCGCCTGACGGCCCAGCGACGGCCGGGCCGATGTTTCGCGACATCGCCTGGCCTGAGGATTAACGACTACTGTATCACCCATTAACCGACTGTAATCATTAATCTATTTTCGCAGTTAAATTGCCGAACCGTCACAAATTGTTCACGCATGCTCCCTATACTCCGCGCCTGTTAACGTTAACAGACAAGGAGTTTGGTCATGAAAGCATCCCTGAGCCCGCTTACAGCACTTGTTCTTTTCACCTGCGTCAACGCGCAGGCTGCAGATCTTTTACTCAATACCCCACGTCTAAGCGGTATCGACAACTTCCGCGATATCGCCGGGCTAACCACCGCCTATACCACCGCCCATAACGGCGTGATGCGCGCGGGTGTATTCTATCGCTCAAACGCCCTGACGCCGACAGGAAACGATTTGGCGGCACTGGAAGATCTGCAGGTCACCACGGTCGTTGATTTGCGCTCCCCGGCAGAAATCACCGCTCAGGCCGACACACTGCCGGCGGGCAGCCGTTATGTCGCCGTCGATTTAATCGGTAATAACGGCGCCTTCGTCATCGATCTCAACAATATGAACGTCAGCGACATCGACAAAATGATGCAGGACGGCGAGCGCAGCTTCGTTACCAGCGACTACGCCCGTCAGGGACTGGGCAAGGTTTTCCGCGAGCTTGCCGCCGCAGATGACGCCGCCCTGTTCCACTGCACCGCGGGCAAAGATCGTACCGGCTGGGTCAGCGCCGTGCTGCAAACCATCGCGGGCGTCAGCGACAGGGATATCATGGCAAACTATCTGGCGACCAACGACTACACCGCCGATCGTATCAGTGCGACGCTTGCCACGATGCCGACATCCATGCGCGATACTTACGGCGCGCTGATGGGCGTTCGCGCCAGCTGGCTGCAGGCCGGGCTGGATAGCGTTATCGCCAGCTACGGGTCGATGGACAACTATCTGAAAAAGGGCCTCGGCCTCGATCAGGCGACGATCTATGTACTGCGCGGCAAAATGGTGCGCTATCAGACGCTGCCCGGCGAATCCGGCTTCAGCGGCAACGCCGCGCAGGGGGCGTCGCTGCTGAACGCCCTGCAGGACTCCCCGCTGTCGGGACGTGACACGGCATATAACTACTATCTGCAAAGCGCTATCGATCAAGGCTCCCTCGGTGGGGTAGAAAAACAGATTGGCGGACAGGTTTTCGCCGACGCCAGCAGCTATCTGCTTCGCCAGCCGTCACGCCTGTACGATGCGCTCGCCCCGGTGATTTCCGCCCGCGGTCTTCAGGACGAAGAGTCTCAGGTCTGGTTGCAGGGGCTGGCGACCTATCTGGGAACGGATGCGAGCAGTGAAGCCAGCTCCAGCAGCGAACACAGCTGGGGAACGCTGGTCGGCGTCACTCATCGCTTCAACGCGCGCAGCGCGGCAAACGCCTCGATTGGCTATGGCGACGGCAGTATCTCTTCGGCAGGCGGCAAGGTGAAAACCCATACCCCGACACTGGGACTCGGCGCACGCTACGCGCTCTCCTCGCTGGACAGCGGCCCCTGGGTCGGTCTGCAGGGCAGCGCCGGGTATATCGACTACCAGAGCGACCGCCGTCTCGGCGGCGGGCTGGGCGCCGCATCGGGCGATACCCACGGCCAGTTCTACAGCGGACGAGCCTCTCTCGGCTGGTTCAGTACCGTTTCAACGCTGACTCTCGACCCGGCCATCGGCGTGCAGGTGACGCATTTAACCCTCGACGGCTTTCGTGAACGCGGCAGTGAAGCGGCGCTTGACGTGGATGGGGTGAACCAGACGCAAACCAGCCTGACGGCTGACTTAGGGATCGGGATATTGCCGCAGCAGGTGGGAAACTGGACGCTGAAACCGGGCATTGCGCTGGGCTATGAGCGGATGCTGAATGATAAATCGACGAGCAGTCATGCCACGCTCTATGGGCTGGGCGTCGATCAAACCTCGGCCTTCGGCAGCAAAGCGCTTTATAAAGCGGGCCTGCAGCTGAGCGCGACCTTTAACACTATCACCGTCGGCACTCGGGTGGATTATCTCACCGCCGATACGCACAGCGATGATGGCGTCGCGGGCCAGCTCAACGTGGCGATAGCCTTCTGACGGCGCCCGTACTGAATACCGCAATGCCGTTCACGTCAGCGGAACGGCATTGCGCTTGCGGTTTTCTCTCAGCGAAACTCAGCTCTCGGTATCCAGTTCGTCGAAACTTTTCACCAGCGAGTCAATCGCCTTCATCTGCACCAGGAACTGTTCCAGCTTCGCCAGCGGAAGCGCGGACGGACCGTCACATTTAGCGTTGTCCGGATCCGGATGCGCTTCAATAAACAGGCCGGCCAGACCCACGGCCATACCGGCACGCGCCAGTTCGGTCACCTGACCGCGACGACCGCCGCTTGCCGCGCCAAACGGATCGCGGCACTGCAGCGCGTGCGTCACGTCAAAAATCACCGGGCTGTTACCGGACACTTTTTTCATAACGCTGAAGCCCAGCATATCCACGACCAGGTTGTCATAGCCGAAGTTAGCGCCGCGATCGCAAAGAATAACGTTATCGTTACCGCCTTCGTGGAACTTATCCACGATATTTCCCATCTGGCCCGGGCTAACAAACTGCGGTTTTTTCACGTTAATCACCGCGCCGGTTTTCGCCATCGCTTCCACCAGATCGGTCTGACGGGCGAGGAACGCCGGCAGCTGAATGACATCCACCACATCAGCAACAGGCTGCGCCTGGCTCGCTTCGTGAACATCGGTGATCACTTTTACGCCAAAGGTCTGTTTCAGTTCCTGGAAAATTTTCATCCCTTCTTCCAGGCCAGGACCACGGTAAGAGTGGATAGAGGAACGGTTGGCTTTATCAAAAGAGGCTTTGAACACGTAAGGGATACCCAGCTTCTGGGTCACAGTTACGTAGTGCTCACAAATGCGCATCGCCAGATCGCGGGATTCCAGCACGTTCATGCCGCCAAACAGCACGAACGGCAGATCGTTCGCTACCTTGATGTCGCCAATGTTAACCACTTTTTGTTTCATAGGATCGCCTTAATGGTGAGTAAGAGTGTCGATAAATTAATGCAGAACAATTTGCTTGTGCGAGATGTTATTAATCTGCGCACGAATCATTTCGCTGATCGGGTCTTCCGGACACTGTTCAACGAAATAGCTTAAATCGGTCAACGCCACGTGTTCACATTCCAGTTGCGCATAGATTAATCCCCGGTCGCGTATTTCATACGGATCTTCCGGATTAAATTGCAGCAACGCTTCACTGGTCCGCAGCGCCAGTTCCATCTGCTGTTCTTCCATCAGAGAGGATTTCAGCGTGTCGAGCAGTTTGCGAATGACTTCCGCGTTATCGGCTTCGTCCAGATCTTCGTTAAACAGTTCCGCGACCGGACTGATATTGCCTTTGAGCCAGACTTCCAGCGTATGCTCATTCAGCGTTTCGCCGTTGAAGGGATTAATCAGCCACATTTCCCCTTCCAGCGACTCAATGCGCAAAATAAGCTGCGTCGGGAAAATGACCGGCACCAGCGGTAATGACAGGCGGTTGGCGACCCACAGTAAGATCGCGCCCAGCGACACCGCGCTGCCCTGACGGTTTTTCAGAACCTGGTCAAGCCATAATGCATCGGACAAACGGTAGACGCCGCGGCTGTCAGTAAAGCCCCATTCGCCGTAAAAAAGTGCCAGCAATTTTTCCAGTTGCTCATCCTGAGACAGGAGCTGGCTAATTTCTTCTTGCGCCAGGCTGACCAGACGTTCCAGCTCGTCGTAGACAGTTTGTGAGGGAAAATCCAGGCGGATAGCTTCCGACGCCAGAATCATTCCGTCGCACAGTGGCGCTTTATTAAATTCGAAATCAGCTAACGATCTCATGACTTACCCCAGTAACGATATTTTTGTGGTGGCGAGTTTAACGATGATGTACAGCGCCACCAACGCCAGCGGAAACGCGATCCACCGCGTCTGCCGACTGCGCGCCCGACGGTAATCAAGCGCGATAAAACCCAAAACGATGTAAATGATAACGCCAAACAGCTTCTCAGTCAGCCATGAGCCCTGTTCGGTGAATGGCAGGATGTGCGTTTTAACGATTAAGCCGATACCGCTGAGTAACAGGAACGTATCGACAACGGGCGGTACAACTCGCGTCCAGCGGGCGTCAGCCTGCGGAGAATGGCTTTCCCGCCACCAGAAACGCAGCACAAACAGGCTGACTGAGAGGGCGATGCTCAGCAAGTGGAGGGTAAGCAAAAGCGTAAAACTGCTCACGGCCGCCAGCGTCCCAGCGTCACCCGCTCGTTATCGCCGTAGTCCCGGCAGGTCTCCACGTCGTGATAGCCCGTGCGGACAAAAGCGTCGCGCACCGCTGTCCCCTGCTGCCAGCCGTGTTCCAGTAGCAACATGCCTTCCGGCATCAGAACGGCGCGCGCACGGTCGATGATGTGCTTGATGTCCGCCATCCCGTGATCGCCCGCGACCAGCGCCGTCAGCGGCTCAAAGCGAACGTCGCCCTGCGAAAGATGCGGATCCAGCTCATCGATGTACGGCGGGTTGCTGACAATCATCTCAAACTGGTTCCCGGCTAAGGCGCTGAACCAGTCGCTTTGCTGAATTCTGACGTTTGTGATGGCGTGTCGGGTGGCATTTCGCTGCGCCAGTGCAACGGCCTCCGGCATCCGGTCCACTGCCGTGACGTCGCAGTCAGGGCGCTCGGAAGCCAGCGCCAGCGCAATCGCCCCGGTACCGGTGCCCAGATCCAGGATCCGGCATGACGCAGCAGGCAGACGCGCCAGAGCCTGTTCAACCAGACATTCGGTATCCGGGCGCGGGATCAGGGTCGCTGGCGAGACAAACAGCGGCAGCGACCAGAATTCCCGTTCGCCGATCAGATGGGCGATCGGTTCGCCACGGCGACGGCGCGCCAGCAGCGCAGCCAGTTGCTGGCGCTGGGCGTCGGTTAATTCCGTTTCGCCAAACGCCAGAATCCAGGTGCGCCCCTTGCCGGTGACATATTCAAGCAGGATCTCGGCGTCACGACGTGGCGAATCGCTTTCCTGTAGCTGGCTTATGGCTTCACGCAACCAGTGTTGAAAATTCATTATTCCTGCTCGGACAGCGCCGCCAGTTGGTCAGCCTGGTATTCCTGCACGATGGGCTCGATCAGCATATCCAGCTTGCCTTCCATCGCTTCGTCCAGGCGATAC
Organism: Citrobacter sp. 50677481; assembly: GCF_001463265.1. Taxonomy (NCBI): domain Bacteria; kingdom Pseudomonadati; phylum Pseudomonadota; class Gammaproteobacteria; order Enterobacterales; family Enterobacteriaceae; genus Citrobacter; species Citrobacter sp. 50677481. The sequence continues at coordinate 223,729 of NZ_LNHZ01000075.1, forward strand.
AGCGTCAGGTTGATACGGTGGTCGGTGACCCGCCCCTGTGGAAAATTGTAGGTACGGTTACGGTCGCTGCGATCGCCGCTGCCTAACAGGTTTCGGCGGGTGGAGGCCTCTTCCTGCTGGCGCTTCGCCACTTCCGCCGCGCGAATACGCGCGCCGAGCACAGAGAGCGCTTTCGCTTTGTTTTTGTGCTGCGAACGTTCGTCCTGGCACTCCACCACAATGCCGGTCGGCAGGTGAGTAATACGGATCGCCGAGTCGGTGGTGTTAACGTGCTGACCGCCCGCCCCTGAGGAGCGGAAGGTATCAATGCGCAGATCGGCCGGGTTAATATCCGGTAGGTCTGCTTCCGGCAGTTCCGGCATCACCGCGACGGTGCAGGCGGAGGTATGGATACGTCCTTGTGACTCCGTTGCCGGTACGCGCTGGACGCGATGACCGCCGGACTCAAACTTCAGTCGCCCATAGACCCCGTCGCCGCTGATTTTGGCGATGATCTCTTTATAACCGCCGTGTTCGCCTTCGCTCATGCTCATGATCTCTACCCGCCAGCGACGGGTTTCGGCGTAGCGGCTGTACATGCGGAACAGATCGCCGGCAAACAGCGCCGCTTCGTCGCCGCCGGTGCCGGCGCGCACTTCGAGGAACGCGTTGCGCTCGTCGTCCGGATCTTTGGGCAGCAGCAAAAGCTGGAGCTGCTGTTCCAGTTGTTCACTTTTGTCTTTTGCTTCGCGCAGTTCTTCCTGCGCCATTTCACGCATTTCAGGATCGTCGAGCATCATCTGTGCCGTTTCGATATCTTCCTGAACCTGTTGCCAGTCCGTAAAACAGCGAGAAACATCGCTTAATTGTGCATACTCACGCGACAGCGCGCGAAAACGTTCCTGGTCTGCGATGGTTCCCGCATCACCCAGCAACGCCTGAACTTCCTCATGGCGTTCATGCAGGGCTTCCAGTTTGGCAACGATAGAAGGCTTCATAGGCGTAAATGCACCTTGTAAAAAAAGAGGGGTGTGCTGCTACTCCAGCCCGAGGCTGTCGCGCAGAATATTCAGGCGTTCGTCGTCCCCGTCACGGGCAGCCTGCTGTAGAGATTTGGTTGGGGCGTGGATCAAGCGGTTGGTCAGCTTCCAGGCCAGATCCTGCATAATCGCCTGGGCATCGCCGCCCTGCTCCAGCGCAGCCAGCGCTTTGGCGGTCAGCTCGTCGCGCACCTGTTCAGACTGGCTGCGGTATTCGCGGATGGTCTCGCTGGCGCCTTGCGCGCGCAGCCAGGCCATAAATTCGCTGGTTTCCTGCGCCACGATGGTTTCGGCTTCCACGGCCGCGGCTTTACGCTGCGCCAGGTTATGCGAAATGATGCTTTGCAGATCGTCAACGCTGTAGAGATAGGCATTCGCCAGCTTGCCGACTTCCGGCTCGACATCGCGCGGGACAGCGATATCCACCAGCAGCATCGGCTGGTTGCGGCGGCTTTTCAGCGCGCGCTCCACCATCCCTTTGCCAATGATCGGCAGCGGGCTGGCGGTGGAACTGATAATAATGTCCGCCTCCTGCAAACGCGCGTCGATGTCGCTCAGCGCGATGACCTCGGCGCCGACTTCATCGGCCAGCACCTGCGCCCGTTCGCGAGTGCGGTTAGCGATGATCATCTTCTGCACCTTGTGTTCGCGCAGATGACGCGCCACCAGCTCGATGGTTTCTCCTGCGCCGACCAGCAGCACGGTGACAGTAGACAGTGATTCGAAGATCTGGCGCGCCAACGTACAGGCGGCGAAGGCGACGGATACCGCGCTGGCGCCGATGTCGGTTTCAGTGCGCACGCGTTTCGCGACGGAGAAGGATTTCTGGAACATGCGTTCAAGCGCGCTGGCGTTGAGGTGGCCTTTCTGCGAATCGGCAAAGGCTTTTTTCACCTGGCCGAGGATTTGCGGTTCGCCGAGTACCAGCGAGTCGAGCCCGCTGGCGACGCGCATCAGGTGGCTAACGGCGGCGTTATCCTGATGCCAGTAGAGGCTGCTGCGCAGATCGTCTTCGTTGAGGTTATGGTAGTCGCATAACCAGCGAATCAGCGCCTCCTGCAAATTGTCCTGCTCTTCAACGCTGAGATACAGCTCTGTACGGTTACAGGTCGACAGCACCACCCCACCCTGCACCATAGGCTGCGCGAGCAGGCTGTCCAGCGCCTGATCGAGCGTGTCCGGCGAAAACGTTACACGTTCTCGCAGCGATACAGGTGCCGTTTTATGGTTAATGCCGAGCGCTAAAAGGGTCATGTCTGCGGGAGTAGTACCAGCGTTGATATGGTTAGTCTGATCGCATCATACAGGATGCGCGTAATCAATAAAAGAGAGCGCCCCCTTTTGGAGTAATCGCTTAACGCTTAAATTAAGATAACGTGAACGTAGACGATATACCCGCGCGGCGCTAGCATTAAGGGTTATTATTGCAACGTATCACAAGGATTCGTCATCACTATGACCCTGCCTGACTTTCGCCTGATCCGCCTGCTTCCGCTGGCAAGCCTGGTACTCACCGCCTGTACGATCAACGCGCCAAAAGGACCGGGCAAAAGTCCCGATTCCCCGCAGTGGCGACAGCACCAGCAGGCTGTGCTTCAGTTAAATCAGTATCAGACCCGCGGGGCGTTTGCCTTTATTTCCGCCGATCAGAAGGTCTATGCCCGCTTCTTCTGGCAGCAAACCGGCCAGGACCGCTACCGCCTGCTGCTGACGAACCCGCTGGGCAGCACTGAGCTGGAGCTGAACGCGCAGCCAGGTCACGTTCAACTGGTGGATAACAAGGGCCAGCGCTATACCGCCGAAGACGGCGAAGAGATGATCGGCAAGCTGACCGGGATGCCGATTCCGCTGAACAGCCTGCGCCAGTGGATTCTGGGCCTGCCGGGTGACGCTACCGACTATAAACTTGACGATCAGTACCGCCTGCGCGAAGTGAATTATCATCAGGATGGCAAAAACTGGAAGGTCGTTTACAGCGCCTATGACAGTAAAACGCAACCGGCCATGCCTGCCAATATGGAACTTTCGGATGGCGACCTGCGCATCAAGTTGAAAATGGATAACTGGATTGTGAAATGATGACCCACTGGCCATCCCCGGCAAAACTGAATCTGTTTTTATATATTACCGGCCAGCGCGCGGACGGTTATCACACGCTGCAAACCCTGTTTCAGTTCCTCGATTACGGCGACACGATCGACATTACGCCGCGCAGCGACGGCGAGATTCGTCTGCTGACGCCGGTAGACGGCGTGGCGCATGAGGATAACCTGATCGTTCGCGCCGCGCGTTTGCTGATGAAAACAGCCGCGCAACACGGTCGTCTGCCGGCCGGCATCGGCGCGGATATTCGCATCGACAAGCGTCTGCCGATGGGCGGCGGACTCGGCGGCGGTTCCTCTAACGCTGCGACGATCCTTGTGGCGCTTAACCACCTCTGGCAATGCGGCCTGTCGGTGGATGAACTGGCGGAACTGGGGATCCAGCTTGGCGCGGACGTCCCGGTATTTGTTCGTGGCCATGCCGCCTTCGCCGAAGGCGTGGGAGAAATCCTCACGCCGGTTAATCCGCCCGAAAAATGGTATCTGGTGGCGCATCCGGGCGTCAGTATTCCGACTCCGGCGATCTTCAACGATCCGGATTTGCCCCGTAACACGCCAAAAAGGTCAATAGAAACGTTATTAAATTGTGAATTCAGCAATGATTGCGAGGTTATCGCAAGAAAACGTTTTCGCGAGGTTGATGCCGCGCTTTCCTGGCTGTTAGAATACGCGCCGTCGCGCCTGACTGGTACAGGGGCCTGTGTCTTTGCTGAATTCGATACAGAGTCTCGTGCTCGCCAGGTGCTTGAGCAAGCCCCGGAATGGCTCGAAGGCTTTGTGGCGAAAGGCGTCAACCTCTCCCCTTTGCATCGGGCGTTACTCTAAATCATCCACGTTTCAGGAAGATGGCGAGATGACGAATCCCCAGCCGCGTACTTCAGTATGTGACGGGTGTGAAGCATTAGAGCCAACATACATGAGAGAGGAATGATGGCGAGTAAGCCGGGCAAGCTGAGTTTCGGTGACAACGTCACCCTGTTCCAGACGTTGCATCGCGCTCTTTAATACACCGCATGGAGAGAATCCTGCCTGGCCCGCACAGTTTTTGGCAGATTCTTTCCACCAATGGACGCATGCCTGAGGTTCTTCTCGTGCCTGATATGAAGCTTTTTGCTGGTAACGCCACCCCGGAACTAGCACAACGTATTGCCAACCGCCTGTACACTTCTCTCGGCGACGCCGCTGTAGGTCGCTTTAGCGACGGCGAAGTCAGCGTACAAATCAACGAAAATGTACGCGGTGGTGATATTTTCATCATCCAGTCCACTTGTGCCCCCACTAACGACAACCTGATGGAATTGGTCGTTATGGTTGATGCCCTGCGCCGTGCTTCCGCAGGCCGCATCACCGCCGTTATCCCTTACTTTGGCTATGCGCGCCAGGACCGTCGCGTCCGTTCCGCGCGTGTGCCAATCACGGCTAAAGTTGTCGCGGACTTCCTGTCCAGCGTCGGCGTGGACCGCGTCCTGACCGTTGACCTGCATGCTGAACAGATCCAGGGCTTCTTCGACGTACCGGTTGATAACGTATTCGGTAGCCCAATTCTGTTAGAAGATATGCTGCAGCTGAATCTGGATAACCCGATTGTGGTTTCTCCGGATATCGGTGGCGTCGTGCGTGCCCGCGCTATCGCTAAGCTGCTGAATGACACCGACATGGCGATCATCGACAAACGTCGTCCGCGTGCAAACGTTTCTCAGGTGATGCATATCATCGGTGACGTTGCGGGCCGTGACTGCGTGCTGGTTGATGATATGATCGACACCGGCGGTACGCTGTGCAAAGCCGCAGAAGCCCTGAAAGAGCGTGGCGCAAAACGCGTATTCGCTTACGCAACGCATCCGATCTTCTCTGGCAATGCAGCTAACAACCTGCGTAATTCCGTGATTGATGAAGTCGTCGTCTGCGATACCATTCCGCTGACCGATGAAATCAAAGCGCTGCCGAACGTACGTACGTTGACCCTGTCGGGTATGCTGGCCGAAGCGATTCGTCGTATCAGCAATGAAGAATCCATCTCTGCCATGTTCGAACATTAATCGAACCCGGCGCAAAAACCCGCTGCGGCGGGTTTTTTTGATGATGAATCAGCCCGGTAAGCGGCAACGTTTTTGGGCGATGCACACGGCCTGTCATTTCAGAATTTCCGCTACGGCGGTTTTTTTATCTTTAACCACTATTTGTATGACTTATGCCTCCTTCACCTGCCATTTAGTTGACAGATGATGCGCTCATGGATGAAACATTATTGTGAACAGAATCTTTTCCTCACATGTGATGCCTTTCCGCGCCCTCATCGACGCTTGTTGGAAAGAAAAATATACCGCTTCACGGTTTACCCGTGATCTCATCGCCGGGATAACGGTCGGGATTATTGCGATTCCGCTCGCAATGGCGCTGGCTATAGGCAGCGGCGTCGCTCCCCAATACGGTCTCTACACCGCGGCGGTTGCAGGTATTGTCATTGCCTTAACCGGCGGCTCGCGCTTTAGCGTCTCTGGCCCTACCGCCGCCTTTGTGGTGATCCTCTACCCGGTGTCGCAACAGTTTGGGCTGGCAGGCCTGCTGGTCGCGACCCTGATGTCCGGCATATTTCTGATCCTCTTTGGACTGGCCCGCTTTGGTCGCCTGATCGAATACATTCCGGTTTCCGTGACGCTAGGCTTTACGTCAGGGATTGGTATCACCATTGGTACCATGCAAATCAAGGACTTTCTGGGTCTGCAGATGGCGCACGTTCCCGAGCATTATCTGCAGAAAGTGGGCGCGCTGTTTATGGCGCTGCCAACGATCAACCTCGGCGACGCCGCCATTGGCATCGTGACGCTGGGCACTCTGATTTTCTGGCCACGGCTGGGTATTCGTCTGCCCGGTCACCTTCCGGCCCTGCTGCTGGGCTGCGCGGTGATGGGGATAGTTAACCTGTTCGGCGGTCATGTCGCGACCATCGGTTCGCAGTTTCATTACATCCTCGCCGACGGTTCGCAGGGCAACGGGATCCCACAGTTGTTACCTCAACTGGTGCTGCCATGGAACCTGCCGGATTCCGATTTTACGTTAAGCTGGGACTCGCTGCGCGCCCTGCTGCCTGCAGCATTTTCAATGGCGATGCTCGGGGCTATCGAGTCGCTGCTGTGCGCCGTGGTGCTTGACGGAATGACCGGCACCAAGCACAAAGCCAATAGCGAACTGATAGGACAAGGGCTCGGCAACATTGTCGCGCCGTTCTTTGGCGGGATCACCGCCACCGCCGCGATTGCCCGTTCCGCCGCAAACGTACGCGCTGGCGCGACGTCGCCGATCTCCGCCGTCATTCACGCGATTCTGGTGATCCTCGCGCTGCTGGCGCTGGCGCCGCTGCTCTCCTGGTTGCCGCTGTCGGCGATGGCCGCGCTGCTACTGATGGTGGCGTGGAATATGAGCGAAGCGCATAAAGTGGTGGACCTGCTGCGCCACGCGCCGAAAGACGACATTATCGTGATGCTGATGTGTATGTCGCTGACGGTACTGTTTGATATGGTGATCGCCATCAGCGTGGGCATTGTGCTGGCATCCCTGCTGTTTATGCGGCGTATCGCGCGTATGACGCGCCTGGCGGCGGTTAACGTGGACGTGCCGGAGGATGTATTGGTGCTGCGCGTAATTGGCCCGCTGTTTTTTGCCGCCGCTGAAGGGCTGTTTACCGATCTGGAATCACGAATTGAAGGCAAGCGCGTTGTCGTACTGAAGTGGGATGCAGTGCCTGTGCTGGATGCGGGCGGACTGGATGCGTTCCAGCGCTTTGTCAAAAGGCTGCCGGAGGGATGCGAACTGCGGGTGAGCAATCTTGAATTTCAGCCGCTGCGCACCATGGCGCGCGCCGGCATCCAGCCGATTCCGGGACGCCTGGCGTTTTTCCCGAATCGCGACGCCGCCCTGGCGGATTTGACATAAATAAGCAAAAGCCCGGTGGCGTTCACGCTTACCGGGCCTCCCTTTCTTGCCAACTGTCAGACCGGAGACGACATTTGGTTCGCTATCCGGCAATCAGCGTTAACTATGACGGCGATTGTCGTTACGGCGGCAACGTTTATCGTAGTGGCGTACCCACCAGTAGCGGTCACAAACTTGTTCATGCCCGCCAACACGTGCCCCTGCAAGCCAGAGAATGGCGCCGACGAAAATACTCAGCACTGCACCATGTGCGAAAAATTGTGGCAGGTTAAATTGCGGCAGTTGGTTTAAAATTGAATAACCAACGCCAACAACCATCACCACTAACCCCAACCCCATTAGCACATTACCGAGTAACGAAGCGTTTTTGCGTTTCATATGTCACCTCCGGAACTTTTGGGTTGTTTCAGGGAATACCCCTAATCCTTATGTGTAAAGTATAGACAACACGTACCATTCTGAGTGCGGGTGCGATCACAAATACAACGTCGCATTCAACAAAACTTTACAAATAAGCCCCTGAAGCCCTTGACTTTCTAATAGTCGACAGCGGCAACTATTCATTTCCCTCTCCTCTGACGCTGTTTTTTGTCAAGCGGGGCTGCAGACAGTACACTACGCGCCAGTGATTGACCTATGCAGGATAGAAAACGTGACGATTAAACTGATTGTCGGCCTGGCAAACCCCGGCGCGGAGTATGCAGCAACACGACACAATGCGGGCGCATGGTACGTCGATTTACTGGCTGAGCGGCTGCGAGCGCCGTTACGCGAAGAGCCGAAGTTCTTTGGCTATACGTCCCGGGTGACCGTTGAGGGTGAAGATGTTCGCCTGCTGGTGCCTACCACGTTTATGAACCTGAGCGGGAAAGCGGTCAGCGCGATGGCCGGTTTCTATCGCATTAATCCTGATGAGATTTTAGTGGCGCATGATGAGTTGGATCTGCCGCCAGGGGTTGCCAAATTTAAGCTGGGCGGTGGGCATGGCGGTCATAACGGCCTGAAGGACATTATCAGCAAACTTGGCAATAACCCTAACTTTCATCGCTTACGCATCGGAATTGGCCATCCGGGCGATAAAAATAAAGTTGTAGGCTTTGTGTTAGGAAAGCCACCGGTCTCTGAACAGAAGCTGATTGACGACGCGATTGACGAAGCGGCTCGCTGTACGGAGATTTGGTTTAAAGACGGTCTGACCAAAGCGACAAGCCGCTTGCATACCTTTAAGGCACAATAAACCGGGATGTGCGGCATTTTTGCCGTACGCTGTGTATAATAGGCAAAGTTGTTTTCATTTCTACAATCTGTTTTCTGTAACAGGTTGATTATCAAGTTATTAAGGTGATTTAAATCATGGGATTCAAATGCGGTATCGTTGGTTTACCCAACGTCGGGAAATCCACCCTGTTCAACGCGCTGACCAAAGCCGGTATTGAAGCGGCCAACTTCCCGTTCTGTACGATCGAACCGAATACCGGCGTCGTACCGATGCCTGACCCGCGTCTGGATCAACTGGCTGAGATCGTTAAACCGCAACGTATTCTGCCGACGACCATGGAGTTCGTGGATATCGCGGGTCTGGTGAAAGGCGCGTCCAAAGGTGAAGGTCTGGGTAACCAGTTCCTGACCAACATTCGTGAGACCGAAGCGATCGGCCACGTCGTGCGCTGCTTCGAGAACGACAACATCATTCACGTTGCAGGCAAAGTTAACCCGGCGGAAGATATCGACGTTATCAATACCGAGCTGGCGCTGGCGGACCTCGATACCTGTGAACGTGCGATTCACCGTGTGCAGAAAAAAGCGAAAGGCGGTGATAAAGACGCTAAAGCCGAACTGGCGGCGCTGGAAAAATGTCTGCCGCACCTGGCCGAAGCGGGGATGCTGCGCTCTCTGGATCTGACCGACGAAGATAAAGCGGCAATCCGCTACCTGAGCTTCCTGACTCTGAAACCTACCATGTACATCGCCAACGTCAACGAGGACGGTTTCGAGAACAACCCATATCTGGATCAGGTTCGTGAAATCGCGGCGAAAGAAGGCTCCGTGGTTGTTCCAGTTTGTGCCGCTGTTGAAGCCGATATCGCTGAGCTGGACGATGAAGAACGCGACGAGTTCATGCAGGAACTGGGGCTGGAAGAACCGGGTCTGAACCGCGTGATTCGCGCGGGCTATCGCCTGCTTAACCTGCAGACCTATTTCACCGCTGGCGTGAAAGAAGTCCGTGCCTGGACTATCCCTGTCGGCGCAACGGCCCCGCAGGCGGCAGGAAAAATCCATACTGACTTCGAAAAAGGGTTTATTCGCGCGCAGACTATTGCGTTTGACGATTTCATTACCTATAAGGGCGAACAGGGCGCGAAAGAAGCCGGTAAGATGCGCGCCGAAGGTAAAGATTACATCGTTAAAGACGGTGATGTGATGAACTTCTTGTTTAACGTCTAAATCACTTCTGTTGTCTCATGAGGTTTCGCTGAATCTCATAGAAACGGTAAAACTCTATAAAATCCACGCGATTGCGTGGATTTTTCATTTCACAGAGTCTCAATTCATCTCGTAACAACGCTGTCAAAAATGAGTACATGGATGAGTACAACATTCTTCCATCTTCATTTTAAGTGAGTACAATAACGGTATAATAAATAAACAAGGCTCCGTTATGCTCACAGATACGCAATGCCGCACTGCCAAGCCGAAAGAAAAACTCTATCGACTCAATGATTTCAACGGTCTCTACCTCGAAGTGAAACCCAATGGCAAAAAGGCATGGCGCTATCGGTTTAAACTCAACGGTAAATCCAGCATGTTTGCGCTAGGTGAGTACCCCGCGGTCAAACTTGCCGAAGCTCGCGAAAAATGCGAGCAAGCGCGAAAGCAGGTCGCGGATGGAGTTAGCCCAACACAAGCTCGCCAGTTAGATAAGATTCGCAAGGTCAATGATGCCTCCAACACCTTTGAGCTAATCGCCAAAGAGTGGTTGCAGATGAAAGACTGGGCAGAAATCACCAAAACACGCCGCCTTGATATGCTTGAGCGTGTAGTTTTCCCCGCCATCGGTAAGCTCCCTGTCAGAGAGATCACTCCACACCATATCCTTAAAATTCTTCAGGAAACAGCCAAACGAGGAGCACCGACAGTTGCCGCTGAAGCACGTCGCACCGTTTCTTCAGTTTTTGAGTTGGCAGTTGCGACGCTTAGAGCTGATAGCGATCCTGTATGGACTGTGCGTAAGGCCCTCCCCGCCAATAAGACACAGCACAAACAGGCACTGAATCCCCAGCAAATCGGAAAGTTATTAATCTGTTTTGACAATAGTCGTGGCTCGTACCAGGTTAACTATTGCATGTGGCTTATGTGGTGGACATTGGCGCGTCCTGCAGAAGCCACCGAAGCAGAATGGACAGAATTCGATCTTGATAACGCCCTGTGGACCATTCCAGCTACGCGAATGAAAGCTCGAAGAGAACACGTTATTCCCCTACCCTTACAAGCTGTCAAAATGCTCAGAACACTACAGGGATTAACCGGGCATCGACAGCACCTTTTCCCGGGCAGGGATAATCCGAAAGGTCCAATGACATCGCACTCCCTGCGCCAGCTACTAAAAAGCCTCGGCTGGAGTGGCATTTATAGCCCCCATGCAACCAGAACTACAGGAAGTACGCGTTTAAACGAAATGGGCTATCGACCAGATGCTATCGAGGCTCAGCTTGCACACGCTGATACCAACAATGTTCGTCGCACATACAACCATGCGACCTATCTTGATGAGCGTAAAGTGATGATGCAGGAATGGGCTGATAAACTTGATGAATTAGTAAGCTGCACTGATAGAAGTATTGATATTTCGTGAATGAAGTTGCATTGTTACAATGCAGTAAATAAACTACTGTTGCGTGATAAAAATATAAATAATTAGGAGTCTAAATTGATACGTACTCTTTCTGTTGATGGAAAAAAATTAGAATTAAGAGATGAGCCTGATGATAACAGTAACATTTTTGACGTTGACTCAATCTCCCTGTTAATAGGCGAGAACGGAACAGGGAAGACATATTTTCTTAATCAAGTTATAAATGAATTTAAATCTTCCCATATAGGAGCATTTACTGGGGGGTGTGAAATTGATTTCTTCAACGTTCCGAGCTACGATGTTAAAAACGAAACTAGATATTGGGGGGTTGTTTATTTCTCCCCAATCCCTTTCAGGGAAAGATATGCATCGTCAAAACGTTTTATTGATGCGTCCCCCTACTATGGAAGAGGCATTAGAATAAATAATTTAAATGAATCAAGAGAAATTCTTGAATATTTTAAGATCAAACCAGTTTCTCAAATAGAATACAGAATCAATACAAAGACTATATTAAAATCAATTCTTGATGAAGTTTTAAAACTTAGTGAACGCCGTATTAAATATATACTAAAAGAATCATCAACCACGAATGAGATAATAAAAATAGACAAGCTCATTCGCGATAAAATTAACGAAAATGAAGAAATGGATGATATCATTAAAATAACAGCCAAAAGAAAGGAGCTTTTGGATATATTGGTTGATGAATTATATAATTATTTAAATTCTGATAGAGATGACATAAAAAAAATATCTACATTCATCACAATTAACGGACTTAAAAAAAGTAACAAAATAAGAAACTCGACGGCCATTAACATCCTCAATTTTCTACTTAATGGGCATGATTCCCTTAAGCGACATGAGATAAAATCACTCGAAACCTTCGAAATTGAGAGAGCAAAAGTTGAGTCATTCTTGAAATACATTAGTCAAGATTTCTCCTTCACTGAATATATGCAATTTCCCGTGGATGCTTATAAAGGGGAGATGTTATTGATTGATTTCGAAGTTGAAAATTACTTTGATTTCAAATTAGTAGAAATGAGTTCTGGCCAATTAGCTATAATACATCAAATGAGTTTGATTTCCAAAGCAATTAAACAATTGGCAGAGAAGGGGACAAAAAAAATATTGTTAATGATTGATGAGGGTGATGCTTACTTGCATTTGGAATGGCAAAGAAATTATATTTTTAAGATTAATGAATTTTTAAATAAAGTGAAGCACATTAATAACCTTTCATTTTTACAACTCATTTTGGCGACTCACTCCCCATTGTTAGCTACTGATATCCCTAAAAAATTCATCTGCCCTATGGATAAAGCAGACGCTACCTCAGGATTTGCCTCGCCAATTCATTTGTTACTCAATGAGTCTTTCGGAACGAAGACTATTGGTGAATTTGCGTCTCAACGAATAAATAAAACCGTAAAAAACATTAAGGAAAACAATATCTCAGAAAAAGATCTCTTAGTTATAAAATCAATAGACAATGATATTTTAGAGAGAGAGATCATGAAACTCATCCCTTCAAGTGGTGATATAAAATGATAATTTCCATTAAACAAAACTGGGCCTCAATAGAAGTAAAACATAATAATTTTGTTCTCAAAAAAATAGATGACTATTTGGCTAGAACGCAGCACCAAGGCCCCAAAAGCCTAACTGCACATTTCGTCGAAAAGACAAAAAATCTCATAATTTCAAATAATTTTAGGGATTTAGCTTTAGCCGCAAGATACTATGATTTCGTCATTAGAAAAAATAGTAATAACACAGATCTAATTAAAGTGTTTAAAAAAAATCTTATTGAAATATTCGATTATCATAATTTTACTACTAAAACGAAAGGATACGACGCCTATGATTTGTGTAATGCGTCAAAAGCAAGAAGCTGTCCTTATTGCAATCAATCATATGCATTCACCGTAAGGTCACAAAAAAGAGGATTCCGGCCAACGTTAGATCATTTTTTCCCTCAAGGGAGTTATCCTCACCTAGCATTAAGCTTATATAACCTCGTGCCAGCTTGCTCTATTTGCAACTCAAGCTTAAAGGGTCAGATTAATTTTTACAAGAAACCTCATCTTCATCCATTATTTGACGATGAAAGCATTGAGTTTTCGTTAGAAACTACTAAATCAAGAAATGAAATTGTCGCATTACTTGATGTTAACATTAAAGAGTTCAAGGTTAAGATAACTCATAAAAATGACATTAGAACCATCAACTCAATTAAAACCTTCATCATTGAAAAACGCTATGAAAGTTTTATTTTCGAAGCGGTCAATTTTGCTCGCTGCAAAATTTACTATGACGAATTAAAAAATAATAATCAAATTGATATTGTTCGTGATATTGATGAAAACGCAGCATTAATGTTTACTCATCACGCCTATCAAAACCAACTTCTTGGAAAACTTTTTAAAGGAATTTACCAGCAATACTCATCCCCCACGAAGCTTTAGATAAGAATATATAACATTAAAAGTCAGCCTCGACAAAAAACATATAGAGGCTGACTTAATAATTTATTCACACCCCTATTTTACTCCTATCAATAATAGTTCATACTATCCCATATTTAAATGTATTTTTAACTTAGATACTTTAAAATCAAGCGTTCAATAAGCACCTCAGCATAGCTATCAGTTCAAAAAAAATGACACTCTGGGTATTTCCTATACTATAATACGTATTTGGTTAGTCAAGTTGTAATAGAAAGCTTCGGATATTCCCGTTTCTCGACAGACATGCTGACGATACGTCCAGCTTCGACAGACTTCAGAACGGTAATGATCGATTGTCCGGTGAATCAGACTTTATGCATGGCGATCTCATCAGGGAACATAATCAGTCTCTAAAAGTGGATGGTTCCTTTTACAGCGATTCTTACAGCTCCGCTGAATGAATCGCCACGGATAACCTAGACACTTCTGAGTCGTTGATAATATAGGTTTTCATATTCAACTGGTGGCATCTGCTCGCTCGAACCATGCCGACGCTTACTGTTATAAAACATTTCGATGTAATCAAAAATATCGCTTCTGGCTTCGTCTCTAGTTCCGTAGATCTTTTTCTTAATCCGTTCGCGCTTCAGTAGCTGGAAAAAGCTTTCCGCAACCGCATTGTCGTGGCAGTTTCCGCGACGGCTCATGCTGCCTTCCAGACCGTGTGATTTCAGGAACGACTGCCACTCATGGCTCGTGTACTGACTGCCCTGATCAGAGTGAACCAGTACCTGCTTTTGAGGATTACGCCTCCACACCGCCATAAGTAATGCGTTCAGGACAATCTCTTTTGTCATTCGGGGTTGCATTGACCAGCCGATAACTTTTCGGGAGAACAGGTCAACCACCACGGCCAGATACAACCAGCCTTCGTGGGTTCGGATGTAGGTTATGTCCGTAACCCAACGTTCATCCGGTGCTTCCGGGTTGAACTGCCGCTGGAGCTTGTTGGGCGTCACAATACTGGCTTCACCTTTACGCGCCCGTGGACTTCGGTATCCGACCTGAGCCTTTATCCCCACACGTTGCATCAACCGCCAGACTTTGTTTACACCGCATTGTTGCCCGGAATCCCGCAGATCGAGATAGATCTTGCGATAGCCATAAACACAGCCCGACTCCAGCCAGAACTGCTTAATATGTCCCGTCAGCTTCAGGTCAGCATGATACCGTCGTGAATGTGGCTGCTTAAGCCAGGCGTAAAACCCACTCGGATGCACATCCAGCACCTGGCAGAGCAGGCGGACAGGCCAGCAACGATTGTTGCCACGGATAAAGGCGTACCTCAGTCGGACAGCTTTGCGAAGTACGCCGCGGCTTTTTTTAATATATCCCGTTCGTCAGTAACCCGCTTTAACTCCTTCTGGAGTCGGCGGATCTCGGCCTGAGCATCTGACTGTTCATTATTAGTGGAAGAATCCGGACCGTACTTCTTTATCCAGGCGTAAAGGCTGTGGGTGGTGATATCGAGACGAGTTGCAACGCTGGAAACAGAATGACCACGATCAACAACCTGTTTGACTGCTTCAATTTTAAACTCTTCAGGATAACGCTTACCGCTCATGGGCACCTCTCTTTAAGTCATCTTAAATGACTCTGGGGTGTCTGTTAAACCCGTGGCGATTCAATGCCCGTTTCTCCAGGGTACTCTGTTCTTTCAACTTCGTTCCAATTCGTTGTGCCAAAAGCAAACGCATCCATCTTCATTGTGTTGGTCCCCGTGGGAATACAAATTATCTGTCAACGGAATAAAGCGACATACACACATTACACGTCATGCTGACGCTTCGCTTCATTTTTCACATGTATGTCCATTTCGCTGGCCCCGTGTTCCATCCAGTCAACAACCTTGCCTCCCGCCCCGGCAATGGCGATATGCGACATGGCCATCTCAGGAGCAGCGCCATGCCAGTGTTTCACGCACCAGCCCCCACACCTGGCAGGCAGAATGTTATCGTTATGTATGCAAAGGCAAAGCAACTGAAACAATACCTACCTTAAATTGCAGGCCGCGCTTCGGTCTCGGGAAAGAGAATCAAACTGCGCACTGCCGTGTCATGATAAGGTGTGAGTTTTCCGGATATGCCGTGAGGTTGACGCTATGCAACAAATTGATTTCTACATGATAGATGCCTTTGCCAACACCACCTTTGGTGGTAATGCCGCGGCGGTCTGCCCGCTTACCGAATGGCTGCCCGATGAGACACTTTTAAAAATGGCGAAGCAGCATAATCAATCGGAAACCGCTTTCTTTGTGGTCAACGACAAGGGTTTTACGCTGCGCTGGTTTACCACTCAGGGGGAAATTAATCTGTGTGGACATGCCACCCTTGCGGCGGCGCACGTCATCTTCGAACATCTGAATTATCCTTATTCGACCATTCACTTCGATACCCGATTTGTCGGGCCGCTGACCGTCACCCGCAGCGGCGAGTGGTTGACGCTGGATTTTCCGGCCTGGCAGACGGACCCCGTCACGCCACCGCCTTTATTGCTCGAGGCATTAGGCATTACGCAGTACACAGAAGTGCGCGCCGCACGAGATTATCTGGTGGTCCTGGAACATCTACGCGAGGTGGAAGCGCTGTGCCCGGATATCAGCGCCATGCTGCCTCTTGAGAAAATGGTGTGCGTCACCGCGCCCGGTGCCGGGGAATACGACTTTGTGAGCCGTTTCTTCTGCCCCGGTGAAGCGGTTGCAGAAGATCCGGTCACCGATTCAGCGCACACCATGCTCATCCCTTACTGGGCTGAAAAATTGCATAAAACGCAGATGCTCGCGTATCAGGGGAGCGAACGCGGCGGCGAACTACGCTGCCAGCTAAAGGGGGATCGGGTTTACATCGGCGGGCAGGCAACAACCTATCTGACGGGCAAGGTGCTGTTGCGCTAAAACGGAGAAATGCTGCCCGGCATTCTTTCCGGGCAGTAACGCGTCACAGTCCTTTCAGTAACTTCTCGACGAACTCAGGCACCACCTGGCTTGCGGGGCCGTAATACTTCTCATCGAATTCGCTGCCGACCTGACTGGGCTCAAGGTTCAGCTCAACCGTGTGCGCGCCGTGCAGTTTCGCTTCGTGGACAAAACCGGCCGCCGGATAAACGTGCCCGGAAGTGCCAAT
This sequence comes from Citrobacter sp. 50677481, assembly GCF_001463265.1. Taxonomy (NCBI): domain Bacteria; kingdom Pseudomonadati; phylum Pseudomonadota; class Gammaproteobacteria; order Enterobacterales; family Enterobacteriaceae; genus Citrobacter; species Citrobacter sp. 50677481. Next base: position 240,274 of record NZ_LNHZ01000075.1, read on the forward strand.
GGCGATAAAGACATCCGCCATGGCCAGCGCCATATAGATCTCATCCATGCCAATCGGCATTTCACCAAACCAGACGACATGCGGGCGCAGCGGCGCCGGGAACTGGCAGCAATGGCATTTATCGTCCGGCGTAACGTCACCGGTCCACGCCAGAATCTGCCCGCTCTGCGAACAATGCACCTTCAACAGCTCGCCGTGCATATGAATAATATTATGATTACCCGCCCGTTCATGCAGGTTATCGATATTTTGCGTTACCAGCATAAAACGATCGCCCAGCGCCTCTTCCAGCTTCGCCAGTGCGAGATGCGCCGGATTCGGCTGAATTTCAGGCTGTTGCAGCTGTCGACGACGCGCATTATAGAATGACTGCACCAGCTCCGGGTTACGGGCGAAGCCTTCCGGCGTCGCTACGTCTTCGACGCGATGTTCTTCCCATAAACCGTCCGCCGCGCGGAAGGTGCGAATTCCGGACTCCGCAGAAATGCCAGCCCCTGTAAGCACTAATACTCTCGGTTTTTCCATCACTTCCGGCACCACTCTGTCTCTGAAAAAGATCCGCTGACGCAGACGTTCGCGTAGATGGCGTTTGTTTTTACGAAATCGACTTAACCGATGACCCCGACGCGACAGCATAGCAACCTCTATTGATTAATCGGTAAGATGTAAGAAGGCAGCACCGCGCATTCCGCCCGCGTCGCCGTGACGCGCACGTTCGATACGCGGTACGCGTGCGACAGGCAATAAGTGGCGCGGCAGTCTGTCTGCCAGCTGCGTGGTGACGGCGGTAAAATTCGACAGGCCGCCGCCAATAACCACCAGATCCGGATCGACAATCGTCAGGATATTTCCCAGACAAACGGCCAGTAAGTCCAGATAACGTTCAACATGCGTCCGCGCCTGTTCGTCGCCCTGCTCCCACAGCGCAATGATTTCAGGCGCCTCCAGCGGTTGATGATAATAATGCTGATACAGCCAGGCAAATCCCCGCCCGGAAAGATAATTTTCAATGCAGCCCAGTTGACCGCAGCCGCAGCGACGCAACGGAAAGTCGAACCCCATCAGCGTGAGGGCATCAACCGGCAGACGCATATGCCCAAATTCGCCGGTAATATAACTGCGGCCAGTGATCGGTTTTCCGTTAAGGATCAAACCACCGCCTACGCCGGTGCCGAGGATCAATCCCATCACCAACGGATATTGGGTGAATTCATCGTCCCAGGCTTCAGATAGCGCAAAGCAGTTCGCATCGTTATCGAGGCGAACATCACGGTCAAGACGCGCGCTAAGGTCGGCACGCAAGGGTTTGCCACTGGCGGCGGGAACGTTCGCGGCATACAGAGTGCCATCTTCAGTTTCCGGCATGCCCGGAATACCAATACCGACCGATCCTTTGACGCCAAAGCGCTGGTCAGCTTCCGCCACCAGCTGACATACGGCGTCTAAAAAGGCCGCGTAACCGTCGCGTGGCGTAGGTATACGTTTTTCCCACTGGAGTTTGCGCTGGTTGTCAAACACGCCTAACGCAATTTTTGTACCGCCAATATCAAACCCGTAATACATTGCCGCTCCTTGTCTTTTTTCTTTTGACGTTACTGGCCGCTGAGCACTCTTGCCGGGTCAATATTGCTGGCGCGTCGCGCCGGATACCAGCTTGCTAACAGGCTCAGCAACAATGCCGTGACCAGCACGTAAATCACATCCAGCCAGTGCAACTCCGATGGCAGGAAGTCAATAAAATAGATATCGCCGGAGAGGAACTGATGGCCGATCAGTTTCTCAATGCCGTTGATAATTGGGGTCAGCTGAAGCGAAACCACCACGCCAATCACCACGCCAATCAGGCTACCAAACAGTCCCGCCAGCAGGCCGTACCAGACAAAAATGGCGCGAATAAGGCCATCTTTCGCCCCCAGCGTTCTTAATACCGCAATATCGCCGCTCTTGTCTTTAACCGCCATCACTAATGTTGAAACAATGTTAAAACAAGCCACGCCGATCACCAGCACCATCGCCAGATACATAATCGCGCGGATCATCTGGATATCGCGGTACATATAGCCGTAAGTGCCAATCCAGCTCTTGATGTAAACGTAGCTGTTGGTGACTTCGCCCGCGGCGCGAACCAATTTGTTCGCGTTAAAGACGTCGTTAACTTTCAGCGCAATACCGGAAACCGTGTCAGGCATGTCGAGATACTGCTGGGCATCCGCCATCGGGATCATTGCAAAGCTGTGATCCAACTGACCGCTCAGTTGCAGGATGCCGGCAACATGCAGGCGGACGCGTTTTGGCTGCATCAGTTTATGATCGGCACTGGCGTTGGGGATCATGATCGACACCCAATCCCCCTGCTTCACTTTCAGCGCATCGGCGACGCCTTTGCCAATGATGATCTGTTGTTCTCCGGCCTTAAAGCCGGACCAGGCGTTATTCAGCACAAAGGACGGTAGCGCGCTCAGTCGCTGCTCCTGCTGCGGATCGACGCCTTTGACCTGGATGGCGCGCAGATTGGCTCCGCTTTCCACCAGACCGGTAAAGTTGATATAAGGGGCCGCCGCCGTGATGCCCGGCACCTTCTGAACTTTTTCCAGCGCGTCGCGCCAGTTGTTCCATGGCTGATTGACGGCCTCGATTTCACCGTGCGGCACCACCGCCAGAATGCGGTTATTCAGCTCACGCTCGAAGCCGTTCATCGCGCTTAAGCCAACGATAAGCACTGCCACGCCCAGCGCAATGCCGATGGTGGAGATCACCGAAATCAATGACACCATACCGCCACGCCGACGTCCCCGGCTAAAGCGCAAACCAATCAATAACGATAAAGGCGACGCCATTACTCCGCCCCCATCAGGCTCAGTTCCGCGGTCAGGCGTCCGTCACGCATTTCCAGCTGGCGACTCATGCGCTTTGCCAGGTGCAGATCGTGCGTCACCACCAGAAACGCGGTGCCCTGCGAACGATTCAGTTCCCCGAGCAACTGGAAAATGCTGTCCGCATTGCGCGCATCGAGGTTACCGGTCGGTTCATCCGCCAGCACCAGACGCGGGTTATTCACCAACGCGCGCGCGATAGCCACGCGCTGACGCTCACCGCCGGAAAGTTCAGACGGACGATGGTTCGCACGATGATCCAGCCCTACCGCTTTCAGCATCTCACGCGCCCGCTGGTCGATCTCCGACGGCTTTTTCTTGCCGATCAGCAGCGGCATCGCTACGTTTTCCAGCGCGGTGAAGTCCGGCAGCAGGTGGTGAAACTGATAAATGAAGCCAAGTTTTTGGTTTCGCAGTTCCGCTTTCGCCGCCGGGGAAAGTGTGCTCATCGGCTGACCGCTGAAAATCACATCGCCAGAGGTCGGCGTATCCAGTCCGCCCAGCAGATGCAGCAGCGTACTTTTGCCGGAGCCGGAGCTACCGACAATCGCCATCATCTCTCCTTCGCCCACGCTGAAGCTGACATCGTGCAGCACGTCGGTCTGCACGGCGCCTTCCTGATAGCGTTTGCACAATTTGTCGCATTGCAACAGGATCTTATTCATAACGTAAAGCCTCAGCGGGTTGAGTGGCGGCAGCGCGCCAGGAAGGATAAAGCGTAGAAAGCAGCGCGATGGCCATGGCCACCAGCGCAATCACAATCACCTGTAGCGGCTCGATCGCCACCGGCAGCGAAGCGCCATCCAGCAGCACACCGATAACCGGCATCAGGTTGTTTAACTGACTGGCAAGCAACGCGCCAAGCGCCGCCCCCAACACTGCGCCGATAATCCCGGCGCTGGCTCCCTGCACCATAAAGACCATCATGATCTGGCGCGGCGTCAGCCCTTGCGTTTGCAGAATCGCTACTTCGCCCTGCTTCTCCATCACCATCAAACCCAGCGAGGTAATAATATTGAACGCCGCCACCGCCACGATCAGGCTAAGCAGCAGTCCCATCATGTTCTTTTCCATCCTTACGGCCTGGAACAGTTCGCCCTTGCGCTCGCGCCAGTCCTGCCATTTCGTGCCTTCCGGCAGCGTCTGCTGACTGAGAGAGTCCACCTTCAGCGGCTCGTTAAGCCATAAACGCCAGCCGGTAATGTTTCCCGCCGGATAGCGCATCAGACGCGACGCATCCTGAATATTGGTCAGCATCTGATAGCCGTCGACTTCACTGTTCGCCGCAAACGTGCCAATGACGGTAAACAGACGCTGGCTCGGTAAACGCCCCATCGGCGTGAACTGGCTGGCTGAGGGCACCATCACGCGGATTTGGTCGCCGCGATTAACGCCAAGCTGCCCCGCAAGCTGTTCGCCGAGGATGACATTATACTTACCCGGCTGGAGATCGGTTTGTCTGACATTGACCAGATACGGCGTCAGCGGATCGTTTTGCGCCGGATCGATACCCAGCATTACGCCCACCGCCACGCTGCGCGCGCTTTGCAGAACCACATCGCCGGTGGTCAGCGGCGCGACACGGCTCACGCCGTTGAGCTTGACGGCGTTTTCCGGTAACTGGCCGGGATTCAGCGAGCCTTGCTCAGCGGAAAGAATGGCCTGCGGCATCAGGCCCAGAATGTTATTTTGCAGTTCACGTTCAAAGCCGTTCATCACTGACAAAACCGTGACCAACGCCATCACCCCAAGGGTAATGCCGATGGTGGAAAGCCAGGAGACGAAGCGACCGAAGCGGTCTGCTGCACGCCCACGCATGTAGCGCAGGCCGATGAATAGAGCGACAGGTTGGTACATGAAATCCGTCTGGTTGCGATTAGCAAAGTCACGAGTATATAAGCGAAAGCGGAATGGGTAAACGTCTGAACCGTAAGTGTTCGTCAGCGTACCCGCGAGAGGGGATGAGAAATCGATATGCTAAATATATTCTTTCCCCGGCGCGCTTACCGTTCTGATCTTTCTCCTGAATCATCCAAATGAAGAATATTACGCATGACGATACCGAGGGCGATTCAATTTGCTAAAGAGAAACGATCGCGGATAATAAAGAGCATTGCTTATCAGACGTATACCTAAAAGAGATTCTGACAACCGAATGCCTGAACAACAACGTTACACGCTGCCCGTCAAAGCGGGCGATCAGCGCCTGCTGGGCGAACTGACCGGGGCTGCCTGCGCCACGCTGGTGGCAGACATTGCTGAACGCCATCCCGGCCCCGTCGTACTCATCGCCCCGGATATGCAAAACGCCCTGCGCCTGCATGATGAAATCCGCCAGTTTACCGACCAGATGGTGATGAACCTCGCGGACTGGGAAACGCTTCCTTACGACAGCTTCTCGCCGCATCAGGAAATCATCTCATCACGCCTTTCCACCCTGTATCAGTTGCCTTCTATGCAACGCGGCGTGTTGATTGTACCGGTGAATACGCTGATGCAGCGCGTCTGCCCGCACAGTTATTTGCACGGCCATGCGCTGGTAATGAAAAAAGGTCAGCGATTATCGCGCGACGCCCTGCGCGCGCAGCTCGACAGCGCAGGCTATCGGCACGTTGATCAGGTCATGGAACACGGCGAATACGCGACGCGCGGCGCGCTGCTGGATCTCTTCCCGATGGGTAGCGATCAACCCTACCGTCTGGATTTCTTTGACGACGAAATTGACAGCCTTCGCCTGTTTGATGCGGATACCCAGCGCACGCTGGAAGAAGTGGATGCCATCAACCTGCTGCCAGCGCATGAGTTTCCGACTGATAAAACCGCCATCGAGCTGTTCCGCAGCCAGTGGCGCGATACATTTGAAGTGAAACGCGACGCTGAACATATTTATCAGCAGGTCAGTAAAGGCACGCTGCCTGCGGGGATTGAATACTGGCAACCGCTGTTTTTCAGCGAACCGCTGCCCCCACTGTTCAGTTACTTCCCGGCCAACACCTTACTTGTCAATACCGGCGATCTGGAAGCCAGCGCCGAACGCTTCCAGGCCGACACGCTGGCGCGTTTCGAGAACCGGGGCGTTGACCCGATGCGCCCGCTCCTGCCGCCAGAATCACTCTGGCTGCGCGTTGACGCGCTGTTCTCGGAACTGAAGCGCTGGCCGCGCATTCAGCTCAAAACGGAGCACCTGCCGGACAAAGCGGCCAATACCAATCTGGGCTTCCAGCAATTGCCCGATCTGGCGGTACAGGCGCAGCAAAAAGCGCCGCTTGACGCTTTGCGCAAATTCCTCGAGTCGTTCACGGGTCCGGTTGTCTTTTCCGTGGAGAGCGAAGGCCGCCGCGAGGCGCTCGGCGAACTGCTCGCGCGAATTAAGCTCGCGCCGAAGCGCATTCTGCGTCTTGATGAAGCAAGTGGTAACGGGCGCTATCTGATGATCGGCGCCGCGGAACGCGGGTTTGTCGATACCCAGCGCAACCTGGCGCTGATTTGCGAAAGCGACCTGCTCGGCGAGCGCGTGGCGCGTCGCCGCCAGGATTCACGCCGCACCATTAATCCGGACACGTTGATCCGTAACCTGGCCGAACTGCATCCGGGTCAGCCGGTGGTTCATCTGGAACACGGCGTTGGTCGTTATGCCGGAATGACGACCCTGGAAGCGGGCGGCATCAAGGGTGAATATCTGATGCTCACCTACGCCAACGACGCCAAACTGTATGTGCCGGTCTCCTCGTTGCATCTCATCAGCCGCTATGCAGGCGGAGCCGAGGAAAACGCGCCGCTGCATAAGCTTGGCGGCGACGCCTGGTCCCGCGCGCGGCAAAAAGCAGCGGAAAAAGTCCGCGACGTGGCGGCGGAACTGTTGGATATTTATGCCCAACGTGCGGCGAAAGAAGGCTTTGCCTTTAAGCACGACCGCGAGCAGTACCAGCTATTTTGCGACAGCTTCCCGTTCGAGACCACGCCCGACCAGGCCCAGGCCATTAACGCTGTACTCAGCGACATGTGTCAGCCGCTGGCGATGGACCGTCTGGTCTGCGGCGACGTGGGCTTCGGCAAAACCGAAGTGGCAATGCGCGCGGCGTTTCTCGCCGTTGAAAACCATAAGCAGGTGGCCGTTCTGGTGCCGACCACCCTGCTCGCCCAGCAGCACTTCGACAACTTCCGCGACCGCTTTGCCAACTGGCCGGTGCGTATCGAAATGCTGTCCCGCTTCCGTAGCGCCAAAGAACAGGCGCAGATCCTCGAACAGGCGGCTGAAGGGAAAATCGATATCCTGATCGGCACGCACAAGCTGTTACAAAGCGATGTCAGACTGAAAGATCTGGGCTTATTGATTGTCGACGAAGAGCACCGTTTCGGCGTGCGTCATAAAGAGCGTATCAAAGCGATGCGCGCCGACGTCGATATTCTGACCCTGACCGCCACGCCCATCCCGCGCACGCTCAATATGGCGATGAGCGGGATGCGCGATCTGTCGATCATTGCCACCCCACCGGCGCGACGACTGGCGGTGAAAACCTTCGTCCGTGAATACGATAACCTGGTCGTGCGCGAGGCGATCCTGCGTGAAATCCTGCGCGGCGGCCAGGTCTATTACCTGTATAACGACGTCGAAAACATCCAGAAAGCCGCCGACCGTCTGGCGGAACTGGTGCCGGAAGCGCGCATCGCGATTGGTCATGGGCAGATGCGCGAGCGCGAACTGGAACGGGTAATGAACGACTTCCACCATCAGCGCTTTAACGTGCTGGTGTGTACCACGATTATCGAGACCGGGATCGACATCCCGACCGCCAACACCATTATCATCGAACGCGCGGATCACTTTGGACTGGCGCAGTTGCATCAGTTGCGCGGACGCGTGGGCCGATCGCATCATCAGGCGTACGCCTGGCTGTTGACGCCGCATCCGAAAGCGATGACCACCGACGCGCAAAAGCGTCTGGAGGCGATTGCGTCACTGGAAGATTTGGGCGCGGGCTTTGCGCTGGCGACACACGATCTGGAAATTCGCGGCGCGGGCGAACTGCTTGGCGAAGACCAGAGCGGGCAGATGGAAACCATTGGCTTCTCGCTGTATATGGAACTGCTGGAAAACGCCGTCGATGCGCTAAAAGCCGGACGGGAACCGTCGCTGGAAGATCTCACCAGCCAGCAGACAGAAGTCGAACTGCGAATGCCGTCGCTGCTACCGGATGATTATATCCCCGACGTCAATACGCGCCTGTCGTTCTACAAGCGAATCGCCAGCGCCAAAAGCGAAAACGAGCTGGAAGAGATCAAAGTGGAGCTTATCGATCGCTTTGGTCTTCTGCCGGATCCCGCGCGTAATCTGCTGGATATCGCCCGTTTGCGTCAGCAGGCGCAAAAGCTGGGGATCCGCAAACTCGAAGGTAACGAGAAAGGCGGCACCATTGAATTCGCCGAGAAAAATCACGTGAACCCGGGCTGGCTTATCGGTCTGCTGCAAAAGCAGCCTCAGCACTTCCGCCTCGACGGTCCGACCCGCCTGAAGTTTATGCAGGATCTGACGGAGCGGAAAACGCGTATGGACTGGGTGCGTCAGTTTATGGCGCAACTGGAAGAAAACGCGGTCGCGTAATAACCCGATGCCGGATAAGGCGAAACCGCCGTCCGGCATGCTCTCCCCCGCCTCGCAGATCTTTACAACTCTTTGCACTTCCCTTGCATTTCAGGACATGCCAACCCGCCATAATGATCGTTGGCGTCTTTTATTCCAATAACCCTTTGATTTATGATGATAATGAAAACTCTGCGACTTTCCCGCTGGCTGGCGTTTGTCACCTTTGCCGCCGGCATGGCGCTTGCGCTACCTGCGCAGGCGAATACCTGGCCACTTCCGCCGCCCGGCAGCAAACTGGTGGGCGAAAATAAATATCACGTTGTCGAAAACAACGGCGGTTCCCTGGAGGCCATTGCGAAGAAATACAACGTTGGATTCCTGGCGCTGTTACAGGCAAATCCCGGCGTTGATCCCTACGTGCCGCGCGCTGGCAGCGTGTTGACCATTCCGCTGCAAACCCTCCTGCCGGATGCGCCGCGCGAAGGTATCGTCATTAACCTTGCTGAACTGCGCCTTTATTATTATCCACCGGGTAAAAACGTGGTCACGGTTTACCCTATCGGCATTGGTCAACTGGGGGGCGATACGCTTACACCCACCATGGTAACCACCGTTTCCGACAAGCGTGCGAATCCGACCTGGACGCCGACGGCCAATATTCGCGCCCGCTATAAAGCACAGGGGATCGATTTGCCTGCGGTTGTCCCTGCCGGGCCGGATAACCCGATGGGTCACCACGCGATTCGTTTAGCCGCCTACGGCGGCGTGTATCTGCTGCACGGCACCAACGCCGATTTCGGCATCGGAATGCGGGTCAGTTCCGGCTGCATTCGCCTGCGTGATGGCGATATTGAAACGCTGTTTAAGCAGGTTACCCCGGGAACCAAAGTCAACATTATTAATACGCCGATCAAAGCCTCAGTCGAGCCAGGCGGCGTACGTCTGGTTGAGGTACATCAGCCGCTGTCAAAAAATATTGATGATGACCCGCAGGTTTTGCCTATCGTCCTGAACAGCACATTGCAGGCATTTAAAGATGCCGCGCAAACCGATGCGCCACTGATGCAGCACGTAATGGACGTCCGCTCCGGCATGCCGGTCGACGTCACTCGACATCACGACGTTAAACAGCAATCCCTGTAAGCCTGAACGAAAAAGCCCCGCTGAACCGTGGTTCAGCGGGGCTTTTTTGTGCAGTGGAAAATCTTAATCAGGCATTAATGAGGGGTTAATGCTTATTTATAAATTACCGCGGTACCGTGCAGCGTGTTCGGGCCAGTAACCGAGGTAATGCGGAAAGATTTCGCCCCCATTTCATCTGCTTTTTGCGCCAGTTGTTCTTCCAGAGAACCCAGGTTAGTACCTGCGCTGGCAGAGATGGTCCCAACTTTTTGCTGGCCGTCAGGCGTAGATTGCACTTCAACGGCAGCGAAGCTGGCGAATGAAAGAGAGCTGAGTACAGCAGCAGCGATGAGGGCTTTGACGTTTTTCATAATAGTAACCTTTTGCAGATGAACGGGGTCGTAAGTATTTACTTAACGATCGATAGGTAAATGATAGATGTGATCCAGGTCACACGTCAACTCTTTTTTATAACGGTCGTTATATAAATTAAAAAGCACTTATCTTTCATGACAATGCAACGTAATTATTTTTCACAGGAATGCGCTGGAGACTGGACGGTTTTATTTTTATAATGGTTATTCATTAAACCCAGACAGGTACACCGGCATCATGACAACTGACTCGACAGGTTGTGTAAAAAAAAGCCGTGGCCGACCAAAAGTGTTCGACAGGGAAGCCGCGCTTGATAAGGCCATGACACTCTTCTGGCAGCACGGTTATGAGGCGACGTCGCTCTCTGATCTTGTTGAAGCGACAGGGGCGAAAGCCCCCACGCTTTACGCAGAATTCACCAATAAAGAAGGTCTATTTCGCGCGGTGCTCGACAGGTACATCGCCCGTTTCGCCGCAAAGCATGAAGCGCAGCTATTTTGCGAAGAAAAAAGCGTGGAGGCCGCGCTGGAAGATTACTTCACCGCCGTGGCGACCTGTTTTACCAGTAAAGACACCCCGGCGGGTTGTTTTATGATCAACACTTCCGCGACGCTCGCTGCCGCGTCACGGGATATTGCGCATACGGTGAAATCACGCCACGCCATGCAGGAGCAAACGTTGACCCGTTTCCTGCAACAGCGCCAGATGCGCGCAGAGATCCCGGCGCAGTGCAACGTACAGCACCTTGCCGAATACCTGAACTGCATCTTACAGGGGATGTCGATCAGCGCCCGCGAAGGCGCGTCGTTTGACACACTGATGCAGATCACCCGTACCACTCTTCGCCTGTGGCCCGAGCTGTTAAAAGCCTGATTGATCCTGCTGACCGGGGAATCCGTTTCCCGGTCCTTCTCTCACCTTTCCCCTACAAACAGTAATGTTTTCACCGGGTTAGACTCAAATTTCTTAAAATATTATTTGATAATAGAAACCATTATCAGCAATATTCGCATTTGATTTTCTATCTGTTTCACAATGTAACAGCCGGAGCCTGCCCGGCAAGAAGAACACCACTTTTACAGATATTTTCAGAAGGGAATGCGAATGAATAAGCGTCTTTGGGTGCTCAACCCAGTCCTGCTTGCGTTAACCCTGCCTGCAACGGCAGCGACGCAAACAGAAGAAGAAAACCTCATCGTCAGCGCTAACCGGAGTCAAAAAACGGTGGCGGAAATGGCGCAGACCACCTGGGTGATCGAGGGTCAGGAAATTGAACAACAGGTTCAGGGCGGCAAAGAGTTTAAAGATGTGCTGGCGCAGTTGATCCCCGGTATTGATGTCAGCAGCCAGGGACGAACCAACTATGGTATGAATATGCGCGGGCGCGCGCTGGTCGTGCTGATTGATGGCGTACGCCTTAACTCTTCGCGTACCGACAGCCGACAGCTGGACGCCATCGATCCGTTCAACATTGCCCACATTGAAGTGATTTCCGGCGCGACGTCGCTCTATGGCGGCGGCAGTACTGGCGGCCTGATCAACATCGTGACCAAAAAAGGCCAGCCGGAACGCGAAGTGGAACTAGAACTGGGTGCTAAATCGGGCTTCAATAACAGTAACGATCGTGACGAGCGCGTTGCCGCCGCGGTCAGCGGGGGGACGGATCGCGCCTCCGGCCGTCTCTCTGTCGCCTGGCAGCGCTTCGGCGGCTGGTACGATGGCAACGGCGATGCGCTAATGCTCGACAATACGCAAACCGGCTTGCAGCACTCCGATCGTCTGGATGTGATGGGTACGGGCACTATTGAGATTGACGACAACCGTCAGCTACAGCTGGTGACCCAATATTATAAAAGCCAGGGCGATGACGACTACGGCCTGTATCTGGGCGAAAATATGTCTGCCGTCACTGGTGACGGTAAAGCCAGCACCCGTAGCGGACTCAGCGCCGATCGCATCCCCGGAACAGAGCGTCATCTGATTAGCCTGCAATATTCAGACGCCGACTTCTTCGGTCAAAATCTGGTCAGCCAAATTTATTACCGTGATGAATCGCTGAAATTTTATCCCTTCCCGTCGCTGACCAGGGGCCAGGTCACCAGCTTTTCTGCCTCGCAGCAGGACACCGATCAGTACGGCGCCAAAATTACCCTCAACAGTCAGTTGATGGATAACTGGGAACTGACCTGGGGTATCGATGCGGATCACGAGACCTTCGACGCTAATCAGAAATTTTTCGACCTCGCATGGTCGCTTCCCTCCGGCGGCATGGACAACCGTACGGCCTATACCACCGGACGTTACCCCGGCTACAGCATCACTAATTTCGCGCCGTTCCTGCAAAGCAGTTATGACATCAACGATATTTTCACCCTGAGCGGCGGCATCCGCTATCAATGGACTGAAAACCGGGTTGATGATTTCATCGGCTACGCGCAGCAGCAGGGGATCGCCAATGGGCTGGCGAGTTCTGCCGATGCGATACCGGGCGGCAAAACCGATTACGATAACGTCCTGTTCAATGCCGGGCTGCTTGCGCATCTGACCGAACGTCAGCAGGCGTGGTTCAACTTTTCCCAGGGCGTCGAATTGCCGGATCCGGGGAAATACTACGGTAACGGCACCTATCAGTTGGTAGGCGATCATTACCAGCTTCAGCGCAGCGTAAACGTCGCTGACTCGCGTCTGGAAGGGATCAAAGTCAACTCCTATGAACTGGGATGGCGCTATACCGGCGACAGTCTGCGCACGCAACTGGCGGCCTATTACTCTACCTCCGACAAATCCATTGTGATTAACCGCAGCGATATGACCATTCGCGTAGAACCTGACGACCGCCGGATTTACGGCGTGGAAGGCGCTGTGGACTATTTCATTCCTGACAGCGACTGGAGCCTCGGCGCAAACTTCAACGTACTGAAGTCTGAAGTGAAGCAAAACGGGAAATGGGAAAAATGGGATGTGACGCTGGCCTCGCCGTCAAAAGCCACCGCCTGGGTGGGTTGGGCGCCAGAGCCGTGGTCATTGCGGGTGCAAACCCAACAGTCTTTCGATCTGACGGATGCCAGCGGTAATAAGCTGGATGGATACAATACCGTTGACGTTATCAGCAGTTATCAGCTCCCGCTGGGTAAACTGACCTTCAGCATCGAAAACCTGCTGGACGAAGACTACACCACCCTCTGGGGACAGCGCGCGCCGCTGCTGTACAGCCCAACCTACGGCAGCCCATCGCAGTATGAATACAAGGGCCGCGGGCGGACCTTTGGCCTGAACTACGCGTTAACTTTCTGATAAAAAAAGCCCCTCAGCCTGAGCGAATGAGGGGCTAATAAGCAGAGTACAGCTTTTTTATGCTTTGTTATTCAGAATCAACTGGCCGTTGTTATCCAGCGGAATTTGTGTACCCGGATCTTTATCCATCCGGATTTTGCCCTGCTGATCGCCGATCTTGTAGGTCACGTCGTAGCCGAGCATTTTTTCCGATTTGTCATAGACGGTTTTGCAACGCTGCTGCGTAGAGGTGTAGGTGTCGTTTTCCTGCATTGATCCCTGGATCTGGTTACCCGCGTAACCACCGCCCAGCGCCCCGACAACAGTGGCGACATCCTTGCCACGGCCCCCGCCAAACTGATGACCAATCACTCCGCCAGCCACTGCGCCAAGAACAGAACCGGCGATGCGGTTTTCATCCTGGACAGGTCTGCGGTGGGTCACCGTGACGTTACGGCACTCCTGACGTGGGGTCTTAATGGTTTCTTTGATAGGTGTTGCAGAAACCACTTGCGCATACTGCGGGCCGCGATCAAAGACGTTCAGACTGGCCACCGCCGCCACGCCCAGCGCAGCAGCTACGCCAATCCCTATACCCGCCAACATTGATTTATTCACGGGAAATCCTCCTTCTTTGCTATTGGTAACAATATTGCAACTAAAGCAAGCAGAAGCCCATCAGATTGCGGATGAAAATATCGTGGGTTGACCTTAAAACAGCATGATTCAGAGAACTCTGAGGAGAGCGACAGGATTATTCAGTGTGCAGAACGGCGCAGACGCTCAGCGCCGCCATTGGCGACGCTGGGCGGAAGGTAATTAATGCAGCTTCAGACGCGGACGGATAACGCGGTTAATACTGCCCACCAGCATCATCAACCCGGTTTTGAAGTAACCGTGCAGTGCAATCTGGTGCATCCGGTACAAAGAGATGTACACGAAGCGGGCAATGCGCCCCTCGATCATCATCGAACCTTTGGTCAGGTTCCCCATCAAACTGCCAACGGTAGAAAAGTTAGACAACGAAACCAGCGAGCCATGGTCTTTATACTGGTATGCCTTCAGCGGTTTACCGTTCATCTGCGCCAGAATGTTATTCATCGCGCAGGTCGCCATCTGATGCGCAGCCTGGGCGCGCGGTGGAACAAATCCGCCTTCCGGACGCGCGCAGGAAGCACAGTCGCCAATCGCATACACGTCAGGATCGCGGGTGGTTTGCAGCGTGGGCTCCACCACCAGTTGATTAATACGGTTGGTTTCGAGACCGCCGATCTCCTTCATAAAGTCCGGCGCTTTAATCCCTGCCGCCCAGACCATCAGGTCGGCTTCAATGTATTCGCCGTCTTTCGTGTGTAAACCGCCCGCGTCGGCGCTGGTCACCATTGTCTGGGTCAGTACGCGGACGCCCAGTTTGCTCAGTTCATTATGCGCCGCGCCAGAAATGCGTGGCGGCAGCGCAGGCAGGATGCGCTCGCCCGCTTCCACCAGCGTGACGTTCAGCGCTTCGTTGGTCAGCCCTTTGTAGCCATAGCTGTGCAATTGTTTCACTGCGTTATGCAGTTCAGCCGAAAGCTCAACGCCGGTTGCCCCACCGCCGACAATGGCGATATTCACCTTGCCGTTCGCGCCCAGGTTCGCGGAGTATTTCAGGAACAGGTTGAGCATTTCCTGATGGAAACGGCGCGCCTGATGCGGGTTATCGAGGAAGATGCAGTGCTCTTTCACGCCCGGCGTGTTGAAATCGTTAGAAGTACTACCCAGCGCCATCACCAGCGTGTCGTAAGCGATTTTGCGCTCCGGCACCAACAGCTCGCCTTTCTCGTCGCGCAGTTCAGCAATAGTAATTGTTTTGGCCTCGCGATCGATATCCATTACCGACCCCAACTGGAACTGGAAGCCGTGATTCCGCGCGTGCGCCAGGTAGCTCAGCGCATCCACGCCTTCATCAAGAGACCCCGTCGCCACTTCGTGCAGCAGGGGTTTCCACAGATGGCTATGGTTTCTGTCAACCAGCGTAATCTTCGCTTTTTTCTTGCGGCCCAGTTTGTGCCCCAGTTGCGTAGCCATTTCCAGCCCGCCAGCACCCCCACCGACAATCACGATCTTTTTCAATGGTGTAGTCAACGCGACCCCCTTAAATGATTAACCAATTGTTAATTAAAAGTTATTAACATAGCCTTTAATTAACAACAGGTTACGACAATGAAAATGTTCTTCGAGAGTGAGAATAACACATGCGGTGCATTGGTCATACCAAAATTGATGTGCATCAAGTTTTGATGCTGAAAAGATAGACACCTTCTGCCATTTCGCCAAAAAAAAACCAGCCCGAAGGCTGGCGGTCAGGACGCGCATACGCAGTGGTTGACGGTCAACCCAGCGTTTTGAACGCTTTGATTCGCTGCAGATGGGGTGAAATATTCTTGAACTTATGCGTCTGTTCTTCATCCCATACAATTTCGTAAAAATGGTGCAGTTCTTCAGAAGAGCGCTGACTGTCAAGCGCTTCGTCATGACGGGAAAGAATCACCAGGCAGCGGTCGCGGTTCTTTTCACGGAAGTTCGTCACGCATTTGGTGGCGATATCGGCGTATTCTTCCGGGCGGTCGATTTTGCCTTCCATGTTCTCATACGGGAACAGGTTCGGATTAAACACCACCTGGCGGATGTCGCACAGAAAGCCGATGCGCTCGGCCCAGTAGCCTCCCAGACCCACACCGCAAATCAGCGGACGATCGTCAACGTTAAGCTGCAACATTTTGTCCACTTCCTTCAGCAGATGTTGCATGTCATGTTTCGGATGCCGCGTGCTGTAGCTGATCAGCCTGACGTCCGGGTCGATAAACTGCAACTGCAACACTTTTTCGTGGTTACCCGGGCTGTTAGAGTCAAAACCGTGTAAATAGATAATCATCGCACCCTCACCAAACTTGCGTTAATGACCTGCTTTTTCTTCCTGCCAGCGTTCGTGTAACTGGTTGAGCTGCGCGCTGACCTGTTTCCAGCGTGCCGAGTCCATCAGTTCCTGACGAGAAAATGAACCTTTATGATACAAACGTGTAACACGTTCTGCTTTGATCGGCGACAGATTATCCAGCACGCTGACCGCACCTTTACGATTATTGCAGACCAGGATCATATCGCAACCTGCATCCAGCGACGCCTGGCCGCGCTCGGCATAGCTGCCCATGATCGCCGCCCCTTCCATCGAGAGATCGTCGGAGAAAATCACCCCGTCAAAACCCAGCTCCTGACGCAGGACCGTTTTCAGCCAGTGCGACGAGCCGCTTGCCGGACGCGGATCAACCTCGCTGTAAATCACATGCGCAGGCATAATCGCATCAAGTTTGTTGTCGGTAATCAGCGAACGGAACACGGACATATCTTTAGCGCGAATTTCCGCTTCCGGGCGCGGATCGGTCGGCGTCTCTTTATGCGAATCGGCGGTCACCGCGCCGTGACCCGGAAAATGTTTACCGGTGGTTTTCATGCCCGCGGCATGCATCCCGTCGATAAAGCGCGTCGCCATCGCCAGCGCTTTTGCCGGATCGGCATGATAGGATCGCTCGCCAATCGCGGCGCTGATATGCCCGACATCAAGTACCGGCGCAAAACTGATGTCGATATCCATTGCTATCATTTCGCTGGCCATCAGCCAGCCTGCCTCTTCCGCCAGTTTGCCGCCCTCTTCCATCCCGTGTAGCGCGGCAAAAGACTGAGCGGCAGGCAGTCGGGTAAAGCCTTCGCGAAAGCGCTGTACGCGGCCGCCTTCCTGATCCACCGCCACCACCAGATGATTGCGCGACGCCGCGCGGATCTGGCGCACCAGTTCGCGCAGCTGCGCCGGATCGTGATAATTACGCGTGAAGAGGATCAAACCACCGACCAGCGGATGGGCCAAAATTTCCCGTTCTTCCGCATCCAGTTCAAACCCTTCGACATCCAACATAACTGGACCCACACTGCTCTCCTTAATCCTTCGTTAAAAGCTGCCGCCAGGTTGCGTCGGCCAGCCCGATAAAGTGTTGTTCGCCGGTCTGTCGCCAGCGGTATTCATACCATCCTGCCTTCAGCATCTGTACCCACGGATCCCAGCGTCGGACCTGCTGCCACAGGCTTTCCGGCGACATCTTGCCGCGCACCGCATAGTCGTTCACCAGTTGCCGGCGCCGGGCCACATCGTCCACCCACACCGCCGCCAGCTCAAGCGCGATATCGCCGTCCCCGGCGTACTCCCAGTCGATTAACTTTAGCCCCGACTCAGTGTGTACGATGTTCCCGGCGTGGACATCCATGTGCAGTGGCGCCAGACGCAGCGGTTGTGGCTCCCCTTGCTGACGCAAACGTTTTAACCGCCTCAGCCAGCGCGGCGTTCTGCGTGACGGATCGCTACCTCGCCAGTACTGTTCAAGCAGCGGCAGAAGGTGAATACGCCAACCGAAGCGTGGCTGCTGATGCAGATGATACAGCAAGCCCGCGAGTTCGTCGGTATCCGGCAATTGCGATCTTACCTCGCCGCGCAGATAGTCCACCGCCATCCAGCCGGGAATATACAGACGCGGCTTCGGCGCAAGACGTTCAGGTAGGCGATTAAGCGCACGGTACTGGCGCAAAAATGGGTATCCGCGCGCATCGGGATCGTGATGGCGGCGAAGCACCAGACGCGTTTCGGCGCGGGCCAGGATAACGCTCCCGCCGCTGAGACCGGTCTGACCGTCAGCAACGGGGCGGTAATGCGGAAAGAAGCGCGACAAGACCTCGTCGCGCGACAGCGCGTTATTGTTGCTGAACGGCACCTTTACCTGACCAGATTATCTCGCCAGTTTGTACCAGCATTAATTGCATTTGCAGCGATGGCGCATTGACGTTGCCGGCGGCGCTGGAATACAGCACATAGTGCGCGCCAACGTTGCGGGCAATGCCAATGGCTTTACTACGCGTTCCCAGGCTGTCCTGCGGAGAAAGGCCTAACTGCTGTTTCGCCATCGACAACTGCTGGGCGGAGACCAGCGTAAACTTGCCGTTGTTAGCCAGCGCGTTGCGCAGGGTTTCCGTGGCGTCGCTCGCGTTCAACGACCCGTTTGTCCGGTTGTTGACGCTGTCCACCAGCAGCACGCTGCCCGAGGTTACGCCATCGGCCTGCAGCATTTTAGCCACCATCGGCTGCATGGCGCCATTCCAGTCGTAGTGACGAACGCGGGGCGCAGGCGCCGCCGTCTGATCTTCATGCTCAATTGGACCAGGCTGACCCGGGATTTCCGGCACAGAAGGTACGACAGGCGCAGGCTGCTGAGGCTGCGCGGGCTGCTCCGGCACCGGTTTGACTTCTTCCACTGGCGCAGGCTCACGCTGCGCCACACAGCCGGAAAGCACTATCGCCAGCCCGGCTAACAGCGCATAGCGACTCAATTTACTCTTCAAGATTCACCCCTTACAAAAAAAGATAAAGTCTGACTTTGTGCGCCCCCAGATAATTGGCGCTGCCATAGAGCGTGACCGACGAACGCGCCGGAACTGTCACGCTGCGTGGCGCTTCCAGAGGATGCATTTCTAATCCTCTGGCGTCATACCAGTAAAAACGATAATGAACGGTAACGGGCTCTTGCCTTTCGTTGTACAGCACTGAGGACGCGGAAGGCTGAAGATCAGAGGTCCTCAACGATGGCGGCTGCGCCGTGATCCCCGCAGCCAGCAGCGTTGATTCCATCACCAGAGACTGCTCGTCGCTGACCGGTATTTCAGGATGCGAACGACACCCCGCCAGCAGCAGCAGTCCCAGCGAAAGCGCAAGGCATCCTTTTTTCATCATTACAGCCCTTTATGCGCAAGCATAGGCCCCAGCGCGCGGCCCCCCAGCAGGTGCATGTGGATGTGATACACCTCCTGGCCGCCGTGACGGTTAGTATTCATAATCAGGCGATAGCCATCTTCTGCGATGCCTTCCTGCGCAGCAATTTTCGCCGCTACGGTGATCATCCGTCCCAGCGCCTGTTCATGCTCGGCAGTGACATCATTGACCGTCGGGATCAGAATATTGGGGATAATCAGGATGTGGGTGGGCGCCTGCGGTGAGATATCCCGGAATGCGGTAACCAGTTCATCCTGGTAAACAATGTCTGACGGGATTTCACGACGAATAATTTTGCTGAATATAGTTTCTTCTGCCACGACGTTTTCCTTTTCTTAAAATTGCCATGCGTGATGCCATGCTACGCTGAGCCACACTGCCAGTATAGAGTATGATCGACTTAAAGCCGCTCTTTCAACCTTAAGCCACGATTTCTTAAGCAAAAAACGCGCATTGCCGTACAGGTTCTCTGCTTTCCCCTCCCCGCGACGTCTAAAAGTTCTGAAACAAGATTTCAGAAAGCCTGTAACCTCTGTTTACACAGTGAATATGAATGCGTATATTTCGCATTTGCATTTTCATGCACAATGATAAGCCAGACAATAAAAAAGGGTTCATCGCCGCCCCGCGCAGCCTGAATCACTATCTTCACTATTAAGGGTTTTCTCATGTCTTTCATCACACACCGCAGGGACGAACAGCGCCAACCTGCCGCAACCCCATCGTTGCTGGCAGCCTGTATCGCAGTGGCAATGATGCCCTCCGCAAGTTTCGCAGCTTCCGTTACCGAAGATACCGTCATTGTGGACGGTTCCGTCCCGGACATTTCTGATGCCAGCGATGAACACGATTACAGCGTAAAAACCACCAACGCCGCCACGAAAATGGCAATGACGCAGCGCGATATTCCGCAATCGGTAAGCATCGTCAGCCAGCAGCGTATGGAAGACCAACAACTGCACACCCTCGGTGACGTGATGGATAACACGCTGGGAATTAGCCGAAGCCAGGCGGATTCAGACCGCAGCAGCTATTATTCGCGCGGGTTTGAGATCGACAATTATATGGTCGACGGTATTCCTACGTACTTTGAATCGCGCTGGAATCTCGGTGACGCGTTGTCCGACACCGCGCTTTTTGAACGCGTGGAAGTGGTGCGCGGCGCCAACGGTCTGATGACAGGAACCGGCAACCCGTCGGCCTCCATCAATATGATCCGCAAGCATGCCACCCGTCGGGAGTTTACGGGAGATGTTTCTGCGGAATACGGCAGCTGGAATAAACAGCGTTACGTGTTGGATCTGCAAAGTCCGCTTACGGATGACGGAAATGTTCGCGCGCGCGTCGTGGCCGGTTATCAAAATAATGACTCATGGCTGGATCGCTACAATAGCGAAAAAACCTTCTTCTCCGGTATTCTCGACGCGGATTTGGGCGAGAGCACCAGCCTGGCGGCAGGTTATGAATATCAAAAAATCGATGTGAACAGCCCGACATGGGGCGGCCTGCCGCGCTGGAACACCGACGGCAGCAAAAACAGCTATGATCGCGCCCGTAGCACAGCGCCGGACTGGGCTTACAACGATAAAGAGATCAACAAGGTTTTCGTCACACTCAAGCAGCGCTTTGCCGATACCTGGCAGGCAACAATGAATGCCACTCACTCTGAAGTGAAATTCGACAGTAAGACAATGTATATCGATGCGTTAGTCAATAAAGCCGACGGTACGCTGGTTGGCCCTTACGCCAGCTATGGCCCCGGTTTTGACTACGTAGGCGGTACCGGCTGGAACAGCGGTAAGCGTAAGGTCGACGCGGTGGATCTGTTTGCCGACGGCGGCTACGACCTGTTTGGTCGTCAGCATAACCTGATGTTTGGTGGTAGCTACAGTAAGCAAAATAACCGCTATTTCAGCTCGTGGGCGAATGTTTTCCCGGACGAAATTGGCAATTTCGCTGACTTCGACGGTCATTTCCCACAAACACAATGGACGCCGCAGTCACTGGCCCAGGATGACACCACGCATATGAAGTCGTTGTATGCCGCGACCCGTGTTTCTCTGGCTGACCCGCTGCATCTGATCCTCGGCGCGCGCTACACTAACTGGCGTATCGACACCCTGACCTACAGCATGGAGAAAAACCATACCACGCCGTATGCCGGTCTGGTTTATGACATCAACGATAACTGGTCCACCTATGCCAGCTATACATCGATCTTCCAGCCGCAGAACAAGCGCGACAGCTCGGGTAAATACCTTTCGCCCATCACCGGAAATAACTATGAGGTGGGCCTGAAATCTGACTGGATGAATAGCCGTCTGACCACCACCCTGTCTCTGTTCCGCATCGAGCAGGACAACCTTGCTCAGTCCACCGGTTCACCTATCGCCGGGAGCAACGGAGAGACCGCGTATAAAGCCGCGAACGGCACCGTCAGCAAAGGGGTCGAATTTGAGATCAACGGCGCGATCACCGATAACTGGCAGATGACCTTTGGCGCAACGCGCTACCTCGCTGACGATAACGAAGGTAATGCGGTGAATCCGTATCTGCCGCGCACGTCGGTCAAACTGTTCACCCATTATCGCCTGCCAGCGATGCCAGAACTGACCGTTGGCGGCGGCGTTAACTGGCAGAACCGCGTCTACAGCGATACCGTCACGCCATACGGCACTTTCCGCGCGGAACAGGGCAGCTATGCGCTGGTGGATCTTTTCACCCGCTACCAGGTGACCAAAAACTTTTCGTTGCAGGGTAACGTGAACAATCTGTTTGATAAAACCTACGACACCAACATCGAAGGGTCTATCGTGTACGGCGAACCGCGTAACGTGAGCATCACCGCCACGTATCAGTTCTGATGTAGCTGCCGGACCCTGTTCGGCTTTTCATACGCACCGATCAGGATGTAAAAAAGGCAGCCTTGCGGCTGCCTTAGTTCTCCCCAACGTCTTACTGCTTAGCTGTTACGGATATATTCATCCATTTCCGTTTTCAGGTTATCGGATTTTGTACCGAAAATCGCCTGAACGCCAGAACCCGCAACAACCACGCCTGCCGCACCCAGTTTTTTCAGGCCAGCCTGATCCACTTTCGCGACGTCAGCCACGCTGACACGCAGACGGGTAATACACGCGTCCAGGTTGGTGATGTTTTCTTTACCACCAAATGCCGCCACCAGTGCCGGAGCCATTTCGCTGGTCGCGCCCGCTTTCGCGTCGTCAGTGCTGTCTTCACGACCCGGCGTTTTCAGGTCCAGCGCCTTGATCAGAACGCGGAAGACGGTGTAGTAAACGATCGCATAACCTGCGCCGACAATCGGGAACAGCCACAGTTTGCTGCTGTTACCGGACAGGACGATAAAATCGATCAGACCGTGCGAGAAGGAAGTACCGTCACGCATACCCAGCAGGATACAAATTGGGAACGCCAGACCAGCCAGGATCGCGTGGATAATGTACAGGATCGGCGCAACGAACATGAAGGAGAACTCGATCGGCTCGGTGATACCGGTCAGGAACGAGGTCAGCGCTGCGGAGATCATGATACCGCCCACTTTCGCGCGGTTTTCCGGTTTAGCCGAGTGCCAGATGGCGATAGCCGCCGCCGGCAGACCATACATTTTGAACAGGAAGCCGCCGGACAGTTTGCCCGCCGTCGGGTCGCCCGCCATATAGCGAGGAATGTCGCCGTGGAAGACCTGACCTGCCGCATTGGTGTATTCGCCGATCTGCATCTGGAAAGGAACGTTCCAGATATGATGCAGACCAAACGGCACCAGGCAACGCTCAATGAAGCCGTAGATACCGAACGCCACAACCGGGTTCTGGTAAGCCGCCCACTGCGAGAACGTCTGGATAGCCGTACCGATAGGCGGCCAGATAAAGGAGAGGATCACGCCGGTAAAGATTGCCGCCAGGCCGGAGATGATTGGCACAAAGCGCTTACCAGCAAAGAAGCCAAGATACTCAGGCAGCTTGATGCGGTAAAAACGGTTGAACATGTACGCCGCAATCGCACCGGAGATAATCCCCCCGAGAACACCGGTATCCGCAAGGTGTTTTGCTGCGATCTCTTCAGCCGGTAAATGCAGAACCAGCGGCGCAACCACGGCCATGGTTTTCACCATGATGCCATAGGCAACCACCGCCGCCAGAGCGGACACGCCGTCGTTGTTGGTAAAACCAAGCGCGACACCGATAGCGAAAATAAGCGGCATGTTTGCAAAAACAGAACCGCCTGCTTCTGCCATGACATGCGAGACAACGGCTGGCAGCCAGCTGAAGTTTGCGGAACCGACGCCCAGCAGGATACCTGCGATAGGCAATACGGATACCGGCAGCATCAGCGATTTACCGACCTTTTGCAGGTTAGCAAATGCATTCTTAAACATAATTAGGAGTGCTCCTGAGTATTGGTGTTTTTCTACGTTTTCACGCATTAGCAAGGGGGGAGAGCCTCGCCGTGGACAGGGCATCTAAGCGCCCTTTATTTATTACACAGAGTAAAATAAATCAGCTTATTTTTGTTTGACGACCATCACGTTTCAACTCCGCCCGGTGCCATAAGTTGCACATTTTGACAAAAATCGTTTCATAATGTGTCAAGCTGTTCATTCACCGCCCAGTTTGTGGCGGTGAACTTTACTCGCTTTGCTGATTAATTACGAGCTTTAAAAAAACTCGCTTAAGAGGCGGATTGCAGGCGGGACGCGTCGATATGGAACAGGCGGGCAAAGTTATCGGTGGTGATTTGCGCCAGTTCTTCAACGGCAACACCCTTCAATACGGCCATGTATTCCGCAACATCACGTACCATTGCCGGCTGGTTCTCTTTGCCACGGTGCGGAACCGGAGCGAGATAAGGAGAATCCGTCTCCACCAACAGGCGATCCAACGGCACATAGCGTGCGGCATCGCGTAACTGCTCGGCGTTACGGAAGGTCACAATACCGGAAAAGGAGATATAAAAGCCTAAATCCAGTAATTTACCCGCCGTTTCTCTGTCTTCAGTAAAACAGTGTAGTACGCCACCGCAATCCGTCACCTTTTCATTACGCAGAATCGCCAGCGTGTCGGCGCGGGCGTCACGAGTGTGCACAATCACCGGTTTGTTCAGCTCACGGCCAATCTGAATATGATGGATAAATGACGCCTGCTGACGAACCTTCGTTTCGGGGGTGTAATAATAGTCCAGCCCGGTTTCCCCCATCGCCACAACGCCCTCTTCTGCCGCCAGTCGCCGCAGTTCTTCCACTTCGAACGGCTCATCCTGGTTAAGCGGATGTACGCCGCAGGAGAACACCACGTTATCGCGCTCACCCACCAGCTCGCGCATCGCGCGGTAGCCAGGCAGCGTGGTCGCTACCGCCAGACAGAACTTCACATCGCGTGCGGCGGCTTTCGTCAGCACATCGTCCACGTCCTTATGCAGAGATTGATAATCCAGGCCATCAAGATGGCAGTGCGAGTCGACTAAAAACATAATGTCTCTCTTAAAGATGGGAAACTGGCAACACGGCGCCAGGTTGCAGGTAATGCTCAATTTGTAAAAGGAGATCGGTTAAGACCAGTTCACGGTTTATTGCCGTCACACTGAGCAACTGTTCACGGCAATGGCAGACGGCGCTCAGGATCGCCTGGATCCGGTTTGTAGACAACTGCCCGGCAAGCATTGCCACCAGCTCTCCGGCATCCGCATTGGTTAACCATGTCGCCCCATGCTGGCGCTTCAGCGCATCCATCAGCAGGGTCGCCAGCCAGTGTAGTCTCGCGGGCGCATGCTCATGATTCAACACCGGCAGCAGGCTGTACCAGTCACCGCCGGACACGCTACCTGAAAGCGACTGGCACAGCGCTTCGCGTTGCGCCCAACCGTCGGATTGCAGTAACGCCAGCGCCGCGCCCGGCGAGCCTGCGCTCAGGCGCAGCGCGGTCAACAGCGACATTTGTGACACCGTCACTTCTCGCGCGAGCCACGTGATCGCATAGTTTTCCGCAGGTGGCGCAAGGTGATGCAAACGACAGCGGCTGCGCAACGTCGCCAGAAGACGCGCAGGTTCCCGCGCAGCAAGAAAGAACCACGTTTGCTCAGGCGGTTCCTCCAGGGTTTTAAGCAAGGCGTTCGCCGCGGCATCGGTCAACAGCGCCGCGTCGGGGATCCACACCACTTTCGCCCCGCCAAGACGCGCCCGCTCGTAGAGTTTCTCCCCCACTTCGCGAACCGCGTCGATGCCCAGCACGTTTTTCCCTTTTTCCGGCAACAGGGAATAATAGTCCGGATGCGTGCCCGCCTGCATCAGCTGGCAGCCGCGGCAGTGGCCGCAGCTTTTATGACCGTCCGGCTGCTGACAGAGCAGAAATCGGCTGAGCGCGTAGATCAGGGCATCATCGCCCATTCCCGGCAGTGCCTGGATCAGTAGCGCATGGTGACCCCGTCCTTCCTGATAGCTTGCTACCAGTTTTTCAAAGTCCGGTCGTAACCATGGATACCATTTCATGCGCCCTGCTCCTTCACCCACCCGGTCACAGTGGTACGAATAGCATTCATTACAACGTCCAGCGGCTGCGTCGCATCAATCGTGCGAATGCTTGCATCCTGGGCCGCCAACTCCAGATAGCGGGCGCGGGTGCGATTAAAGAAGTCAAAAGACTCCTGCTCAATACGGTCCAGCTCGCCGCGCGCGCGCGCGCGTTTCAGCCCAACCTCAGGCGTAACATCCAGATAAAGCGTCAAATCCGGGCGGAAATCGCCGAGTACCGCGTCACGCAGTGTGGCAAGCATCTGCTGATCGATACCGCGTCCGCCGCCCTGGTACGCCTGGGTGGAAAGATCGTGACGGTCGCCAATCACCCACGTCCCTTTTGCCAGCGCGGGTTTAATGACCGTTTCTACAAGCTGGACGCGCGCTGCATAAAACATCAGCACTTCGGCTTTGTCGGTGATGATCTCATCGCCGACAGATTTGATGTCCAGCACCAGACTGCGCAGTTTTTCCGCCAGTTGCGTGCCCCCCGGCTCGCGGGTAAAAACCATGTCGCGGATGCCGAGCTGTTCGAGCGTCTCAACCACGATATTTCTCGCGGTCGTTTTACCGGCGCCTTCCAGCCCCTCGATGACGATATACTTACTGCGCATTTTTTTCCTTAAGCACTTTCAGGTAGTCCTGCACAGACCGGTTATGGCTGGCAAGATTGGTATTAAACGTATGGCCCCCTTTGCCGTCGGCGACAAAATAGAGATACGGCGTTTTGGCCGGATGCGCCGCCGCCTTCAGCGAAGCTTCGCCCGGCATGGCGATCGGTCCCGGCGGCAGCCCGGTAATGGTATAGGTGTTATAGGCCGTCGGGGTTTCCAGATCTGCACGTGAGATCTTGCCATTATAGCGCTCACCCATCCCGTAAATCACCGTAGGATCGGTCTGCAGTCGCATTCCGACGCGCAGTCGGTTGATAAATACTGACGCAACCTGATCGCGTTCGCTGGCAACCGCCGTCTCTTTTTCGATGATCGAGGCCATGGTGACCAGTTGATTCTGATCTTTATACGGTAACCCCTCCGCGCGACCTTCCCAAACCTCATTAACCACTTTCACCATTTTTTGACGCGCGCGCTTAAGCAAGGCCACATCGGTTGTGTTGGCGGTGTACATCCAGGTATCAGGCCAGAACCAGCCTTCGAGACCGTCGGTTTCTTTCAGTTTAAGCGCCTTCGCCACGCTCGCGTAGCTATCGTCGGTCAGGGTATGCTTGACGTAAGGCGCATCGCGCAGCTGTTTGAGATAGTCGCTTAGCCGCATCCCTTCCACAAAGCGCAGCGGAAATTGTGCCTCTTTTCCGCTTTCCAGCAGTTGCAGCATCTCCCGCACGGTCATTCCTGGCGTTAAGCGATACGTGCCCGCTTTGAAGTGCGAAAGCGCCGGTTCAACGCGCAGCAGCCACTGAAATACCCAGGGACGGTTCACAACCCGGTCGGCATACAGTTGCTCACCGAGCGCCAGACGACCCGTTCCCGGTTTGAGGGTAAAAATGGTTTCTTCTTTAATCAGGATCTTGCTGTCCGCCAGTTGGCGAACCTTCCACAAGCCCACTCCCCCAGCAATGCCTAATACCACACCCAATAAGAGGACAGCGTATAACAATTTTTTCATGACTAATTCGGATACTCACACAGTGGGGCCAGGAATTCATAGAGCGCGCGTGAAGAGAACGGCACAGCGTCAAAAGCGCCCACAGGAATAACCGGCATCAGCGCGTTACAAACCACGATTTCGTCAGCGCGGCGGACATCTTCTTCACGGGCACTGGTTTCGACAACCCGAAAAGACGATTGTGCCAGCTGCTGCAAACAGAATTGTCGCATTATGCCGTTGACACCTGCCAGATCGAGACGCGGTGTATAGACCACATTGTCTTTTCGCCAGAACACATTAGCCGCACAGCATTCCGTAACCCAACCTTCGCTGTCAAGAACCAGCGCCTCATCCGCCTCCGTCTGCTCAAGATGAGAACGAATCAGGACCTGTTCAAGACGGTTAAGATGTTTGATCCCGGCAAGCAGCGGGTTGCGACCAAGACGAACCGGGCTGAGGGTTAGCGTGATTCCTCGATTTCGCCAGTCATCGAAATGCGTCGGATACGGCGAAACGGACAGAATTCGGGTAGGCTGCGAGCAGTTTGCCGCGCTGTAGCCTCGACCGCCGCTGCCGCGGCTGATGATCACCTTCAGCGCGCCACGTGAATGCCCCATGGCAAGCGTGTTCATTTCACGCTCAAGCTCATCCCAGAACTCAAAGGCGATCAGCAGTTTATTACAGGCATCCTGCAAACGCCGGAGATGCGCAGCCAGATGGCAAAGCTGACCGTCTAAAATACGTACGGTAGTAAAGCAGCCATCGCCAAACTGTATTGCGCGATCGCTTGCAGCAAGCGATTCCTGTTCACGACCATTTATCAAGAACATAGTGGCTCCTCATCGGTGGCCCGTTAGTGTGGCAGGATGACGAGTGCAGGACAAGGGAAGAAAACGCAATAAAAAAGGCCCGACGAGCGGACCTTTAAGCAACAACGGACAGGCGGTTAGATCTTTTTGAAGATCAAAGAACCGTTCGTGCCGCCAAAACCGAAGGAGTTACACAGCGCATACTCCATTCCACTGACCTGACGCGCTTCGTGCGGAACGAAGTCCAGATCGCAACCCTCATCCGGATTATCCAGGTTAATGGTTGGCGGAACAGCCTGATCGCGCAGCGCCAGGATGGAGTAGATGGATTCTACCGCGCCTGCCGCACCCAACAAGTGACCGGTCATGGATTTGGTAGAGCTGACCATCACGCGGCTTGCCGCTTCGCCAAAGACAGACTTAACCGCCTGCGCTTCAGCTTTATCGCCTGCCGGGGTAGAGGTCCCGTGCGCGTTGACATAGCCAATCTGGCCCGGTTCAATCGCCGCATCACGCAGTGCGTTGACCATCGCCAACGCCGCGCCTGCGCCATTTTCCGGCGGCGACGTCATATGGTATGCATCGCTGCTCATCCCGAAGCCAACGACTTCAGCATAAATTTTCGCGCCGCGTTTTTTCGCATGTTCATACTCTTCGAGTACAACCATCCCGGCACCGTCGCCGAGCACAAAACCGTCACGCTCTTTATCCCACGGGCGGCTTGCCGCTTGCGGGTTGTCGTTACGTGTGGACAACGCACGCGCTGCGCCAAAGCCCCCCACGCCCAGCGGCGTACTGGCTTTTTCAGCACCGCCCGCAACCATCGCGTCCGCGTCGCCGTAAGCAATGATACGTGCGGCATGACCGATGTTGTGTACGCCTGAGGTACAGGCGGTTGCGATAGAAATGCTTGGCCCACGCAGGCCATACATGATGGTCAGGTGGCCTGCCACCATGTTAACAATCGTCGACGGAACGAAGAATGGGCTGATCTTACGCGGTCCACCGTTCACAAGAGAACTGTGGTTTTCCTCAATCAGACCGAGACCACCGATACCGGAACCAATAGCGGCGCCAATACGGGTTGCGTTCTCTTCCGTTACTTCAAGGCCAGAATCCTGCATGGCCTGGACGCCAGCGACAATTCCATATTGAATGAAGGCATCCATCTTGCGCTGTTCTTTACGCGAGATGATGTCATCACAGTTAAAATCCTTTACTAAGCCAGCAAATTTCGTTGCATAGGCGCTAGTATCGAAATGGTCGATCAGGCTGATGCCACTCTGACCGGCAAGGAGAGCTTTCCAGGTAGACTCTACGGTATTGCCGACAGGAGACAACATGCCCAGTCCGGTCACAACTACACGACGCTTAGACACGGTTGTCCTCCAGGGAGGGAAAAAAATTCTAGTGGGACAAAAAGATAAAACTCAGGCGGTCGAATGACCGCCTGGAGATGTTCACTTACGCCTGGTGGCCGTTGATGTAATCAATGGCAGCCTGAACGGTGGTGATTTTCTCAGCTTCTTCGTCCGGAATCTCAGTATCAAACTCTTCTTCCAGAGCCATTACCAGCTCAACGGTGTCAAGAGAATCTGCGCCCAGGTCTTCAACGAAAGAAGCATTGTTGGTAACTTCTTCCTGCTTAACGCCCAGCTGTTCGCCGATAATTTTCTTAACGCGTTCTTCGATAGTGCTCATACTCTTAAATTTCCTATCAAAACTCGCTTTCGCGATGGTTTTCGTAGTGTATAAAATGTTGAAAAATTTGCAACTAAATCCCGGCAGGTCTTACCACGATTTTACGCTATTTTGCGGCTTTTCACCCAAATAACGCAAATATTTTTCTACGCATTTTCCTTCAGACTGCTCCAGCCTGGCCGAATTTGCGTAGCTCGTGGTTAAACCATATACATTCCGCCATTGACGTGCAGGGTTTCACCAGTGATGTAACCCGCCTCGTCAGAAGCTAAAAATGCAACCGCGCTGGCAATTTCTTTTGGATCGCCTAAACGACCCGCAGGTACTGCCGCCAGCGTACCCGCACGCTGCTCATCGGTCAGCGCACGCGTCATGTCCGTTTCAATAAAGCCCGGAGCAACAACGTTTACAGTAATGCCGCGTGACGCAACTTCGCGCGCCAGCGATTTACTGAAGCCAATCAGACCTGCTTTCGCCGCAGCGTAATTGGTCTGACCCGCATTTCCCATGGTACCAACCACAGAACCGACAGTGATAATACGTCCATGACGCTTTTTCATCATAGCGCGCATTACCGCTTTTGACAGGCGGAAAACAGATGAAAGATTGGTTTCGAGAATATCGTTCCACTCATCATCTTTCATTCGCATCAGCAGATTGTCGCGAGTGATACCGGCATTATTGACCAGGATATCGACTTCACCAAATTCTGCGCGAATTTTTTCCAGAACGGATTCGATAGATGCAGGATCGGTCACGTTCAACATCAGACCTTTGCCTTTCGCACCTAAGTAATCGCTAATGGCCTGAGCGCCATTTTCGCTGGTCGCTGTACCGATAACGGTCGCGCCACGGGCAACGAGCGTCTCTGCAATAGCGCGGCCAATACCGCGACTTGCACCGGTAACCAGCGCGATTTTTCCTTCAAAACTCATGGTTTTCCTCTTTTATTGCTCAAGCGCCGCAGATACCGCCGCCGGTTCATTCAGCGCCGAGGCGGTCAGGGTATCGACAATGCGTTTCGTCAGACCGGTGAGGACTTTACCCGGACCGACTTCGTAAAGGTGTTCCACGCCCTGCGCGGCCATAAACTCAACGCTACGGGTCCACTGAACCGGGCTGTACAGCTGGCGAACCAGCGCATCACGAATCGCGTCAGCCTCGGTTTCACATTTCACATCCACGTTGTTCACTACAGGCACTGTCGGCGCGCTGAAGGTGATTTTCGCTAATTCAACGGCCAGTTTTTCCGCAGCGGGTTTCATCAACGCGCAGTGCGACGGTACGCTTACCGGTAGCGGCAACGCACGTTTCGCGCCGGCAGCTTTACACGCGGCGCCCGCGCGCTCTACCGCCTCTTTGTGCCCGGCGATAACCACCTGTCCCGGCGAGTTAAAATTCACTGGCGAAACCACCTGGCCTTCCGCCGCGTCTTCGCAGGCTTTAGCGATAGAAGCATCATCCAGACCGATAATAGCAGACATGCCGCCTGTGCCTTCCGGTACCGCTTCCTGCATGAATTTACCACGCAGTTCCACGAGACGCACCGCATCAGCAAAATTAATGACGCCCGCGCACACCAGCGCAGAGTATTCACCCAGGCTATGACCCGCCATCAGCGCAGGCGCTTTACCGCCCTGCTGCTGCCAGACGCGGTATAGTGCGACAGACGCCGCTAACAGCGCAGGCTGAGTCTGCCAGGTTTTGTTCAATTCTTCCGCTGGCCCCTGTTGAGTCAGCGCCCACAGGTCGTAGCCCAGCGCCGCTGAAGCTTCAGCAAACGTTTCTTCTATAACCGGATAGCTTGCCGCCATATCGGCCAGCATCCCAACGGTCTGCGAACCCTGTCCAGGGAACACAAATGCGAATTGCGTCATGTTTAAATCCTTATACTAGAAACGAACCAGCGCGGAGCCCCAGGTGAAACCACCGCCGAAGGCTTCAAGCAGAACCAGTTGCCCGGCTTTGATACGTCCGTCGCGCACGGCTTCATCCAGCGCGCACGGTACGGAAGCCGCAGACGTGTTGCCGTGACGGTCCAGCGTGACCACAACGTTGTCCATCGACATACCCAGTTTCTTCGCCGTCGCGCTGATAATACGCAGGTTAGCCTGGTGAGGAACCAGCCAGTCGAGCTGCGAACGGTCCAGATTATTGGCCGCCAGCGTCTCGTCAACGATATGCGCCAGCTCGGTTACCGCCACTTTGAACACTTCGTTACCCGCCATCGTCAGGTGAGTCGGGTTGTCCGGATTCACACGATCGGCATTGGGCAGCGTCAGTAATTCACCGTAGCTGCCATCCGCATGTAGATGGGTGGAGATAATGCCCGGCTCTTCGGATGCGCCGAGCACAACCGCGCCTGCGCCATCGCCAAAAATAATAATAGTGCCGCGATCGGTCGGATCGCAGGTACGAGCCAGCACGTCGGACCCGACGACGAGCGCATAGTCAACGGCGCCGGATTTCACGTACATATCGGCCACGCTGAGCGCATAGGTGAAGCCCGCACAGGCCGCCGCGACGTCAAACGCCGGGCATCCTTTAATGCCCAGCATGCTCTGGATCTGGCATGCCGCGCTGGGGAAAGCATGAGTTGCTGAGGTGGTCGCCACCACTATCAAGCCAATCTGATCTTTATCAATGCCCGCCATTTCCAGCGCCCGCTGCGCTGCGGTGTATCCCATCGTTGAGACGGTTTCATCCGGGGCGGCAATATGGCGCTCACGGATACCTGTGCGAGTGACAATCCACTCGTCAGAGGTATCGACCATTTTTTCCAGATCGGCGTTAGTCCGCACGTGTTCAGGCAGATAGCTGCCAGTACCAATAATCTTCGTATACATGTACGCTCAGTCACTTTTTGGTTATATACCGCGGTTCAACAACGACGAAGAGGCCGGGCGCGTTAGCCACATCGCTGTCAGTGTGGCTGCGATGTGTCGCCATGACCCACGTCCCGCCGTTCGAATCCAGTCGGGTATACAGATTCCAGGCGAGCGGCAATTCGCTGAGGAACTTGTCGCTGCACCGCCTGCACTGCCTGTTCAATCGCGACTGTGAAGGCTCGCTGATTGGCCGCACCATGACTCTTAATCACCGTGCCGCGCAATCCTAACAGACAGGCGCCATTATACTGGTCGGGGTTGAGGTGACTGAATCGCCTCGTCAGGCTTTTTTGTAACCAACGTTTTACTATCAGCAGCCACCACGACCGTTTTTTACCCTCACCCTGAGATTTCAGCAGTGAAAGGAACATTCTGACAACCCCTTCCATCGTCTTTAATGTGACATTGCCTGTAAAACCGTCACATACCAGCACATCCGTTTTTCCCGTCAATAATTCATTGGCCTCGAGATAGCCGATGTAATTGATGGAGGAGATCGTTTTTAGCACAGCCGAAGCGTCCCGAATACTGTCGAGACCCTTAGTTTCTTCTTCGCCGATGTTGAGCAAGGCCACGCGAGGGTTATCAATGCCAACCACTTCTTCCGCGAGCACCGAGCCCATAATCGCAAACTGCACCAGCATCGTGCTGTCGCAATCGACGTTAGCCCCTAAATCCAGGACCACCGTCTTCCCTTTTTGCTGATGCGGCAACACCGTGACCAGCGCGGGACGCTCAATGCCGTCCAGCGGCTTGAGCAATAATTTTGCCAGACCCATCAGCGCCCCAGTATTACCGGCGCTCACACAGGCCTGCGCTCGCCCTTCTTTCACGAGTTCCAGCGCCACCCGCATGGAACTACCGCGACTGGCGCGGATAGCCTGCGAAGGCCGGGCATCACTGGCGATAACTGACTGCGCAGGGATAATCTGCAGACGCGAACGTTGTTCAAAGTCAGCTTTAGCAAGTAATGGCGTGATTGTATCGGGATCCCCGACTAAAAGAAGTGTGAGTTGTGAATTAGAATTCAGTGCCTGCAATGCTGCAGGCACTGTCACGGAAGGGCCGAAATCTCCCCCCATGACATCTAACGCCAGGGTTAGACGTGTCAAGGTATCTTCGCCGCCTGGTTTGGTCATTCCCCGCCTGAACGGGGAAATTCCTCACTAAGCTTCATCACGCGAATAACGCGTGATTACTTAGCGATGACCTTGCGACCGCGGTAGTAACCGTCGGCGGTGATGTGGTGACGCAGGTGTTTTTCACCAGAGGTTTTGTCTACAGACAGGCTGGTGACTGCGGTCAGCGCGTCATGGGAACGACGCATGCCACGTTTGGAACGGGTTGGTTTATTCTGTTGTACGGCCATGGACCTTACTCCTCAATTACTTACGCTTTAAGCTGGCTAATACGGCAAATGGGTTTGGTTTTTGCGCTTCATCAGGCAGTTCCCCAAAGACCATGTCCGCCTCGGACACTTCACAGTGTTCAGAATCATGCACCGGAACTACCGGCAAGGAGAGGATGATTTCATCTTCAACCATTGCAAGCAGATCGATTTCACCGAATTCGTTAACCTCAATCGGCTCATACGCTTCCGGGAGTGCTTCAGCCTGTTCGTCAGAACGAACCGGACTAAAACAATACGTTGTGTGAACCTGATGGGTAAACGGCTTACCGCAACGCTGACATTCGAGCGTGACCGAAACCGCAGCGTCGCCGGTAATTACGGCGAGACGTTGGTTGTCGATAGCGAACGACATCGAGCATTCCACATCACTGTCCACACTGACCACAGAATCGGCGACGCGCTCTACCAGATCGGAAGTATAGATACCTTCATAATCGAGGCGTTTTTGAGCCGTACGAACCGGATCCAGAGTCAGGGGTAATTTTACCTTTTGCATAGGGCGCGCATATTAACTTTGTAACGTCATATAGTCAAAGAAAAAGGCAGCCTGCGGTTGCCTTTTGCCAATAATTCGCACACATTGCGGTTAACAGACTTATTTTCGCTCAGCAGACGCCCTGCTTGCGCGTCTGAATGACGAAAGACATAGTTTAAAATGGGTCTCATCAATACGCTATATCTGGTAGAAAAAATATGCCTAATCTTATTCTCGCTTCCACATCGCCCTGGCGTCGCGCCCTGCTGGAAAAACTGGCGATCCCCTTTGAATGCGCCGCGCCGGACGTTGACGAAACGCCGATGCCTGGCGAGAGTCCCCGTCACCTGGTCAGTCGTCTGGCGAAAGAAAAGGCGCAGTCGCTGGCCCACCGCTTCCCTGCTCACCTGATTATTGGCTCCGATCAGGTATGTGTGCTGGATGGCGAAATCGCCGGCAAGCCGTTAACAGAAGAAAAAGCCTGCCAGCAGTTGGCGAAAGCCAGCGGCAACATCATCACCTTCTATACGGGGCTGGCGCTGTATAATTCCGCGACCGGCCATTTACAGACGGAAGTGGAACCGTTTGACGTCCATTTTCGTCATCTGAGCGAAGCAGAGATAGAAGACTACGTGCGCAAAGAGCGTCCGCTGCATTGTGCCGGGAGTTTTAAAAGCGAAGGACTGGGCATTGCGCTGTTTGAGCGCTTAGAGGGTCGGGACCCCAATACGCTGATTGGCTTACCGCTGATCGCCCTGTGCCAGATGTTGCGTCGGGAAGAGATGAACCCGCTGAAAGCCTAACGCAGTGAAGCGCCTGATGGCGCTTCACTTTCAGACCCGCGGAAAGGCGCGGGAGGCAAACGTCGTCTGATAAAACACGTCAGCGACGCGATCAGAATCATTTACGCAATGTCTGGAGACATCTTTTTAACTGCTCATCCATCGGCGCCTCAATGCGCAGTATCTCCCCCGTTCCCGGATGGGTAAACTTCAGCGCGGCAGCATGCAGGAAGAGGCGCGAAAGTCCGGTTCCCGCCAGTTGCTTGTCAAATTCGCGGTCGCCGTAGCGATCGTCAAACGCAATCGGATGCCCGGCATACTGGGTATGCACGCGGATCTGGTGCGTACGGCCGGTAACCGGGCTACAGCGCACCAGCGTGGCAAAGGCATAACGCTCTTCAACTTTAAAGCGGGTTTCTGAAGGCTTACCTTCCTGACTCACACGGACGATACGCTCGCCGCTTTGCAGGATGTTCTTTAATAGCGGCGCCTGCACGTTTTTCACGTGCGATTGCCACTGGCCGCGAACCAGCGCCAGATAGTCTTTCTGCATCCCTTTCTCACGCAGTTGCTCATGCAGCGAACGTAGCGCCGAGCGCTTTTTCGCCACCAGCAGCACACCAGAGGTGTCGCGGTCGAGGCGGTGCACCAGTTCGAGGAACCGCGCCTCCGGACGCAGAGCGCGCAATCCTTCAATCACGCCGAAGCTCAGGCCGCTACCGCCATGCACCGCCGTGCCCGAGGGCTTATTGAGCACCAGGATATGGTCATCTTCGTACAGGATGACATCGGCCAGCGCCGCCACCTTTTGCAGGTGTGGCGACACGGCGTCGTCTTCCCGCTCGGCCACGCGAACAGGCGGGATACGCACTTCATCGCCCGCTTCGAGTTTATATTCGGGTTTGATGCGTTTTTTATTCACCCGCACTTCGCCTTTGCGCAAAATGCGATAAATCATACTTTTCGGCACGCCTTTTAACTGCGTACGCAAAAAGTTATCGATGCGTTGCCCTGCTTCGTCAGCGGAAATAGCAACAATTTTTACGGATGGAGTCTCTGTTTTCATGGGGGCCGATTCTAAATAGCGGCAAGGATTCGCGCCACTCATTTTTCTATGCTTATATTTATCTTTATCTGCCGCCGCACAGCGTATTCATCACAGATTTGGTGGTTATTAAACCAATCACCGCGGATAAGTGAAAAAACTGTGAGTAAGTGGGAGATAAATGGTAAAAGTCATCTTGCTATAACAAGGTTAGCAGTGGAATAATGTCACCGTTTCCGTGTCAAAACTTGTTAGAACAAGCAATTTTACGGAATGACCCATTTTGCCCGAACGATCATCCACGCAGCAATGGCGTAAGACGTATTGATCTTTCAGGCAGTTAGCGGGCTGCGGGTTGCAGTCCTTACCGGTAGATCGGATCTTCTCTGGAGAGTAACACCCAGGCAGTTCCCCTGATAATTGCGCTGTGTTTCCGTATGAAATACAGGCAACCGACACTCTGCGCCTCTTTGAGCTGACGATAACCGTGAGGTTGGCGACGCGAATAGACACGAGGCCATCGGTTCACACCCGGAAAGGCGATACTCTGCCCGCAGCTTAGTCGTCAATGTAAGAATAATGAGTAAGTTACGATGAAAAGAATGTTAATCAACGCAACTCAGCAGGAAGAGTTGCGTGTTGCCCTTGTAGATGGGCAGCGTCTGTACGATCTGGATATTGAAAGTCCTGGACACGAGCAGAAAAAAGCGAACATCTATAAAGGCAAAATTACCCGTATTGAACCGAGTCTGGAAGCGGCTTTTGTTGATTACGGCGCTGAACGTCACGGTTTCCTCCCGTTAAAAGAAATTGCCCGCGAATATTTCCCCGCCAGTTACAACGCGCATGGTCGTCCCAACATTAAAGATGTGTTGCGCGAAGGTCAGGAAGTCATTGTTCAGATTGATAAAGAAGAACGCGGCAACAAAGGCGCTGCGCTGACCACCTTTATCAGCCTGGCGGGTAGTTATCTGGTGCTGATGCCAAACAACCCGCGCGCGGGCGGCATCTCTCGTCGTATTGAAGGCGACGATCGCACCGAACTGAAAGAAGCGCTGGCAAGCCTTGAGCTGCCCGACGGCATGGGGCTTATTGTGCGCACCGCAGGCGTCGGCAAGTCTGCCGATGCGTTGCAGTGGGACTTAAGCTTCCGTCTGAAGCACTGGGAAGCCATCCAGAAAGCAGCGGAAAGCCGCCCGGCGCCATTCCTGATCCATCAGGAAAGCAACGTGATTGTTCGCGCGTTTCGCGACTACCTGCGTCAGGATATCGGTGAAATTCTCATCGATAACCCGAAAGTGCTTGAACTGGCGCGCCAGCATATCGCCGCGTTGGGTCGTCCGGACTTCAGCAGCAAAATTAAACTGTACACCGGTGAAATTCCCCTGTTCAGCCATTACCAGATCGAGTCGCAAATTGAGTCCGCGTTCCAGCGTGAAGTGCGCTTGCCGTCCGGCGGTTCCATTGTAATCGACAGCACCGAAGCGTTAACCGCTATCGACATCAACTCCGCTCGCGCCACCCGCGGCGGCGATATCGAAGAAACCGCGTTTAACACCAACCTTGAAGCGGCCGATGAAATCGCTCGCCAGTTGCGTCTGCGCGATCTTGGCGGCTTGATTGTTATCGACTTCATCGACATGACGCCGGTTCGCCACCAGCGCGCGGTGGAAAACCGTCTGCGTGAAGCGGTGCGTCAGGACCGGGCCCGCATTCAGATCAGCCATATTTCGCGCTTTGGCCTGCTGGAAATGTCCCGTCAGCGCCTGAGTCCGTCACTGGGCGAATCCAGCCATCACGTTTGTCCGCGCTGTAGCGGTACCGGCACCGTTCGTGACAACGAGTCGCTGTCGCTGTCCATTCTGCGCCTGATCGAAGAAGAAGCGCTGAAAGAGAACACTCAGGAAGTTCATGCGATTGTTCCAGTGCCGATTGCGTCCTACCTGCTTAACGAAAAACGTACTGCCGTTAACGCAATTGAAACGCGTCAGAACGGTGTGCGCTGTGTGATCGTCCCTAACGATCAGATGGAAACGCCGCATTACTCCGTACTGCGCGTACGTAAAGGCGAAGAGACACCAACCCTGAGCTACATGCTGCCAAAACTGCATGAAGAAGCGATGGCGTTGCCGTCTGAAGAAGAATACGCCGAGCGTAAACGTCCGGAACAACCTGCCCTTGCGACTTTTGCAATGCCGGATGTTCCGCCTGCGCCAGCGCCGGCGGCTGCCGAACCGGTGGTCAAAACTGCCGCGCCGAAAGCCGCAGCCGCACCGGCTACGCCTGCAGAACCGGGTCTGCTCAGCCGCTTCTTTGGCGCGCTGAAGTCGCTGTTCAGCGGCAGTGAAGAAGCGAAGCCTGCAGAGCAACCCGCGCCAAAAGCGGCAGAAAAACCGGAACGCCAGCAGGATCGTCGTAAACGTCAGAACAACCGCCGCGACCGTAACGATCGCAGCGAGCGCCGTGACAACCGCGATAATCGCAGCGAACGCGGCGACCGTTCAGAAAACGGTGAAAGCCGTGACGAGAACCGCCGTAATCGTCGTCAGGCCCAGCAGAATACCGAACGCGATAGCCGTCAGCAGTCCAGTGACGTGGCGGAAAAAGCGAAGGCAGGCGATGAGCCGCAACAGCCGCAGCGTCGCGAACGTAATCGTCGCCGTAGCGAAGAAAAACGCCAGGCCCAGCAGGAAGTGAAAGCGCTGAATCTGGACGAGCAGCAGACTCAGGATACCGAGCAGGAAGAACGTGTTCGTCAGGCGCAGCCGCGCCGTAAACAACGC
Source organism: Citrobacter sp. 50677481 (assembly GCF_001463265.1). NCBI lineage: Bacteria > Pseudomonadati > Pseudomonadota > Gammaproteobacteria > Enterobacterales > Enterobacteriaceae > Citrobacter > Citrobacter sp. 50677481. The sequence continues at coordinate 279,377 of NZ_LNHZ01000075.1, forward strand.
CAGCTGAGTCAAAAAGTGCGTTACACCGACAATGCGACGGAAGCGGATGCGGTAAGTACGGCAGCAAACGAAGATACCGTTGCCGCGCCGGTCGTGGCAGAGACCGCGCCTGCGCAGAGCACCGAGCTGGCAAAAGTCCCGCTGCCAGTCGTTGCCGAGGTTGCTCAGGAGCAGGAAGATAATGGCGACGCGCGTGATAACGCCGGTATGCCGCGTCGCTCCCGTCGTTCTCCACGTCATCTGCGTGTAAGCGGTCAACGCCGTCGTCGCTACCGTGACGAACGCTATCCGCTCCAGTCACCCATGCCGTTGACCGTTGCCTGCGCATCGCCGGAGATGGCGTCCGGTAAAGTGTGGATCCGCTACCCGGTGGCCCGTCCTCAGGATATTGAGCAGCAAGAGCAGGAACTCGAGCAGGTTCAGGCGCAGCCAGCGGTAACTGAAGCGCAGGCCGTAGCCGCTGCCGTTGAGCCGGTTCAGGCCATGGCGGAGACGATTGCCGACGCGCCTGTTCAGCCGCAGGATACCGTGGAAACGACGCATCCGGAGGTGATTGCCGCCCCGGTTGACGAACAGCCGCAAATCATTGCCGACGCCGATGCGCCCGTTGCTGAAAACGTCGCCGCCGAAGCAGAGCCGGTCGCCGAAACGCAGGAGACTGCGCCGGTCGCAGAACAACCCGCCGATGTCGTGGTCGTTGAGCCTGAAGCCGTGGCGGAACCGGTTGCCGTTGAGCCAGAAGTCATTGCCGAACCGGTTAACGAACAGGACGTTGAAGCACAGGACGAAGTGGAAGTGGTCGTTTCCCCTGCGCCTGTTGCCGTCCAGGTTGAAGCGGCAAAAGAGGAAAAACCTGCCGTTGTCGCCGCGCCGGTTGAGCACAGCCACGCTACCGCACCGATGACCCGCGCGCCTGCGCCGGAGTACGTGCCGGAAGCACCGCGCCACAGCGACTGGCAGCGTCCTGCCTTCGCCTTTGAAGGTAAAGGCGCCGCTGGCGGCCACAGCGCGACGCATCACGCGTCTGCGGGTCCGACCCGCCCTCAGCCTGTCGAATAACAGGCGGACTGTCTGAGAAAGCCGACCTCCGGGTCGGCTTTTTTATTCCCCCTGCGGTTGGCGCATTCCCGCCAGTTCTGGCATCACCTCTTTCATTAATTCCAGGAAACGGCGCAGTCGGGAAGGATAATAACGCGCCCACGGATAGACCAGATGTACCGGTAACGGCGCAGCCTGCCAGTCGGCAACCAGTTCAACCAGACGCCCGCTGGCGATATCTTCTTCCACCGTCCAGCTGGAGACAATCGCAACGCCCAGCCCCGCCAGCGCCGCATTGCGTGCGACGTAAATACTGTCAGTACTCAGCCGTGGCGTAATCGGGAAGCTCACCGGTTGGCGACTAATCTGATGGCTCAGCGAGACGTTATGTTGATAGAAAGTGTTGAGGGCGATCCAGGGCAGCGCAGACAACTGATGCGGTTCGCTGACAGGATCAAATTCCGCCAGTAACTCTGGCGTCGCCACCACGCTACGCGGCACTTCCGCCAGCAGCACCGACACCGTGGCCGGATCAACCTCTGCCCCCACCCGAATAGCGCAATCAATGTTGTCGCTCAGGAAGTCGACCGTTTTGTCGTTGAGCATCCACTCCACTGACAGATTCGGGTAACGGGCCAAAAAATGGAGTAACGGCGTCAGGAGCTGCTGCTGGCCGAAAGCATGCGGCGCGCGTACCCGCAGCGTACCTACGGGTTCGTCTTCCGCCGCGTTAAGCCCGTCCTCAAGCGCCAGCCAGGCGTCAATGATGTGTTTCGCGTGCTGATAACCGCGCTCGCCGTCGTCTGTCAGCTTCATTGCATGAGTGGTGCGTAACAACAGTTTAACGCCCAGCATGGCTTCAAGCGACTGTAAACGACGGCTGATAGTGGCCTGGGTGGTATTTAACTGTCTTGCCGCTGCCGAGAGCGATCCGGCTTCGACAATACGCACAAACGTCCGCATCAGCTCCACCCTGTCTATACGTTCATTTTTAAGCATGTGCTTTTTACCCATACGTTAAACGTATAACTGTTTTACCATTTCGCCTGCTACCCGGCCACGGCGTATGAGAGAAAAATAGCCTCACACCCGTCATTGAGGACAGCAGTATGAACACACCTTCCCGTTGGCTTATTTTAGTACTGGCGCTGGGCGCCGGATTTAGCGTTGCCGCCATTTATTATTCCCAGCCGCTGTTGCCGTTAATGGGGGAAGATCCTGGCATGAGCATCACCGGCATGGGGTTGGTTCCCACCCTGACGCAAGCCGGTTACGCGTCAGGCATTCTGTTTTTATTGCCGCTGGGCGACCGTTTTGACCGCCGGATGTTGATTCTGATAAAGAGCGTCGTCCTTGCCCTGCTGCTACTGATCTGTAGCGTGAGCGAATCCGCCTCTTCCCTGCTGCTGGTCAGCCTCCTCATTGGCATGGCGGCCACCATGGCGCAGGATATTGTTCCGGCTGCGGCGATCCTGGCGCCGGAAGGGAAACAGGGAAAGACCGTAGGCACAGTGATGACCGGCCTGTTGTTGGGGATCCTGCTGTCACGTACCGTCAGCGGCCTGGTGGGCGAAGCGTTTGGCTGGCGTGAGATGTATCAGCTTGCCGCGGTCAGCATCGCGCTGGCAGGTCTGCTGCTATGGAAAGCGCTGCCGCCGTTTGCCGCCCACTCCACCCTGAACTATCCGGCGCTGTTAGGCACCATGGCGCAGCTATGGCGGCGTTACCCAACCCTGCGCCGGGCGGCGCTGGCGCAGGGTGCGCTTTCTGTCGCCTTTAGCGCCTTCTGGTCAACGCTTGCCGTGATGCTGGCGGAACACTACCGGATGGGTAGCGCTGCGGCGGGCGCGTTCGGCATCGCCGGCGCGGCAGGCGCGCTGGCGGCCCCGCTGGCAGGTCATCTGGCGGATAAAATGGGCGTGGAGAAAGTTGCGCAACTCGGCGCGCTGTTGGTGACACTCTCTTTCGCCGTAATGTATGCCTTACCGTTCCTGTCCGCGCCGGGTCAATGGGTTCTGATCGCGCTTTGCGCCGTCGGGTTCGATCTGGGGCTGCAGTCAAGCCTGGTGGCGCATCAGAATCTGGTGTACAGCCTTGAGCCTCAGGCCCGGGGTCGCCTCAACGCCCTGCTGTTCACGGTCGTGTTTATCGGTATGGCGCTGGGGTCGGTGGTCGGCAGTCAGGTTTACGCGCGGGCAAACTGGCCAGGTGTCGTGACGCTGGCAACGCTATGCGGTGCCGTTGCGCTGGCTATCCGCATGACGGCAAAACGCCAGCCTGCACAGCCGCAGACAGAACGCTAAAAAAATGCCCGCCCCGGGGTGTACTGGAGCGGGCAGACAAAACATACCCAGTTTCTTGATATGTTTCAAAACGAGCGGTTAACGGTTGAGCTGAAACAGCGACATTCCCTGCATGTCTGTAAAGGCTTTATACGAGGCCTGCAGCGCCGCCTGTTGCATGACGTACGAGGAGATCGCCTCGTTCCAGTCAACGTCAACCAGATTACTCATCTGCTGCTTTTGTCCCAGCGCGCGGTCGCTGCCTAACGTGTCGAGAGAACTGAGTTCGCTCAGTTGCGTACCCAGCTCCGCCCGTACGCTCAGCACATTGTTCAGTGAATTTTTCAGCCCGCGGTTGGTTTTATCAATCACCGCCTGAGCTTGCTCTTTCAACGCTTCATCGTCGCCTACCGCGGTATTGAGCGAGTCGATGGCTGAGTCCAGCATTCTGAACAGGTTCGTTTCGGATGGTTTACCGTCAGGCTCCGGTACCGCGTTGCTGGTAATGGAATTGAAGATGTCGCTGCCAATATGACCAATGACCATCGAGCGCGCCGAGTCCACCTGCTGCTTAATGCTTTCGGTGCCGCCGTTATAGGTCCCGTCCGCCTGAGCGAACGGGGGCGTTTCGGTTTTATAGCCAGCAAAAATATAGCGACCATTGCCGTCGGTGCTGTTCGCCAGGTTCATCAGCTGATCGCGGATCCCCTGCAGATCGGTCGCCAGCGAGGCACGGTCGTCGTCGCTTAAGGTGCCGTTTCCCGCACTGACAATTTTCTCCTGTGCCGTCTGAATCGCCGTTGTCACCTGATTCAGCACGTTTTCTTCCAGCGAGACCTTCTGCGTGGCAAAAGTACGGGCCAGCGCGAACTGGCTGTTTTGCGCCTGCGCCTGTGAAAGCACCACGGCCTGGGATGCCGCAATAGGATCATCTGAAGGATTAATAACCCGCTTCCCCGACGACATCTGCTCACCGTATTTCATCCATTCGGCCTGAGCATTGGTGATACCACGCATGTTCTGCTGGTACATCATTTGGGTACTGATACGCATGAGTTCCTTCTCCCTTAGCGGATGTTCAACAGAGCATCAAACAATGAGTTCGCCGTTTGCAGCACCTGGGCATTGGCAAGATAGTACTGCTGAAAGCGCTGCAGGTTGCCATACTCTTCGTCAAGGTTGACCCCGGAGATCGATTGCTGTTGTCGGGTCAACTGCGTAACCACATCGTTCTGAGTGGTGCTGCTGGTTTTCAGCGTCGCAGTTTTACTGCCAACATCGCTCACCAGGGTGGCATAAGCGTCGTTAAACGATTTTGACCCGCCCACGGTGGTGCCGTCGTTTTGCAGATCTAACAGCGCCTGGCCGTTACGGTTATCGCTCGCCCCTGACGTGGCGTCTTGCGCCATGGCGATTTGCGATTCATTGGTCACCTTAACGCTCATATTCATTATGGCGTCGCCGACTGGCTTCAGCGTGAAACTGTCGTTAGCATTCGCCCCGGTTCCCACCGTCACTTCCAGACCGTCAAAGGTCAGTTTTCCATTGGTGGCGGTCGCTTCAAAGCGGGTATTATCGGCCAGGCGAGTGATTTGCCATTTTGCCCCGTCGTAGACCATTTTATAGTCGGTTGCCTGTACCGCTGAGGCATCGGTCACCGCAGCGCTCACGGCTGCGCTACCGGTATTCTTGTCGTTTTTCAGTACTGCCGGGCTACCGATGGTAAAGAAATCCGTATTGGTATTGCCATTGGCGTCATAACCCTTGCGGTGCTGCTGGTTAAATGCGTCCGCAAACGCCAGCGCCAGCTGTCCCAGCGTGTTACGCGTCTTGTCGAGTTCTTCGGTACGGAAGCTGAGCAGTCCCCCCAGCGAACCTGTTGAAATCAGTTTTTCCGGAATTTCAATATTCCCGGCCTGCTCGTCAACATACGCCACGGTAATACGCGACGGATCGGCATGGGACGGAACCGCCGCCAGTTGACGCGCATTACTGCCCTGTACCAGCGAATAGCCGTTCGCCATTGTGATGTTATAGGTGCCGCCGTCCTGCACGCTGACTTCCACGCCAACCAGTTTATTCAGTTCGCTGACCAACTGGTCGCGCTGGTCCAGCAGATCGTTCGGCGATGCCCCGGCGCCCACGCCGGTCAGACGCGAAATCTGGTCGTTCAGACTGGCGATTTGCTTGCTGTAGTTATTGATCTGATCGACGCTGGAGGTAATCGAAATATTGATCTGTTTGTCCTGGTCGCGCAGGTACTGGTCGGTGGTCTTAAACTGATTCACCAGACCGTTCGCCTTGCCAATCAGCGTCTGGCGCGCCGCCGGATCTTCGGCGTTGCTCACCAGCGTTTGCAGACTGGTGAAAAAGTCCTGCATTGAGGTCGAAATGGAGCTGGTTTTGCTCGCCAGCAGGTTATCGATTTTCGACATCTGCTCGTAACGGGTCGTCAGGCCACTGCTCTGGTTCTGCGCGGCGCGCAACTGATTAGTAATAAACGCATCGTATTCGCGCTGTACGCCGGACACATACACGCCGTTACCTACCCAGCCGCCAGCGCCCAGCGTGCTGTTGGCCTGCGCCATAATCGTGGTTTGTCGGGTATATCCCGCCACGTTATAACTGGAAATATTATTACTGGCAGTATTCAGCGCCGCCTGGGCTGCATTCAACCCGCTCATGGCGTTATTAATCAAGCTGGACATGGAGGTTCCTTTTAATCCTTCAGTTACAAACCATTATCGGCAGCAGGTCGCGGGACTTGAGCCATTTAGAAGAGATTGTCGAGATTTGCGCTGTAGGCGTTGCTTACCTTCTCGCTCATCGACTTCAGCTGTTGGATCATGGTGGTCAGTTTACGCGCGTAGTGGGGGTCGGTCGCATAACCGGCTTTCTGTAGCGCCTGAGCGCCCTGCTCGGCCGTGGCGGCCGTCGTAACGGCGGCATAGCGCGGATTGCGGGTGAGCAGACCGACATAATCCGACAGCGCCTCCAGATACGAACTGTAAACGCGAAACTTCGCCTTCACCTTTTTCGCTTCGCCATTCTCGTATTCGGTGGTGGTGATTTCTGTCACCGGCCCTTTCCAGCTGGCGGACGCCTTCACGCCAAACAGGTTGAAGCTCGGTTCGCCGTTCTCGCGGCGAATTTGCCGCTGCCCCCAGCCAGACTCCAGCGCCGCCTGCGCCAGAATCAGATGATGCGGCACGCCGCTTTGCTCGCTGGCCAGTCGCGCCGGCAGCGAAAGTTGCGCCAGAAAATCTTTGCTGTCGCCGGAAAGCGGTTCGTCGCTGCTGACTGGCGCTTTCGGCATCGCCTTGCTCACCAGTTGGGTCAAGGCCTGATGTTGATAGCGGGTCACCGTTTCCAGCGGGAATTTCATCGGTACCTGCGGCACCTCTTCCACCGGTTGCGCCTGCCCCTGGGTTATCTGTTTAACCATCATTTCCGCCAGACCCAGTCCTTTACCGGCGGTCATCTGCTGGGCGATCTGCTGGTCGTACATGCTGGTATACAAACGCGTCTGATCGCTGCTGAACAGGCCATCCTTCGGCAGCGTTTCACGCATGCTTTTCAGCATCATTTGTACAAACATCCCCTCCACCTGACGCGCCACCGGACGCATGTTCGCCGCCGGGTCCTGGCCCGCTTTGGCCTTCAGATCGTTCAGGGACTGCGCGTCCCAGGCGGCGCTGGCCAGCAGTTTGCTGTCGCTAATCATCAGATAATTTCCAGTTTGGCGCGCAGGCAGCCCGCGCTCTGCATCGACTGGAGGATCGACATCAGATCCATTGGCGTCGCGCCCAGCGCGTTGAGCGCCCGCACCACGTTGTTCAGGTTGGCGCTGGACCGCACGCTTTGCAGGGAGCCGCCGCTCTGGCGCAGGTCGATCTGCGTTTGTGGCGTCACCACCGTTTGCCCGCCGCCGAACGGTGTATCCGGCTGGCTGACGTTCGCCTGACGGTTAACCGTTACAGAAAGATTCCCCTGAGCCACGGCGCAGCTGTCGAGGGTCACTTCACGATTCATCACCACCGAGCCGGTACGTGAATTGATCACCACCTTCGCATCCTGCGGGGTGACGTTGACCTCCATGTTCTGAATATCGGCGAGGAAGCGGACCTGAGAACTGCCGCCGCTCGGCACCCGCACCTGAATGGTTCGTGCATCCAGCGCGGTGGCGCTGCCAAAGCCACGGGCGCGGTTGATGGTGTCCGCGATCTGCTGGGCCATGGTGAAATCTTCATTATTAAGCTGCAGATTCAGGGTATTACCCGCCCCAAACTGGCTGGGCAGCTCGCGCTCGATAATCGCCCCGTTGGTGATGCGCCCACCGTTAAGCTGGTTCACCTGCACGCTGCTGCCGCCCGCGGAGGCGCCCGCGCCGCCGACCAGAATGTTCCCTTGCGCCAGCGCATACACCTGACTGTCGACCCCTTTTAAGGGGGTCATCAGCAGCGTGCCGCCCCGCAGACTTTTGGCGTTACCCAGCGAAGACACCACCACGTCGATGGTTTGCCCCTGACGACCAAACGCCGGGAAGGTGGCGGTCACCATGACTGCCGCCACGTTTTTCAGTTGCATATTGGTGCCGGTTGGCACCGTGATGCCGAGCTGGGAAAGCATGTTGTTCAGCGTTTGGGTGGTGAATGGCGTCTGGGTGGTCTGGTCGCCGGTACCGTCCAGCCCTACCACCAGCCCGTAGCCAATGAGCGAGTTTTCACGTACGCCCTGTACGCTGGTGAGATCGCGAATACGATCGGCATGGGCCAGCGTGGCGGCGAGAACCAGGACCAGTCCAACTACAGATTTAAACATGGAAGACCTCGCTTACATCGGGGACAGGTTAAGGAAGAAACGCTGGAGCCAGCCCATATTTTGCGCTTCGTTGATATAGCCGTTTCCGACATATTCGATACGGGCATCCGCCACCTGGGTTGACGGAACGGAGTTACTGCCGCTAATGGTGCGTGGATTAACCACGCCGGAGAAGCGGATGAATTCAGTCCCCTGATTGATGGCGATCTGTTTTTCACCCACGACATGTAAATTACCGTTGACCAGCACCTGATCGACGGTCACGGTCAGCGTGCCGCTGAAGGTATTGCTGGCGTTTGCCCCCCCTTTACCGTTAAAGGTGTTACCGCCGGACGCTTCTACGTCGGCACGGGCATTGCCAAACAGTCCTTGCAGATAACGCGGCACGGTATCAAAACCAAAGTTGGTTTTGCCGTCGCGGCTGGCGTTCGCCGACGAGCTTTTACTGGCGCTGACGTTTTCCTGCAATACGATGGTCAGCGTGTCGCCAATATTACGCGGGCGACGGTCTTCAAACAGTGGCTGATAGCCATAGTTGATGGGCTGCGCGGACTGAAAAATCGAACCATTCGCCACCGGCGTCGGTCCCGGAACAGGCTGGGCCGAGGTCGCGCCCTGTACCAGCGGCGTGGAAGGGATCCAGGCGCATCCTGACAGCGAAACCACCAGCAGGGCCATGATCGGGTAAGCGTGCGCAGCGTTTTTTTGCATTGCCTTTATCTTCTGAAACCGGGAGCCGGTGACGCTTTCGCCTCACCGGGCATCACCTTAGAGTTGCGTCAGTTTTTGCAGCATCTGATCGGTCGTTGAGACCGCTTTGCTGTTGATTTCGTAAGCGCGCTGAACCTGGATCATGTTGACCAGTTCTTCCGCGACGTTAACGTTTGAGGTTTCGACATAGCCCTGATACAGCAAGCCCGCGCCGTTCAGCCCCGGCGTGCTCTCATTCGGCGCGCCGGAAGACTGGGTTTCGGTGTACAGGTTTTCGCCGATACTCTCCAGGCCGGTGTCATTCATAAAGGTGGTCAGGTTGAGCTGCCCCACCTGCACCGGGGCTGCCTGTCCCTGCTGGGTCACGCTGACAACGCCGTCGCGACCAATAGTAATGCTCAGCGCGTTCGCCGGAATGGTGATCGCAGGTTGAACCTGGAAGCCGCCCGCCGTCACCAGTTGACCATTCTGGTCAACCTGGAACGAACCGTCGCGGGTGTACGCCGACGTGCCGTCCGGCAGCATTACCTGAAAGAAGCCCTGACCTTTAATCGCCACATCTTTACTGTTATTAGTCTGCGACAGGTTGCCCTGGCTGTGCAGGCGTTCGGTCGCGACAGGTCGTACGCCGGTACCGATTTGCAGACCCGAAGGCAGGGTAGTCTGCTCGGAAGACTGTGCGCCAGGCTGGCGAATCGTCTGGTAGAGCAGATCTTCAAATACCGCGCGCTGGCGTTTAAAACCATTCGTGCTGACGTTTGCCAGGTTGTTGGCAATCACATCCATATTGGTTTGCTGCGCGTCCAGGCCGGTTTTGGCGATCCATAATGAACTGATCATAAAATGTCCTGCATTAACTCATCGACAGCAGTTGGTTAGCGCGCCCGGCGTTGTCATCCACGCTGGTGATAACCTTCATCTGCATTTCAAAACGTCTGGCGTTGGCGATCATGTCGCTCATCGCGGCCACCGCATTGACGTTACTGCCTTCCAGTACCCCTGACATGACGCGGATCGTCGGGTCAGCCTGCAATACCGGACCACGGGCGGCCTGAGTCGCGGCGGTCAGACGGAACATTCCGTCGTCGCCGCGCTGTACTTCATTCCCTTCAGCCTTTACCAGCTTCAGACGTCCTACCGGGGCCACCGTGTTCGCCGGATCGCCCGGATTCAGCGCCGAGATAGTGCCGTCGGCGGCAATGGTTATCTCCGACCCTTCAGGCACCGCTATCGGCCCGGCTTCGCCAATTACCGGATGCCCCTGAATAGTCAACTGACCGGTGGGGCCCACCTGAATATTGCCGTTGCGGGTATACCCTTCTCCGCCGTCGGCGGTTTGCACCGCCAGCCAGCCGTCCTGCTGCAGCGCCACGTCCAGCGGACGCGAGGTGTAGTCCATCTGGCCCGGCGTCATGTTTGCCCCCGGCGTGGAGGCCGTTACCAGCGTCCGGGTGGGCAGCGACAGCCCTTCAACCGGAACCGCTCGCAGTGCGGTAAGCTGGGCGCGGAAGCCCGGCGTCGAGGCATTTGCCAGGTTGCTGGCCGTTACCGCCTGCTGATTCAGGGTCTGGCTCGCTGCCCCCATTGCGGTATAGATTGCGTGATCCATTAAGCTATCCCGTCAGGCGCTTAGCGCAGGTTAACCAGCGTATTGAGGATCTGATCCTGGGTTTTGATGGTCTGCGCGTTCGACTGATAGTTACGTTGCGCGACGATCATGTTCACCAGTTCTTTACTGAGATCCACGTTCGAGGACTCCAGCGCGCCGTTGGTCAGTTTGCCGAAGTTACCCGTGCCCGCCGTACCCAGCAGCTCAACGCCGGATGCCTGGGTCGCCGCCCAAACGTTATCGCCCTGTGACGACAGCCCTTCGTTGTTGGCGAAGTTCGCCAGCACGATCTGCCCCAGCACCTGCTTTTGCTCGTTGGAGTAGTTGCCCACCACGGTACCGTCGTCGTTAATCTGGTAGCTGACCAGGTCCCCCGGCTTGTAGCCGTTCTGGGTGGTGGCAATGACGTTGTTCGCACCGGTGTTCTGCTGCATGGAGTTCTGCAGGCTTAAGGTGAATTCCGCCGGTTCCGCGCCGTTTACCGTGCCGGAGGTGATCCGGAAGGTTGGCGTGGCATTCGGCATGCCGCTCAGCACCCAGTCCTGGGCCGGTACGCCAGCGTCTGGGGTATATTCTTCTACGTTATCCAGTGCGCCGTTCTCGTCGAACTTCATCTGGGCGGCTTTCACCAGCGGCGAGTTGGCTACGCTGGAATCCTGAGTCCAGACGTCCCAGGTGTTATCGCCGGTTTTCACGTAAAACACGTTGATGTCGTGCTGGTTGCCCTGGCTGTCGAAAACGGTCAGCGGCGCGCGCTTGTTATAGCTGTCAGCATCGGTCGGTGAAAACGGCTTGTTAGCGGGCACTTTATCTGACGAGTTAAGGTTAATCTGCATCGCCGCGGTATCGGTACTTTTCGCGCCCATCAGCGTGTTCGGGATAGTAATCGGCCCCGGGTTCGCCCCTTGCTGAATGGTCGGCGGCGTGCCGGCTGCCGGGTAACCTGTCAGTTGCATCCCCTGCATATTCACCAGATTACGGTTTTCGTCCAGTTTGAACTGGCCGTTGCGGCTGTAGAAAACGGCGCCGTTGCTGTCCACCAGACGGAAAAAACCGTTCTGGCTGATGGCGACATCAAGGCCGCGTCCGGTATTGGTGGTGGTGCCGTCGGTAAAGTCCTGGGTGATACCCGCCACTTTTACCCCCAGCCCGACTTTGGAACCGGCGAACATATCCGCAAACGAGGCGGTACCCGATTTAAAACCGTACGTGGCGGAGTTAGCGATGTTGTTACCAATGACATCGAGGTTGGTGGCTGCGGCATTCAGACCGCTAACCGCTTGTGAAAAGGCCATGTTGACTCCTGATAAGTGAGAAGGCTTAAATGATCTGCCGTACTTCGTCGAGGGTGGTGGTTCCGTAAGTGCCGAGATCGAGCGTATTGCCGCCGTTACTGCGGATCACCCCTTGCACCAGCGCAAACTGCAACGGCTGCGCCACCAGTTGCGTCGCGCCGTTGCTGGCGTTGATCGCCACGTTATACGAACCGTTTGGCGCCGTGGTGCCGTCGGTCAGTGTGCCGTCCCAGGTAAAGGTATGAACGCCCGCTTTCAGCGCGCCGATCTCAATAGTGCGCACCACTTTGCCGTCTTTATCGGTGATCGTGGCGGTGACTTTATCGGCGGGCTGCTGTAGCTCAACGCCAAACGGCGTGGTCGTGGTGGTCGCGCCCTCTTCCGTTCCCTTGCCCGCCAGAATCGTGGTGCCGGGGATCATCACCCCGTGACCAATCAGCGCGCTGGCCTGCAGCGACTGGCTGTTATCGATTTGGCCCGAAATAGCGCCCAGCGTGGTGTTAAGCTTTTCGATACCGCTGACGGTACTGATCTGCGCAAGCTGAGTGGTCAGCTCGTTGTTCTGCATCGGATTGGTGGGATCCTGGTTTTTCAGTTGCGCCACCAGCAGCGTCAGAAAGCTGCTTTGCAGATCGGAAGCGTTGCTGCCGGTCAGCGAGCTGCCGCTACCGGTACTCTTCACACCGGTATTAGTCGGATCGTTAACGTTTACCGCGATAGACATTGCCGTCTCCTTTACTGGCCAAGTGTCAGCGTTTTAAGCATCATGCTTTTAACGGTGTTGAGAACTTCTACGTTTGCCTGATAGCTGCGGGAGGCGGACATGGTGTTGACCATTTCGCCCACCACATCCACGTTCGGCATTTTCACGTAGCCATTGGCGTCCGCCAGAGGATTACCCGGCTCATAGACCAGCTTGTCCGGCGCCTGGCTTTCAATCACGTTGGACACCTTCACGCCGCCCGTCGGCGCACCGGGCGCCGCATCCACCTGAAAAACCACCTGCTTCGCGCGATACGGCTGACCATCCGGTCCCGTCACGCTGTCGGCGTTCGCCAGATTACTGGCCGCCACGTTGAGGCGCTGGGATTGCGCCGTTAAGGCCGAACCGGCGATATCAAAAATATTCAGCAGCGCCACGGATTAGTTCCCTCCCTGTAGCACGTTCATCATGCCTTTAATCTGTCCGCTCAATGCGGTCAGGCTCATCTGGTATTTCAGGCTGTTATCTGCAAACTGCGTGCGCTCGCGGTCCATATCAACGGTATTGCCATCCAGCGACGGCTGGTCGGGAACGCGGTAAAGCAATTCCGTAGACGGTGACGAGAAGGTCTGGGCGGGAATGTGCTGCGCAGAGGTCAATGCCAGGGAAATGCCGCTGGTTTCCGGCCTTCCCCGTACCATGACTTTTTTTAACTCACTGGCAAAATCCATATCGCGCGCCTGGTAACCCGGCGTGTCCGCGTTCGCGATATTGGCAGCCAGTACCTCCTGCCGCTGCGCGCGCAGATTCAGCGCTTCCTGTTGAAAACGTAAAGCGGCATCGAGCTTATCGAGCATATCTCCCCCGCGGATGACAAAATTCAGCCGACAGCTTAAATCCCATTACGCGCGCGTTATCGCCGGAATAAACGCAAAATGCGTCGCTATTTATTGCGTTGATGGTTGCGTCACACGGGTAGAATCCTGTCATTGCTGAAACAGCGGGAGATGACAATGCAAACGTTAAAGCGTGGAATAGCCCTGGCGGCGCTGTTGTTCAGTCCTCTGACGCTGGCGCAGGATTTAAACGCCCAGTTGACTGACTGGTTTACCCAGCGGCTGGCCGGGTTTAGCGATGAGGTGGTTGTGACACTTCGTACCGCGCCGAATCTGTTGCCACGTTGTGAATCCCCCGCCTTTAGCGTAACTGGCAGCGCGAAGCTATGGGGAAACGTTAACGTGCTCACGCGCTGCGCCAACGAAAAGCGTTATTTGCAAGTCAATGTGCAGGCGACGGGAAACTATGTGGTCGCCGCGGGGCCCGTTGCGCGTGGCGGCAAGCTCGGACCTGCCAGCGTCACGTTAAAGCGTGGACGGTTGGATCAGTTGCCTCCGCGCACCGTGCTGGATATCAATCAGATTCAGGACGCGGTCAGCCTGCGCGATCTCGCGCCTGGACAACCGATTCAGCTTACGATGCTGCGCCAGGCCTGGCGAATCAAGGCCGGTCAGCGCGTGCTGGTGGTTGCCAGCGGCGAGGGATTTAACGTTAATGCCGAAGGGCAGGCGCTGAACAACGCTGCGGTAGCCCAGAATGCGCGAGTGAGGATGTTATCGGGTCAGGTCGTCAGCGGTACCGTTGGTCCTGATGGGAATATTCTTATTAATCTGTAATCAGTTAAAGATTTTGTGGCGGCTGCCGATAGTGAAGAAACATTTGATAATAGCTGGCCGCGACAGCGTAGCCCCTCGATGAGGATGATAAAATGAGCATTGACCGTACCTCACCATTGAAACCCGTTAGCACCGTGCAACCGCGTGAAACCAGCGATACGCCGGTACAAAAGACCCGTCAGGAAAAAACCTCGACGGCAAACAGCACCAGCGTGACGTTAAGCGATGCTCAGGCCAAACTGATGCAGCCCGGCGCCAGCGATATCAACATGGAGCGCGTTGAAGCGTTAAAAACGGCGATTCGCAACGGCGAGCTGAAAATGGACACTGGCAATATTGCCGACGCGCTGATCCGCGAGGCGCAGAGCTATCTCCAGAGTAAATAAACGTATGACTCGTCTGGCAGAAATACTTGACCACATGACGGCGGTACTCAATGACCTGAAAAGGGTGATGGATGCCGAACAACAACAGCTTTCCGTCGGCCATATTAACGGTAGCCAGCTGCAGCGGATTACAGAAGAAAAAAGTTCTCTGCTGGCGACCCTTGACTACCTTGAACAGCAGCGACGCATTGAGCAGAATGCCGGGCATGGCGGCGATGACGATGTCAGCGCGCGCTGGCAGGCGATTACCGAAAAAACACAGCATCTGCGCGACCTGAACCAGCATAACGGCTGGCTGCTGGAGGATCAGATTGTTCGCAACCAACAGGCGCTCGACGTGCTGAAACCGTATCAGGAACCGACGCTTTACGGCGCGAACGGTCAAACTGCCTCAGCCCACCGCGGTGGGAAAAAATTCTCTATTTAGCGTTGCCCGATGTCGCCCGACGTTTCAGGCATTCGCAATGACGATCGGCACAGGCCGGAAAAGGCGGAACGCCGCCCTCCGGCAATGACCACCATTACGCCGTCCGGCGCGCAAACTCTTTCACTTTAAAGCCCAGCACCGCCAGCGCGGCAAAGTAAGCGGCAGCGCCAGCCACCACTACCGCCATCAGGCGTAGCAGACGCCACGGCATCGTGCCCTGGGACCATTCCGGCATGATGTGCAGCATTCCCACCAGCACAGCGGACATCACCAGCACCGCAATGACCAGACGCGAGAAAAAGCCCAGCCAGCCCGGCTGCGGCGTAAAAATGTCCTGCTTGCGTAACTGCCAGTACAGCAGGGAAGCATTGAGGCAGGCGGCAAGACCGATCGAAAGAGACAGCCCCGCGTGCTTCAGCGGGCCAATAAACGCCAGGTTCATCAACTGGGTCATGATCAACGTCACAATCGCGATTTTAACCGGCGTTTTGATGTCCTGACGAGAATAGAAGCCCGGCGCCAGCACTTTTACCACGATTAATCCCATCAGCCCCACCGAATAGGCAATCAACGCTTTTTGCGTCATCAGCGCGTCAAAGGCGGTAAATTTACCGTACTGAAACAGCGAGACGGTCAGCGGCCCGGAGAGGATCCCCAGGGCCACCGCGCTTGGCAGCGCCAGCAGAAAGCACAGACGCAGCCCCCAGTCCATCAGGCGGCAATACTCGTCATGGTTGCCGCTGGCAAAACTTTTCGACAGCGACGGCAGCAGGATGGTCCCCAGCGCCACACCCAGTACGCCGGACGGAAACTCCATAAGGCGATCCGCGTAGTACATCCACGATACCGATCCTGAAGTCAGAAACGAGGCGAAAATGGTGTTGATAATCAGTGAAATTTGGCTGACCGACACCCCCAGGATCGCCGGCCCCATTTGTTTGACTACCCGCATCGCCCCCGCATCGCGGAAATTAATGCGCGGCAGTACCAGCATGCCGATTTTCTTCAGGTGAGGCAGTTGGTACACCAGTTGCAGTACCCCGCCTGCAGTCACCGCCCACGCCAGCGCCAGTACCGGTGGGTTAAAATAAGGCGCCGCGAACAGTGCGAAGCCGATCATGCTGATGTTCAGAAAGGTCGGCGCAAACGCCGGGATCGAGAAGCGGTTCCAGGTATTGAGGATCGCCCCCACCAGCGAGGCCAGTGAAATCAGCAAAATATAGGGAAAGGTGATCTGCAGCAGTTTGGTGGTCAGCGCGAATTTATCGGCAGTATCGGCAAAGCCAGGCGCGGTCACCATGATCACCCACGGCGCGGCCAGCATCCCGAGGATTGTCACCACCGCCAGTGCCAGCGTCAGCAGTCCCGACACATACGAGACAAATACCCGGGTCGCATCTTCGCCCTGCTTACTTTTGTATTCCGCCAGAATCGGCACAAAAGCCTGAGAAAATGCGCCTTCGGCAAAAATGCGGCGTAACAGATTAGGTAATTTGAATGCCACAAAAAAGGCGTCGGTCGCCATACCTGCGCCAAAGATTCTGGCGACAATCGCATCACGCGCAAAGCCAAGCACGCGCGAAAACATGGTCATTGAGCTGACGGCCGCCAGCGATTTCAATAAGTTCATTTCTTGTTATTCCACACCCTACGGCAAAACGCCTGCAGTGCAGGCGTTGGAAGAGGCGCTTAGTCTACCGTGATTATGCTGAATTACTACCGGCAGTTGTGACAGATGATTATTCGCTCATCGCCTCGCGCCAGAGCTTTTCCACTACCCGCTGGGCCAGGATCGCCTGCTCGCCAGCGGTTTCCGGAACCGTCTGATTCTGCACGCATTCGATAAAATGACGCGCACAACCGGCGAAACCGCGCTGTTCAAGGATGCTCTGCCAGCCGGGAATCGGTTTATGCACCACCCCCTGCCCGCGCTCCTCGCGCCAGTCGCGCATATCGGTAACATCAATCAGGCCGCCGTCGGTCACCGCCTGCACCCATTCCCGCTGGCTTCCCGCCCGACGGTGCATACTGGTGGTGATGTGGAGTCGGCTGGTGGCGAAATGGTGTTCCGCATACAGCATTTCGCCTGCGTCGTTGGTTTGCAGACTCCCGCTGCTGAGCGCGGCAGTCCCGCCCGCCAGCCACAGCGCGGTGTCGACAACATGCAGATAATCATCGAGCAGGGTGAACCGCAGGTCGTGTGGTCCCACGCTGTCGGTACGGTGTTTATCCATGCGCAGCGAAGCGGCGTTGCCGAGCTCCACTTTCAGTTCGCGGTACAGCGGTGCAAAGCGGCGGTTAAAGCCAACCATCAACGTGAGCTTTTTCTCCGCCGCCAGCGCCACCAGTCGCTCAGCATCACGCAGATTCTCAGCCAGCGGCTTGTCGACACAAACATGCACCCCCGCATTCAGCAATTCACTGACGACCGCATAATGGCTTGCGGTGCTTGAGTGGACGAAAACCGCGTCGCAGTCGCTTGCCAGGCTGGTCAGCGAGCCCGCGTAAGGGATGCGCCAGCTTGCACAGATTTTCTCTGCTTTTTCGCGCGATGGCGACCACGCAGCCTGGAGCGTCCAGTCTGTGGATGCGCCTAAAACCGGCAACCAGGCTTTTTGCGCGATGCCGCCCAATCCAACCACCCCGATGCGTAATTTTTTCACGTTACTCCCCCAGGTGCGCCAACAGTGACTCGAGTCGTTGCCTGAGCTCCGCAACCTCACCTTCCAGCGCCTCTACCCGCGCCAGCAGATCGCCTGACGCCGCAGAGACGCCCGCGTCGCTCGCCAACGCCTGTTCATCCACTTCGCCGCAAAACAAATGCATGAAACGGCTTTCGCGCTTACCCGGTTCACGCGCCAGACGAACAACGTAAGGGCCATCCTCGCGCGTCGCCAGTTGTTCCAGCGTGGCGTCCACTTCAGCCATGTCGCTAAACTCATACATCCGCGAGGCGCGGCTACGCAATTCCCCTGGCGTTTGCGCCCCGCGCAGCAGCAATGTCGTGACCAGCGCCACTTCCGCCGGGCTCAGCTTCAGGTTTCCGAATTCGGAATTACAGAAGCGCTGTTCATATTTGGTGACGCGATTGCCAAAACCGCTTACTGTGCGCAGGAAGTGACGTTTAACCAGATTATCAAGCTGTTCCTGCACCTCGTGTTCCGACAGGTTCATCACCGGTTCGCGGTTGGTCTTCTGGTTACAGGCGGTGACCACGCCGTTCACGGAAAGTGGATACTGTTCTGGTGTCGTGACCTGTTTTTCCAGCAGGCAGCCAATCACGCGGGCTTCCGTGGCGGTTAATTCGTATTTCATTATTTTCTCCTCACCGTCCGGGGGTCCATTCCGTTGTCGTTAACGCCGTCAGCACGTGGTCGCGCCACTGCCCGTCAATCAACAGATAATCTTTGGCGTAACCCTCTTTCTCAAAGCCGAGTCGCGCCAGTAAATCACCGCTGCGTTTATTGTGCGGCATGTAGTTTGCCATAATGCGATGAATATGTTGCGTGCGCTGCATATAGCGAATAGCGGCGCTGAGCGCTTCAAACATCAGCCCTTGTCCCTGCCATTTTTGCGCAATCGAATAGCCCAGATAACAGGCATGAAATGAACCGCGGACCACGTTTGAAAAGTTTGCCACGCCGATGATCTCTTTTTCTTCCGGGTCAAGCAGTGCAAAGTAAAAGGCAGAGCCCTGCTTATGAAATTCGCTAATCATACTCAGCCGTGCCTGCCATCCGGAAGGATAGCAGTGGCTTTCATCGCGAATCGGTTCCCAGGGCTTTAAAAAATGACGATTTTCCGCGTAATAGTCCGCCAGACGCCAGGCATCACGCTCATGCACTAAACGCACGACCAGACGGTCAGTGGTTAAGCGCACTTTTGGCACGTTACTGCGATAGCCAAACATAGATATTTCAACTCCTTCCCGAATCGTCATGACACCCCGATTCACTTACTATACCTGTGCAAAACCGCCCTGTGAAAAGCACGATTTGCCATTATTTGAATTATTCCTGCATTTTGATAAAAACTCTCTATCAAGACGGACTTTTGATAAAAAAATATTGTCCCGGTCAGGGGTGGGCAAAAAGAGAGCAAAGCCGCAAAATAGGATCCTCTTCGCTCTGTCTACTCGGAATATTGAGAGTATTTTCCCGGGAGGGGAAAATGTCGCGCACCTCGCAGGCCAGGAACCTGGGTAAATATTTCCTGCTCATCGATAACATGCTGGTCGTGTTAGGCTTTTTCGTCGTGTTCCCGCTGATCTCCATTCGCTTTGTTGACCAAATGGGCTGGGCCGCCGTCATGGTCGGGATTGCCCTGGGTCTGCGTCAGTTCATTCAGCAGGGACTGGGCATTTTTGGCGGCGCGATTGCCGACCGTTTTGGCGCCAAGCCCATGATCGTCACCGGTATGCTGATGCGCGCCACCGGGTTCGCCACTATGGGAATCGCCCATGAACCCTGGCTGCTGTGGTTTTCCTGCTTTCTCTCCGGTCTCGGCGGGACACTTTTCGATCCGCCCCGCTCTGCGTTGGTGGTTAAACTGATCCGCCCGCAGCAACGCGGTCGTTTTTTTTCACTGCTGATGATGCAGGACAGCGCAGGCGCGGTAATTGGCGCGCTGTTAGGTAGCTGGCTGTTACAGTATGATTTTCGTCTGGTGTGCGCGGTAGGCGCGGTGCTGTTTGTTTTATGCGCGGGCTTTAATGCCTGGCTGCTGCCCGCGTGGAAGCTGTCGACTGTGCGTATTCCGGTGCGTGAAGGGATGCGCCGCGTACTTAATGACAAGCGCTTTGTCACCTATGTGCTCACACTGGCGGGCTATTATATGCTGGCGGTTCAGGTCATGCTCATGCTGCCGATAATGGTCAATGACATTGCCGGTTCACCGGCAGCGGTAAAATGGATGTACGCCATTGAAGCCTGCCTGTCGCTGACGTTGCTCTACCCCATCGCCCGCTGGAGCGAAAAACGTTTTCGTCTTGAGCACCGGTTGATGGCCGGGCTGCTGCTGATGTCGCTCAGCATGCTGCCTGTCGGCCTGGTGAGCGATTTACAGCAGTTGTTCACCCTGATTTGCACCTTTTACATTGGTTCGATAATCGCTGAACCGGCGCGGGAAACGCTGAGCGCGTCGCTGGCGGATGCCCGGGCGCGCGGCAGTTACATGGGCTTTAGCCGTCTTGGTTTAGCCATTGGCGGCGCGATAGGCTATATCGGCGGCGGCTGGCTGTTTGATATGGGAAAATTGCTCCAGCAGCCGGAGCTGCCGTGGATGATGCTCGGCATTATTGGCGGTATCACCTTCCTCGCGTTAGGCTGGCAGTTCAGCCATAAACGCACACCGCGAGGTATGCTCGAACCGGGCGCCTGATTTGATACCTGCTCGCGTCTCCTCCATACTGACAAAGAACCGACAGTAAAATGGAGGAGAAACGTGAAGCTTTATATTTACGATCACTGCCCTTTCTGCGTCAAAGCCCGCATGATTTTCGGCCTCAAAAACATTCCCGTCGAACTGAACGTCCTGGCCAACGATGACGATGCCACGCCGACCCGTATGGTTGGTCAGAAAATGGTGCCGATTCTGCAAAAAGACGACAGCCGCTATATGGCGGAAAGCATGGACATTGTGCATTACGTCGACAACATTGATGGCAAGCCGCTGCTGACCGGCAAGAAGGTTCCGGCTATTGACGAATGGCTGCGTAAAGTGAACAGCTACGCTAACCATCTGCTCCTGCCGCGCTTTGCTAAATCAGCCTTTGACGAATTTTCCACGCCATCAGCCCGTCAGTACTTTACGCAAAAGAAAGAGGCAATGATCGGCAGTTTTGCCGACCATCTGGCTCACTCTGCGGGGCTGACGAAAAAAATCAGCGACGACCTCCGGGCGCTGGATAAGCTGATCGTTCAGCCCAACGCCGTCAACGGCGAACTGTCCGAAGACGATATTCAGCTTTTTCCCCTGCTGCGCAACCTGACGCTGGTGGCAGGCGTGAACTGGCCGACGCGTGTGGCGGACTATCGCGACAATATGGCAAAACAGACACAGGTCAATCTGTTATCATCCATGGCGATATAACCTTCGCTGGCGGCGGCATCGTTTCGCATGTCGCCGCTATTTTCAGTTTTTTCTACTGGCGCGGTTTGTGCCGGTAACACATGCTGCTCAGGTCAGGATTTTGACAATGGCAACATGTCGAGGAACCTCATGAAGACGATTTTTTTTGCCGCTGCGCTGATGGTTGGCGGCCTGCTGGTCGGCTGTAACCAGCTCACGCAGTACACGGTAAGCGAACAGGAAATTAATCAGGCACTTGAAAAACATAACAATTTTTCTAAAGATATTGGCTTACCTGGCGTCGCCGACGCCCATATCGTGTTGAATAATCTGGCGAGCCAGATCGGTCGCGAAGAACCGAATAAAGTCACCCTCACCGGCGATGCGAACCTGGACATGAATTCGCTGTTTGGCAGTCAGAAAGCGACCATCAAGTTGAAACTGAAAGCGCTACCAGTGTTCAACAAGGATAAAGGCGCCATCTTCCTGCAGGAGATGGAAGTGGTGGATGCTACCGTCACGCCGGAGAAAATGCAGAGCGTCATGCAAACGTTGATGCCCTATCTGAATCAGTCGCTGCGCAACTATTTTAATCAGCAGCCGGCTTACGTACTGCGTGAAGACGCCAGCAAAGGCGAGGCGATGGCGAAAAAATATGCCAAAGGCATTGAGGTGAAACCGGGCGAAATCATTATCCCGTTCACGGACTAAATGACAAGGGCGCTCCGGCGCCTTTTTTTACGTGCAAACGAAAACGTTTCCGCTTATCCTTTGTGTCCGGCAAAAATGACATTCCCCAGCCGGAGCATATTGATGACAGCACCCTCCCAGGTTTTAAAAATCCGCCGCCCAGACGACTGGCACCTTCACCTTCGCGATGGCGACATGTTGAAAACGGTCGTGCCGTACACCAGTGAAATTTATGCTCGCGCCATTGTGATGCCGAATCTCGCGCCGCCGGTCACCACGGTGGATGCGGCTATCGCCTACCGTCAGCGCATTCTTGATGCGGTGCCTGCCGGGCATTCATTTACCCCGCTGATGACCTGCTATTTAACGGACACGCTGGATCCGGATGAGCTGGAACGCGGCTTCCGCGAAGGGGTGTTCACCGCGGCAAAGCTGTATCCGGCAAATGCCACCACCAACTCCAGCCACGGGGTGACCTCCGTCGACGCCATTATGCCGGTGCTGGAACGGATGGAAAAACTCGGTATGCCGCTGCTGGTCCACGGTGAAGTCACCCACGCGGATATTGATATTTTCGACCGCGAAGCGCGTTTTATCGTGACCGTCATGGAACCGCTGCGGCAGCGGCTTCCCGCGCTGAAGGTAGTCTTTGAACATATTACCACCAAAGATGCCGCCGACTATGTCCGCGAGGGCAACGAACTGCTGGCGGCGACAATTACCCCCCAACATCTGATGTTCAACCGCAATCATATGCTGGTGGGTGGGATTCGCCCTCACCTGTACTGCCTGCCCATCCTGAAACGTAACGTTCATCAGCAGGCGCTGCGTGAACTGGTTGCCAGCGGCTTTGCGCGCGCATTCCTTGGAACCGACTCCGCTCCCCACGCACGGCACCGCAAAGAGTCGAGCTGCGGCTGCGCAGGCTGCTTTAACGCGCCGACGGCGCTGGCGAGCTATGCCACTGTCTTTGAAGAGATGAACGCGTTAGCGCATTTTGAGGCATTTTGTTCACTGAACGGACCGCGCTTTTACGGGCTGCCGGTTAACGACACTTTTGTTGAACTGGTACGCGAAGAACGGCTAGTGCCGGAAAGCATCCATGTTGCGGATGACACGCTGGTGCCGTTCCTCGGGGGTGAAACAGTACGCTGGTCCGTTAAAGCATAAAATAATCAGCGCCGCCTGTTGTCAGCGGGTTATTTTAACTGTATAAATAACCAGTATATTCAACAGGGGGCCATTATGCGTATTGAAGTCACTATTGCAAAAACTTCTCCGTTGCCAGCAGGCGCTATCGACGCGCTGGCTGGCGAACTCTCCCGCCGTATCACCCATCATTTTCCCGATAACGACGGAAACGTCACCGTGCGTTATGCCGCCGCGAATAATTTGTCCGTGATTGGCGCGACAAAAGAAGATAAACAACGTATCAGCGAAATCCTCCAGGAAACCTGGGAGAGCGCGGACGACTGGTTTATTACCGACTAAAAAAGCTGTGCTGTTGTGTGTTTGCCGGGTCGCCCCGGCTTTTTTACCACGCTATCTTTCCTGAATCGATAAACGGTTATAATTTCACCTATACTCAAAATAATTGGACAACTTACTTAAAATTAATGAACAAGATGGTGATTAATTCCCCACAATATTCCTAAAAAGGAGAAATTTATCCTTTTCTCCCTTTAAATTTACCGTGAATACCCTTATTTATTGATATACTGAAGTTGCTTCAGATAAAAACGCATTGAACCTCGAAAACCGTTGTCTTGTAACACGAATTAGGGGGCATGATGGAAAAGAATAATGAAGTCATTCAGACTCATCCGCTTGTGGGATGGGACATCAGCACCGTGGATAGCTATGATGCGCTGATGCTGCGTTTGCACTACCAGACCCCAAATCGCCCTGAAACGGACGGAACGGAAATAGGCCAAACGCTCTGGTTAACCACCGATGTTGCCAGACAATTCATTTCGATCTTAGAAGCGGGTATCGCCAAAATAGAATCTGGCGATTACCAGGAAAATGAGTACCGTCGTCATTAACGAGACGGTGATGGCCACTCACAAAAGGCACCTTCATGGTGCCTTTGCCGTTTCTGGTTTGTATCACATGGGTTGTATAACGGCGTTCACTTAATTACCCTGCCCCTATCGCGACAGCAGAGAGAACCCCATGAATTACGATTTAATCATCATTGGCAGCGGCTCCGTCGGTGCGGCCGCCGGTTATTATGCCACTCGCGCCGGGCTAAACGTGCTGATGACGGATGCCCATATGCCGCCGCATCAGCAAGGCAGCCACCACGGCGACACGCGACTGATCCGACACGCTTACGGCGAAGGCGAGAAGTACGTGCCGCTGGTGCTGCGCGCCCAGGCGCTTTGGGATGCGCTTTCCACCCATAGCGACGAGCCGATCTTTGTTCGTTCCGGCGTCATTAATCTTGGCCCGGTCGATTCCCCATTTCTTGCAAACGTCGCTCACAGTGCGAAACAGTGGCAGCTTAACGTCGAGCGTATGGACGCTGCCGCTGTCATGGCGCGCTGGCCCGAAATCCGCGTGCCGGATGACTATATTGGTCTGTTTGAAGCAGACTCCGGATTTGTCCGTAGCGAGCTGGCTATCGCCACCTGGATACGCCTGGCGAAAGAAGCTGGCTGCGCACAGCTGTTCAACTGCCCGGTCACGGCAGTCCGTCATGACGAAGGCGGCGGCGTCACGGTTGAAACAGCCGACGGCGAGTACCGCGCGAAAAAAGCGCTGGTCAGCACTGGCACCTGGGTGCGCTCGCTGCTCCCCGAACTGCCGATCCAACCGGTGCGCAAAGTCTTCGCCTGGTACCAGGCTGACGGACGCTACAGCGGCAAAAACAACTTTCCGGCGTTTACCGGGGAACTGCCGAACGGCGACCAGTATTACGGTTTCCCGGCAGAAAACGACGCGCTGAAGATCGGCAAGCACAACGGTGGTCAGCGTATCCAGTCAGAAGATGAGCGTACACCGTTTGCCAGCGTCGCCAGCGATGGCGCAGAGGCGTTTCCGTTTCTGCGTAACGTGCTGCCCGGCATTGGTTGTTGTTTGCATGGCGCCGCCTGTACTTATGACAACTCGCCGGATGAAGACTTCATCATCGACACCCTGCCTGGTCACGACAACACGCTGATTGTCACCGGTCTTAGCGGACATGGTTTTAAATTTGCCCCGGTCCTCGGTGAGATCGCCGCCGATTTCGCGCAGGACAAACCATCCGGTTTTGACCTTACGCCATTCCGGCTGTCTCGCTTTACGGCATAATTCCCCCATGGCCTCACCCTGAGGCCATTTTTATGTGGTGAACAACATTATGCGTCGTCTGATTCATTACCTTGCTAACAATATTCGCGAACATCTGGTGCTCTACGTTATTTTGTGGTCGCTACTGCTCGTTCTGGATATTATTTATATCCTGTTCTTCTAAGCGCGATGCTTGACAATTTTTGACAAAAACTGAAGTGAAGCGGATTCTCATTGGGATTTTTTGAATGATATCCTTTCTCTCATGACGCAGCTCTGCGGTTATAAAAAAGCATTCTGCGCGAATTCCTTGATTGATTCTTAAAAGTTAAATCAAAATTATTGATTGAATTTAAAATAACGCCAGGGTTGTTATTTTTTAGTTGCAATAATGTCTATTCCACGCCATTTTCATTCAATCCCGAAATATTAAATGGTGTGTTTATGCAGTTATCAAATACTCCTCAACGTTATGGTTACCTCTCCGTTGCGCTGCACTGGCTCACCGCCGTGGTGGTCTACGGGATGTTTGGCCTTGGATTGTGGATGGTGTCGCTCAGTTATTACGATAGCTGGTATCACCAGGGGCCGGAACTGCACAAAAGTATCGGCATTTTGCTGATGTTCGGTCTGCTGGTGCGCGTCGTGTGGCGTGTTATCTCGCCGCCGCCTGCCGCGCTGAAAAGCTACTCTACTCTCACCCGTATTGGCGCAACGCTGGGTCATATCACGCTGTATCTGCTGCTGTTTGCCATTGTCATCAGCGGTTATTTGATCTCAACCGCTGACGGCAAGCCGATCAGCGTATTCGGCTGGTTTGAGATTCCGGCGACCTTCGCCGACGCAGGCGTCCAGGCTGACCTCGCCGGTAGCGTACACCTCTGGCTGGCCTGGACGGTTGTCATTCTCTCCGTTCTGCATGGCCTGATGGCCTTCAAACACCACTTTATCGATAAAGACGACACCCTGAAACGCATGTTGGGGAAATCGTCATCTGACTATGGAGCTCAAAAATGAAAAAAAGCCTGCTGGGTTTAACCCTCGCCTCTTTGCTGTTCACTACCGGTTCCGCCGTGGCGGCCGACTATAAGATTGACAAAGAAGGACAACATGCCTTTGTTAATTTCCGTATTCAGCATTTAGGCTACAGCTGGTTGTACGGGACGTTCAAAGACTTTGACGGCACCTTTACCTTCGATGAGAAGGATCCTGCTGCGGATAAAGTCAATGTCACCATTAACACCAATAGCGTTGATACCAACCACGCCGAGCGTGATAAGCACCTGCGCAGCGCTGATTTCCTGAACGTGGCGAAGTTCCCGCAAGCCACCTTTACCTCCACCAGCGTGAAGAAAGACGGCGATGAACTGGATATCACCGGTAATCTGACCTTAAATGGCGTTACCAAACCCGTCACCCTGGAAGCGAAGCTGATTGGTCAGGGGGATGACCCGTGGGGGGGAAAACGCGCAGGCTTTGAAGCGGAAGGCAAAATTAAGCTGAAAGACTTCAATATTACTAAGGACTTGGGTCCGGCATCACAGGAGGTAGATTTGATTATCTCCGTGGAAGGCGTGCAGCAAAAATAAACCTGGCGGGAAGCCCGATGGGGTTACGCTTGTCGGGCCTGAATAATGGCAATCCAGGGTTGGCCGGATGAGGCGTTTCATCGCCATCCGGCCAGGGTTATTCGGCAGGGTCTGGAATACCGAGAGCGGTATTCAAACGGCCACGAGACTTATTGAAAATCTTATTGCCATTTTCACGCCCCGCGCGGCGGCGGCGTTGTTCGTCTTCCGGCAGTGCGCTCTCTTCACAGCACAGCTCGCTGCAGCACCCCTTAAACTTCTCTGCGCAATCCGGGCACTGAATGAACAACAGATGACAACCGTCGTTTTTGCAGTTGGTGTGGCTGTCGCACGGCGCACCGCACTGGTGACAGTGCGCAATCACCTCATCGGAAATACGCTCACCCATACGCTCGTCAAACACGAAGTTTTTACCGATAAAGCGCACCGGTAACCCCTGTTCGCGGGCTTTACGCGCATATTCGATAATACCGCCTTCAATGTGCCACACCTTATTAAAGCCATTATGCTTCATCCAGGCGCTGGCCTTTTCACAGCGAATCCCACCGGTGCAGTACATCACAATCTTTTTATCTTTGTGCCCCTGCATCATCTCAACCGCTTTTGGCAACTGCTCGCGGAACGTGTCAGCCGGGATTTCCAGTGCGTTCTCAAAGTGGCCCACTTCGTACTCATAGTGATTACGCATGTCGATAAACACAGCGTCCGGATCGTCAAGCATGGCGTTCACCTCGGCGGCCTTGAGGTAGTCTCCAACGTTGCTGGCGTCAAAGTCCGGATCCTCAATGCCATCAGCCACAATGCGGTCACGCACTTTCATGCGCAGAACCCAAAAGGATTTGCCGTCATCATCCAGTGCGATGTTCAGACGCAGCCCCTCCAGCGCGGGATCGAAGGCGTACAACTGCTGGCGGAAGCGCTCAACCTGACTTTGCGGCACGCTGATCTGGGCATTGATCCCCTCGTGCGCCAGATAGACGCGACCAAAAACGTTCAACGACGTTAAGGTTTGATACAGCGCATCACGGGTGGCCTGGGGGTTTTCAATGGTAAAATATTTATAGAATGAGATCGTCGTGCGGGGTTCAGTTTCCGCCAGCATCCTGGCTCTGAGCACATCATTGGAAATGCGGTTGTGTAACACTGGCATGGTGTACGGTTCCTGCAATAGGTGAAAAACAAAATCGGGCGGCATCATATAGCAATCGCTGCCAATTTACATCCACACATTTTGCGCTACATTTCATGCTTCACGCTAAAAAATTCACAACATTTGTTCTTTTTGTCACCACTCTCAGGGCGCAAATTTTTGCTGGACGCGAAAAAGTGCGACAATACAGATAATTGCCCGTTTTACGTTCACTACAGGAATGAGATGACGAATTTACCTAAGTTCTCCGCAGCATTACTGCATCCACGGTACTGGTTAACCTGGCTCGGTATTGGCGCACTTTGGTTGGTCGTGCAGTTGCCCTACCCGCTGATCTATCGTACAGGACACGCGATGGGACGTCTGGCGCTTCGCCTGATGAAGCGCCGTGCGAAAATTGCGTATCGCAATCTTGAGCTCTGCTTTCCGCAGATGAGCGAGCAGGAACGCCACGAGATGGTGGTCAAAAACTTTGAATCAGTCGGCATGGGTGTGATGGAAACCGGCATGGCGTGGTTCTGGCCCGATCGCCGCGTATCTCGCTGGACGGAAGTGATCGGTATGGAACATATTCGCGACGTTCAGGCGCAGCAACGTGGCATTCTGCTGGTGGGGCTGCACTTTCTGACGCTTGAACTGGGCGCGCGGCAGTTTGGTCTACAGGAGCCGGGAATTGGCGTTTACCGACCAAACGATAATCCGCTGATTGACTGGCTGCAAACCTGGGGCAGGATGCGCTCCAATAAATCTATGCTCGATCGCAAAGATCTGAAAGGCATGATCAAAGCGCTGAAGAAAGGGGAAGTGGTCTGGTACGCCCCGGATCACGACTACGGCCCGCGCGCCAGCGTATTTGTGCCGCTGTTCGCCGTCGACCAGGCCGCCACCACTTCGGGCACCTGGATGCTTTCGCGCATGTCCAACGCCTGCCTGGTGCCGTTTGTGCCGCGACGGAAACCTGACGGTAAAGGGTATCAGCTTATCATGCTGCCGCCGGAATGCTCGCCGCCGCTGGATGATGCGGAAACCACTGCCGCCTGGATGAACAAAATTGTGGAAAAGTGCATCATGATGGCGCCTGAACAATATATGTGGCTGCATCGCCGCTTTAAAACGCGCCCTGAAGGTGTCCCTTCCCGTTATTGAGTGTTCTTTCCGCAGCCCGCTATGGGCTGCCTTTCCCCCTCTTTTAGCTTTAAAAGCGCCTCACATTGCAGGGTTTCCGGGTCCGGAGCATACTTAAGTCACGTTAGAATAAATTGTTTTTTCATCCTGCGCTGCCGCGCAACAAACTGCGGATCGCTATGTCACCCTCAGATATACCAATAAACTGGAAACGCAATCTCACCGTCGCCTGGCTCGGCTGCTTCCTGACCGGCGCCGCCTTCAGCCTGGTGATGCCCTTTCTGCCGCTCTACGTCGAACAGCTCGGCGTAACGGGCCATAGTGCGCTGAATATGTGGTCCGGCCTGGTGTTCAGCATCACCTTTTTGTTTTCCGCCATCGCCTCGCCGTTCTGGGGAGGACTCGCCGATCGCAAGGGCAGAAAGATGATGCTGCTGCGTTCTGCGCTGGGCATGGCGATCGTCATGCTGCTAATGGGCATGGCGCAAAATATCTGGCAGTTTTTGGCACTGCGCGCTCTTCTGGGTCTGCTTGGCGGGTTTATTCCTAACGCCAACGCGCTGATCGCCACCCAGGTGCCGCGCAACAAAAGCGGTTGGGCGCTGGGCACGCTGTCAACCGGCGGCGTCAGCGGCGCGCTGCTCGGCCCGCTGGCGGGCGGTCTCCTTGCCGATCAGTATGGCCTGCGTCCGGTGTTTTTTATCACCGCCAGCGTCCTGCTGGTCTGCTTTCTACTGACGCTGTTTTTTATTCGTGAAAACTTCACGCCCGTCAGCAGGAAAGAGATGCTTCACGTTCGTGAGGTTGTCGCCTCGCTGAAGAATCCCAGACTGGTGCTCAGCCTGTTCGTCACCACGCTGATTATTCAGGTCGCGACCGGCTCTATTGCGCCAATACTGACGCTATACGTACGCGAACTGGCGGGCAACGTCAGTAATATCGCGTTTATCAGCGGGATGATCGCCTCGGTGCCAGGCGTTGCGGCTCTGCTCAGCGCTCCGCGCCTGGGTAAACTGGGCGACCGTATCGGTCCGGAAAAAATCCTGATCGTCGCGTTAATTATCTCCGTTTTGCTGCTGATCCCAATGTCGTTCGTACAGACGCCGTGGCAGTTAGCGATCCTGCGCTTTTTACTCGGCGCCGCAGACGGCGCGCTGTTACCTGCAGTACAAACGTTGCTTGTCTATAATTCGACCAATCAAATCGCCGGGCGCATCTTCAGCTACAATCAGTCATTTCGTGATATCGGAAACGTGACCGGGCCATTAATGGGCGCGGCGATCTCCGCCAGCTACGGTTTTCGCGCTGTCTTTCTGGTCACGGCGGGCGTGGTGCTGTTTAATGCCGTTTATTCCTGGTACAGTTTGCGCCGTCGCGCCGTGTCGCGCGTGACTGGATGATTTTTCAGGATTCATCCTTGCAAAATCCCAGAATCAGCTATTCTTTCCCTGAATACTTCATCGCATTAAAGGGAGAAACATGATGACTATGTACGCAACGCTGGAAGAAGCCATTGACGCCGCCCGTGAAGAGTTTCTGGCTGACAATCCAGGCCTGGAACAAGATGACGCCAGTGTCCAACAGTTCAACGTGCAAAAATATGTGCTTCAGGATGGCGACATCATGTGGCAGGTTGAATTTTTTGCCGACGAAGGCGAAGAAGGGGAATGTCTGCCGTTGCTCAGCGGTGAAGCCGCGCAAAGTGTTTTTGACGGCGATTATGATGAGATTGAAATCCGTCAGGAATGGCTGGAAGAAAATACGCTTCACGAATGGGATGAGGGTGAGTTTCAGCTTGAGCCGCCGCTGGATACCGAAGAAGGTCAGGCTGCGGCCGATGAGTGGGACGCACGTTAATTAGTCATAGGGACCGTGATGCATGTCGAGCGGGAGCAGCAGGGTGTCAAACACCAGCGAGAACGGCAGATCGAGTATGGTAAGGTAGCGCCAGGCTGAATCCCGCACGTCCCATTGAACACCCGGATAGTACTGGTTACCGTGCCCCTGTCCGGGGATGGTCCGGCTGATGACGCTACCGCATCCAGACAACAGCATCACCATCATAGCCACCGCAATGACGCGCATAATCTCCCTCCCCACCCTTATTCTTCGTGGAAAAAAATACCGGCGCAAGCCGGTATTTAACACTGCATGATGCCGGATACGCGAAGCAGCATCCGGCAACAGCGCATTACGGTTTACGTAGCGCCTGCGGGTTAAGCGTAATCCCCTGATAATAATTTACCCAAGAGGAATATCGCTCAGGTGAATTCCACACCCGATAATGCAGGCGCGCCATCGTCACCGGATCGCTCAACAGCACCAGACGGCGGTCACGGTTGAGTTTTTCCGGCGTTTCGTTCAGCGCCTGCTCAACGTGGCGGTCACGGGCGATCTCCAGCACCTGGCTGGCGCGGTGACGCGCGGTCGCCATAGCGGTGGCGAGGGCGTTAAACGACGGGTTAAACACCGCATGCATAAAGCCATCATCCAGCGAACGGTTACGGTTCATCACCAGGTACTTATCGGTATCGACCAGCACCTGCGGCGGTGAATACTCTTCGGGGATCAGGAACAGCTTCCAGCGTTTGGTGCGCAGACCGACCGTCGAACGGCTGGATATCACCGACACGAACGGCGACAGGATCAGCGAGAACACAATCGGCGCCAGCCAGAACAGGAAGCGCAGATCCAGCCACGCCATGCCCACCGCCCAGACCAGACCGAGCAGCAGTTGCGAACCGTGGCGCATAAACGCCTCGCCCCACGGGGTAGAGTCATCATCACGCTGCGGCGAGTTCCAGACCACTTCCCATCCCAGGAAGGCGCTGACCACAAACACGGTATGGAACAGCATACGCACCGGCGCCAGCAGCACCGAAAACAGCACCTCAAGCAGCAGCGACAGCGTGACCCGAATAAACCCACCGTATTCTTTGGTGCCTTTGCACCAGATAAGCAGAATACTCAGCAGCTTCGGTAAGAACAGCAGCACCATCGTGGAGGCAAACAGCGCAATCGCCAGTTCCGGACGCCACTGCGGCCACACCGGGAACAGCTGACGCGGTTGCAGGAAGTATTGCGGTTCCGTCAACGCGTGCACCACCTGAAGGGCCGTTGACAGCGCCAGGAACATAAACCACAGCGGCGCCGACAGATACGACATCACCCCGGTCAGGAACACGGCGCGATGCACCGGGTGCATCCCTTTTACCAGGAACAGACGGAAGTTCATCAGGTTGCCGTGACACCAGCGGCGGTCACGTTTCAGTTCGTCAAGCAGGTTCGGCGGCAGCTCTTCATACGAACCGGGTAAATCGTAGGCGATCCACACGCCCCAGCCTGCACGACGCATTAGCGCCGCTTCCACGAAGTCGTGAGACAGAATGGAGCCCGCAAACGACCCTTCGCCCGGCAGCGGCGCCAGCGCGCAATGCTCGATAAACGGCTTCACGCGAATAATGGCATTGTGGCCCCAGTAGTGCGATTCCCCCAGTTGCCAGAAGTGCAGACCGGCGGTAAACAGCGGTCCGTAGACGCGCGTCGCAAACTGCTGGCAGCGGGCGTACAGGGTATCCATTCCGGAGGCTTTCGGCGATGACTGGATGATCCCGGCATTCGGGTTCGCTTCCATCAGACGCACCAGCCCGCTGAGACACTCCCCGGTCATGACCGAGTCAGCATCCAGCACCACCATATAGCTGTACTGGCTTCCCCAGCGACGGCAGAAGTCGTCAATGTTACCGCTTTTACGCTTCACACGACGACGACGGCGACGATAGAAGATCTGCCCTTCGCCCTGCACTTCGGCAATCAGCTCCATCCACGCCTTTTGCTCTGCCACGCAGATATCGGGGTTGTAGCTGTCGCTCAGAATGTAAACGTCGAAATGCGCCGCGTTGCCGGTCGCCTTTACCGACTCCCACGTCGCCCGCAGACCGGCAAAGACGCGGTCCACGTCTTCGTTACAGATCGGCATAATCAGCGCGGTACGGTGTTCAGGGTTCAGCGGCTCATCGCCAACTGTGGACGCGGAAATACTGTACTTATCGCGGCCAATTAACAGTTGCAGGAACCCCATCAGCGCGGTCCAGAAACCCGCAGATACCCAACAGAACAGCACCGCGAACAGGATCAGGATCCCGGTTTGCAGCACATACGGCAGCAGCTGCATAAAGGAAACCCACAGGTCCTGCCCGACCATATCCATCGGATTGATCAGCGCCCAGCCCTGATAAGGAAGAATGGTCTTCATATACCAGGTGGCGACGACGGTCTGCGCCAGGGTCAGCAGTAGCAAAATGTAGCGACGAATCGTACCGACGGTACGCCATTTCTGCTCGCTTTCCTGCTCCTCTTTGGTCAGACGAGAAAGGTAGCGCGGCGTGACGTCACGGCCACGCAGACGATCCCAGAAGCGTCCAACCGGGTTAGTGCGCCACGGGTCGGGAAACATAGACGAACGTTTGGCTTTCGGCATGGCCTGGAGCTGATCGCGTCCTTCATCGTCTTTGATCAGTTGCCCTTCCGGCAGCGAATTCGGCCAGGCCTGCTCCAGGCGCGCTTTCACAGACCCCTGCGGTGAATCGTCTTCTCGCGAGTAACGGCGATGCTCGGCATCCAGCGCTTCATGCACTGCGCGGATGTCAGTGTTCGGCAGCGCCGCTTTCTCGATGTCCGAGAGCGGCATTGCATCAATGTACTCAGTTGTCTTATTCATTGGCAGGTAACTGGTAGCTCCAGGTTTCACTCAGCGTCTGGTCGGCGTTGACCAACGCCGCACGCATTTCCGTGGTTTTCTTCGCGTCTTTCACTTTTACGCGCAGCGTCAGACGCCACCCCTTGGTGACAGGGTTATAACGCACGGTATTTTCTACGATCTCGCCGTTGTCGCCGATGCTGGTTTGCGCGGTAACCGGGGTATCCTGCGGCAGCTTTTTCATGTCGGTGCCGGCAAAATCCACGATAAACGCGATGGTGCCGTCAGGCTGGCGAATGAGATTCGACTGTTTGACGTCGCCGGTAGAACGGCGCGTCTGCTGCACCCACGCGTTATCCGGCGCATGAAGTTTGTCTTCATCGCGGCTGAACGTCAGGGTGTATTTGAAGTTCATCTCTTTGCCCGCTTCAGGCAGTTGATCCGGAGTCCAGTACGCCACGATGTTATCGTTGGTTTCATCGTTGGTCGGAATTTCAACCAGCTCAATTTTCCCTTTGCCCCATTCGCCTTTCGGCGTAATCCAGGCGCTCGGACGCAGATCGTAGCGGTCGTCGAGATCTTCAAAACGGGAGAACTGGCGACCGCGCTGCAGCAGGCCAAAGCCCTGCGGGTTCTCCATCGCGAAGCTGCTCACCGCCAGATGTTTAGGGTTGTTCAGCGGACGCCAGATCCATTCGCCGTTGCCCGCGTGGATCGACAATCCGTTAGAATCATGCAGCTCCGGGCGGTAGTTGGTGGTCGGCGACGGCTGGTTCGGCCCAAACAGGAACATACTGGTTAACGGCGCAACGCCCAGTTTGCCGACTTTGTCGCGCAGATATACTTTTGACTGGACGTCGACCACGGTGTCGCGCCCAGGAATGATGACAAAACGATAGGCGCCGGTCGCACGCGGGGAGTCCAGCAGCGCGTAAATGGTCAGGCGTTTGTCCGTCGGTTTTGGACGTTCGATCCAGAACTCACGGAAACGGGGAAATTCTTCGCCTGAAGGCAGCGCGGTATCAATCGCCAGCCCGCGGGCAGACAGGCCATAAACCTGTCCGGCGCCCAGCACGCGGAAATAGCTCGCGCCAAGCATGCTGACGATTTCATCGTTTTTGTCTTTGCTGTTGATCGGGTACAGCACTTTAAAACCGGCGAATCCGAGATCCTTTACCGTGTCTTTGTCATGCTGTACGTTGCCAAAATTGAAGTAATCCGGGCTGTATTTGATTCTTTTAACCGTCGTCGCGGTCACTTCGTTGATTTTGACAGGGGTGTCGAAGTACATACCCTGGTGGTAGAACTCGAGCTTGAATGGGGTCTTGATATTGCTCCAGTAGGCTTTATCGCGATTAAACTGGATCTGCTGATAGTCCGCGTATTTCATATCGCGGAAAACGGAGGGCAAGTTGCTTTTTGGCGCCTCATAGCCTTTACCGGCTAAGGATTGCGCTTGTTTTGCGACGTCATCGATGGTGAAAGCCCAACCAGACGTGGTGGACAACGCGAACATGACGGCTGCACCCAACCAACGCATTTTCATCATTTGTGGTTTATGTTTCATAATAAGTAAGCACTTCCCCCTTTGTGTGCTTATATCGATCCGATCTATTTTAATGGATAATCAGGCATTAGGACAACTGAATCCCTGTATTGTTCAGCACGCTGGCTCATGCTTTAAGCATCCGTCTGAGCCTTTTTCACTTTGCGTGCTTATCCTGGAGACAGGCTGCTGTCCTTCGTGTAGGGTTGCCCCCGAATGTAACTATTATTCGTCTTAGGGATAAGGCGATTAGTCTGAGAATCTGAGAATACGAAACCTCTATGAATTCCGTACCCGCGCAGCGTGAATATTTTCTTGACTCCATCCGCGCCTGGCTGATGTTGTTGGGTATCCCTTTCCATATCTCGTTAATCTATTCCAGCCACACCTGGCACGTGAACAGCGCCGACTCGTCATGGTGGCTCACCGTGTTTAACGATTTTATCCATGCATTCCGTATGCAGGTTTTTTTCGTTATTTCAGGGTATTTTTCATACATGTTATTTTTGCGTTATCCGCTTAAACGCTGGTGGAAAGTGCGCGTTGAGCGGGTCGGCATTCCCATGCTGACCGCTATTCCGTTGCTGACGCTGCCGCAATTTATTATGTTGCAATATGTGAAAGGGAAAGCGGAAAATTGGCACTCGCTCTCTTTGTATGACAAATATAATACGCTGGCCTGGGAGTTAATTTCCCACCTGTGGTTTTTACTGGTTCTGATAATAATAACAACCGTAAGCCTGTGGCTATTTAGTCTGCTGCGCAATAAATGGACAGCGGCGAATAAAAATCGCCTCACCACCCTTTCGATGTCAAAACTGACGCTGATCTTTTTATTCACCGGAGTCGGTTATGCGGCAATCAGACGAACGATTTTTAGTGTTTATCCGTCGATTCTCAGTGATGGCATGTTCAATTTCGTCGTCATGCAAACGCTATTTTATGTGCCTTTCTTTCTCCTCGGCGCGCTGACGTTTATTTCGCCGGAACTCAAAGCGCTGTTCACCAGGCCGTCTCGGGGCTGCACGCTGGGCGCAGCCTTCGCCTTCGCGGCCTATCTGTTGAACCAGCGCTACGGCAGCGGCGACGCCTGGATGTACGAAACGGAGTACGTGATCACCATGGTGATGGGACTGTGGATGGTTAACGTGGTGTTTTCATTAGGGCATCGCTTACTCAATTTTCAATCCGCCCGTGTGACTTACTTTGTTAATGCTTCGTTGTTTATCTATCTGGTGCATCATCCGTTGACACTGTTCTTTGGCGCGTATATTACCCCGCATATCACCTCCAATCTGCTCGGGTTCCTTTGCGGGCTGGTATTTGTGATAGGTATTGCGCTGGCGCTCTACGAAATTCATATACGCATACCGCTGCTGAAGTTCCTTTTTTCGGGTAAGCCTGCGGTAAAACAGAGTAAAAACGCCAGCGTGGCGAATTAAAACCCGCCCGGTTACAGTAGCCATTCGACAGGCAAAATGGTCGCCAGTCGCACCAGAACCCGCTTCCAGAACCCGGTTGCGGGTTCTTTTTTTAGCACGACTTCCCGGTCGTTCTGGTGGTCGACCCAGTTAATGCGCCCCCAGCGATCGAGGCGCAACTGCCAGGCGGCGTTGCGCTGGCTTTCAGTAAAGCGCTTATGAATCAGGGTCGCCAGCGACTCGCTTTCGATAACAAATCCCATCTCGGTATTCAGCAGCGTCGAGCGCGGGTCAAAATTGAGAGAGCCGATGAACACGTTGCGCCCGTCAATACTGAAGGTTTTAGCGTGCAGGCTGGAGCCGGAATTACCGGTCAACCCCCGATCGTGCACCACCGTTTCGTGCTCCCGGGTAGGCTTGAGTTCGTACAATTCGACGCCATAGCGCAACAGTTTTTTCCGCCAGCGGGCGTAACCGGCATGGACCACGGCAACATCATTGGCCGCCAGCGAGTTCGTCAGAATCGCTATCCTGACGCCTTTTCTTACCAGTTGCAGCAGTTGGGCGACACCCGCCCGGGTCGGCACAAAATAGGCGGATATAATGTCAATCCGCTCCTCGGGCGATCCCATCACGTCGAATAATCGCTGCGGCAACAGCGAGTGACGCTGCGCTTTTCCCTCTCCTTTTGCCGGATCATCGCTAAGCAGCCGGGTTTTCGCCCAAATCAGCGGGAGCGAGGCGTGTTCAAGCTGCGACATAAACTGGCTGGTTTCCAGCTTATGCAGATAACGGCGCGTGATCTCATCGTTATACCAGGATTCCGGAAGCTCTATCCGTTCAGTGATCTCTTGCTCGGAAAGCGAAAGCACAGACTTGAGCGTCGAAACCGATCCGCAGCGCCAGTAGCGCTCGAAATCATCGGCAACATCCTGCACCACCGGGCCAATAGCCATTACGTCGAGATCGGAAAACAGCGGTTCCTGCCCGGCACCAAAATAGGCATCGCCAACGTTACGCCCGCCGACCAGCGTCACAACGCCATCCACGGTGAAGCTTTTATTATGCATCCGGCGGTTAAGTCTGGCGAAATCGGTCAGATAGCCCAGCGCCCGCAGCATGCGAAAGGAGAAAGGATTAAACAGGCGGACTTCAATATTCGGATGGCCGTCAAGCAGTTGCAGCGTATCGTCAAGGCCAGGCGTGTTGTTATCGTCCAGCAGCAGGCGGACGTGAACCCCGCGTCTCGCCGCCGCCAGCAGGACTGCGAACAGGAGTCGCCCTGACATATCATTTTCCCAGATGTAATACTGGATATCGAGCGTGCGCTCCGCCATTTCGGCCAGCCGATAACGGGCCGCAAACGCATCAAGGCTGTCGTCCAGCGCCAGGATGCCGCACTTCCCCGGATGACGCTCACATACAGGGATAATGGCATGCGCGAGCCGGGTCAACTCATTCGTCGCCTTGTTGGGTGAGTAAACGCTGGTAAAGTCGGGTAGTTTCTTCGTCATAACAGACAAAGTATATCTGCTCCGGTGAAGCGCGACGGGTGATGAAGTCTGAAACTGTGTTCACCGCAATTTCTGCCGCCGCCGCCCGCGGATAGCCATAGACGCCAGTGCTGATGGCCGGAAAGGCAATCGACTGATACCCATTCGCCAGCGCCAGATTCAGACTGTTGAAGTAAGCGTCATGCAGCAGTTGCGCTTCATTATGCTCACCGCCGCGCCAGACCGGGCCGACCGTATGTATCACCGCCTTCGCCGGTAGACGTCCTGCAGCGGTAATGACCGCGTGTCCGGTTGGACAATCGCCCTGCTGTTGCCGGACCTTCATGCAGGCCTCCAGCAGTTCCGGACCGGCTGCACGGTGAATGGCCCCATCAACCCCGCCGCCGCCCATCAGCGACGCGTTAGCGGCGTTAACGATCACATCAACAGCGACGGTGGTGATATCGCCGTGAATAACATGAATACGCGATTCCATAGGTTCTCCTTGCAGAACGTTCTTTTTCAAGTGTACAGCAGGCCACCCAGTGAAATCGCCTTTTTCGTGCAGAGATTCCGTTGTCATTGTTAACGGTAATTGATGTTCATCACCGCGAGCGTTTTGTTTTTATCAATGTACTGCATGTTGACAGACGCGATCTGTTTAAAATGGTGAGGGGCGTTGATCAATTCCTGTGGTGAATAGTACTGAGTGTGGATTTGCCCTCCGCGATTGCAGGACAGCGCAAAGCGGTGTTGAACGCGATCCACCTCGCATGGCGGCTCGACAATCTGACCGGTAAAACGTATGACGCCCCCCTGGTGGTCTGCATCAGCTATCGCGACGGCGGAAAAGAGAGAAAAGAGACTAAGAGTTAAAACGGTTTTTAGTACAGTGACAGAAAGCTGCATTGTGATTTCCTCAATGATCATTCATCCTTGAGGGTTATGTTTTCCCTTACTGCTGCGATTGCCGGGTACGGGAGTAACGCCATCTGCGTTACTCTATTCATAGTCCAGCAAACTCACCTCCGCCACTCAAAAATGTACAAATAATCAGCAATTTATGACGATGTCGCAGAGGGCGGCCATTGTTGTGATAAATGCAGTGACTGTCCGTCAGAAACAGTAACAACTATTTTAACGGTGTCCTGTGGTGAAATAGTTAAGCTCAGTTTCGTCAAATCAATGGCTTGATTAGCTGGTAAAGAAAGCGTCTTTTTTTGCATTGACTGGCTTCGCCCGGCGAGGCCTTCCCGAAGGGTCAGAATTTGTATCTGGCAGAGACAGGGTTGCGTCAATGTGACCTGCGGAATAATGGTGTACATCTCGCCCTGCTGATGGGTGGAAAAGGTGATCTGGCTGGACAAGGCGGCCAGAAGAAGAACCGTTTGCATAGAGACCTCGCAAAAAAACAGGGCTTACGCCCTGTTTATTGTTCAGCGACTGGCTGAATCAGTATTGGTTGGCCGTCGCGTTGTTGCCAAAGCCAGCCTGTGACACCAGCACGCTGGAATCAGACGCCGTCTGGTTCACCAGCGCAGCGTTCTGCCCACCATACTGGCTGACAGTAATATCCGAGTTTTTGGCGTTCCACTGATCGATGGTCGCGTTGTTACGGAATCCACTCTGGGTCAGATCGATGGTGCTGTTGTCAGCCCCCTGGCCGACGTCGGCGCCGTTAGCAACGCCATTTTGATGAATGGTGGTATCCGATTTACGCGCATCGCTTTGCAGAGCAAGCGCAGCGTTATTCACCCCGGACTGATAGATGCTCAGGGTCGATTCCGGCCCAGAGCTGTTACCGTTGCCGCCGCCGTGATTACCGCCGCCACCCCATTGTGGAACGGAACCCGCCAGCGCACTGCCAGAAACGACGATTGCTGCAAATGCTGCCACTTGTACAAGTTTCATGGTAAACCCCCATCGGATTGATTTAATTGTCGCTCAGGTATTAGCGTTGAGTCACGCGAATAGCCATATGCGACTGTCTTTGCACAACAACTGCTGATTTCTGCGTACCGTATTGCGTAATATTCGCTTTATTACCCGAGCCTTTCTGGATAATCATCGCGCTATTGCCGTATTGATTTTGCGAAATACTGGCATCATTGCCCTGTCCCGTCTGATCGATATAAGCAATGTTATACGCTCCGGACTGTTCCACCTTTGCGCGGTTATTTCCGCCTTCTTGCGAAATAACCGATAATAGTTTAGATCCCTGCTGGCGTATCTTTGCATTGTTCTCCGTACCGACCTGACCAATTATGGCAGCCTGATTAAATGAAGATTTGCTTAATTCATTCACCGCAAAGTTATATTCCGAACCAGCTAAGTCATAACTGGTCGCGGTGGCAATCCCAGGCGCGCCCAGCATTGTTAATATCGCAAATAAGACTGTCTTCTTCATGTTATCACCCTGGACCTGGCGTTATATCAATTCAATAATACCCGCAAGGATTATTGTTAACGCCAGACCTAATTTGTTAACGCCGCGTTACGATGAAGAGTATGTCCGGGGAAACATTTTAAATAACTCACCCACCAGTTGTATTTTGTTATCCTCGCTCACACCAAAGTATGAATTCGCATTGCGTCAGGTGTTTTGCTCCGTAGATTATTTTTTGCTTCATTTCGGCACCCTGAATGGTGCTGGCATTCATCGCTCTGGTGATCCCATTACTGGCGTTGTAAACCGTTAGGCACAGAAAAAGCTGAACAAGTCGTTACAGGCCCGCCGTTTTTCTGTGGTTTACGTTGATCGGCAAGCGCGATCGTCAAATTGGAATTAACGCAGAGAGAAACAATCCGTCATATCCGAGTTCATATCATTAAAAAACAACGGATTAAGCTAATTTGTATGATTTTTTAAATGTGTGCAATTATTTTCCCCTGTACAACTTTCCTCTCAATTCTGAACGTATAATTCAGGAGCAAATCATAAATTAATATATAATTTTACATCTTGTTACACGTTTAACACTTGCTTTAAGATTTGTAATAGCTAGATTGAAATCCAGCAGTCATTCATTGGTATTACTATTTTGTCCCATTCGGGCTGATTCTACTCTTTTTCTACACACAGCAGTGCAACATCTGTCAGTACTTCTGGTGCCTTCAATTTTTATCAGGCAGCTGTCAGATGTGCGACTAATAAAAGTGGGGTTTCATCATGTTTAATGAAGTCCATAGTATTCATAGTCCTACATTATTGTTAATAACCAAACCGTCCCTGCAGGCAACAGCTTTATTGCAACATTTAAAGCAGTCGCTGGCGATAAACGGGAAACTGCATAATATACAGCGTTCTCTGGAAGATATTTCGTCTAACGGTATTGTGTTAGTGGATATGATGGAAGCGGATAAGAAGCTTATTCACTATTGGCAGGATAATTTAAGCAGGAAAAACAACGCGATAAAAACGCTCTTATTAAACACGCCTGACGAATATCCTTTCCGGGATATCGAAAGCTGGCCGCATATTAACGGTGTGTTTTACGTCTCCGACGATCAAGAACGCGTGGTGCACGGTCTGCAGTGTATTCTGCGGGGCGAATGCTATTTTTCGCAGAAACTGGCCAGTTACCTCATTACCCATTCCGGTCATTACCGCTATAACGGTACCGAGTCAACGCTGCTAACGCATC
This sequence comes from Citrobacter sp. 50677481, assembly GCF_001463265.1. NCBI lineage: Bacteria > Pseudomonadati > Pseudomonadota > Gammaproteobacteria > Enterobacterales > Enterobacteriaceae > Citrobacter > Citrobacter sp. 50677481. Next base: position 321,024 of record NZ_LNHZ01000075.1, read on the forward strand.
GTGAAAAAGAGATCCTCAACAAGCTGCGAATTGGCGCTTCTAATATCGAAATCGCCCGCTCATTGTTCATCAGTGAAAACACGGTGAAAACGCATCTTTATAATCTTTTCAAAAAGATAGCTGTTAAAAACCGGACTCAGGCGGTGTCGTGGGCAAACGATAACCTCAGGCGCTAGCCCATGAAACGCGCAATAAGCTGGCTGATTATCGCACACCTTTTGCTTGCTAACGCGAACCTACAGGCTGTTGAAGTGGAAGTGCCCGGCCTGATCACGGACCATACCGTTTCGTCTGTCGGGCACGATTTTTATCGCGCATTCAGCGAAAAATGGGAAAGCGAGTATACAGGCAATTTAACCATTAACGAGCGTCCCAGCGCGCGCTGGGGAAGCTGGATCACCATAACGGTTAATCAGGACGTTATTTTTCAGACTTTTTTATTTCCAACGAAAAGAGATTTTGAAAAAACGGTGGTCTTTGCCCTTGCGCAAACGGAAGAAGCGTTAAACCGTCGGCAAATAGATAAAACGCTATTGAGCACCAGCGATTTAACACATGATGAATTCTAAATAACTTTCTTGTCCGGAGGCTGTCATGTCTGTCAAACATGCAGTAGTTGCACTCATGCTTATTTCACCCTTAAGTTGGGCCGGAAATATGACATTTCAATTCCGTAATCCCAATTTTGGTGGAAACCCTAATAACGGTTCTTTTTTACTGAACAGCGCACAGGCGCAGAATTCATACAAAGACCCAAGTTATGATGATGATTTCGGAATAGAAACGCCGTCCGCGCTGGATAATTTCACGCAGGCAATCCAGTCGCAAATTTTAGGTGGCTTACTTACCAATATCAATACCGGTAAGCCCGGAAGAATGGTGACCAACGATTTTATTGTGGATATCGCCAACCGGGATGGACAATTGCAGCTAAACGTCACGGACCGAAAAACAGGCAAAACCTCGACCATCGAAGTGTCAGGTTTACAGTCGCAATCCACCGACTTCTAGGCATTAGCCGCGTAAGGAATTCATCATGCAGCGCTTAATAATTTTGATCGCCGTGACATTGCTCAGCGGGTGTTTAACCGCGCCGCCCAAAGAAGCGACGAAGCCGACATTAATGCCCCGTGCGCAGAGCTATAAGGACTTAACGCATTTACCTGCGCCCACCGGCAAAATTTACGTCTCGGTCTATAACATTCAGGATGAAACCGGTCAGTTTAAACCCTACCCGGCCAGTAACTTTTCAACCGCGGTCCCCCAGAGCGCCACTGCAATGTTGGTAACGGCCTTAAAGGATTCCCGCTGGTTTATCCCGCTTGAGCGCCAGGGGCTGCAGAATCTGCTTAACGAACGCAAGATCATTCGCGCCGCACAGGAAAACGGTACCGTCGCGATCAATAACCGGATCCCGCTTCAGTCGTTAACCGCCGCGAATATTATGGTTGAAGGTTCGATTATCGGCTATGAGAGTAACGTGAAGTCGGGCGGCGCGGGGGCGCGCTATTTTGGTATTGGCGCCGATACGCAGTATCAGCTGGATCAGATTGCCGTGAATCTGCGGGTGGTTAACGTCAGCACCGGCGAGATCCTCTCCTCTGTTAATACCAGCAAGACGATTTTGTCTTATGAAGTCCAGGCGGGCGTATTCCGCTTCATTGACTATCAGCGGTTGCTGGAGGGCGAAATCGGCTATACCTCCAATGAACCGGTGATGCTGTGTCTGATGTCAGCTATAGAGACCGGCGTCATTTTCCTGATAAACGATGGCATCGACCGTGGGCTTTGGGATTTGCAGAACAAAGCAGAGAGGCAAAATGATATTCTGGTGAAATATCGACATATGTCGGTACCGCCAGAGTCATGATGAACATTTCACTGTTGGATGACAGCGCAGCGCCATCAGGCGCTGCTCATTTACTGATGACCGTTTGCACATTCTGCCTTTCGCGGCGCGAAGCCAGCCACAATCCACTGTTTTTCATCGCGAAGCCAAACAGCAGCCCCACCGCCAGCGAGGGCAATACCAGTCGCCAGTCGCCCTGTCCGGCAAACGTGGCGCAAGCGCCAATAAAGGTTCCCGGCACAAACGACAACAGCACCTGCCTCGCCTGGATGCACATCAGAAACGCCACGACGCCAGTCATGACGTAGCCAACGATCTCAAGATGCGGCGTCAGTGCGCTGCCGTGAATAATGACCAACGCCCACACCACCCCGCTTAACAGCGTTGAGGCCGAGATAACGAGGCCTTTCAGTCCGCCCTGCGGGCAGGCAAAATAGGCTGTACAGCCCAAAAAACCGGCCCAGCTCAGTAAACCAAGAGAAACGGCCACCCATCCCCAAATCCCGGAGAGGATGCCCGTCGTAATTGCAATACAGAGAAGTATGTTCATGCCGCGCATCATAGCAGAAAACGACATGATGAATGAGATCGCGCACACAAATCATGCAACAAGATTCGTACGTTACAAAACCAAAGTGATTTAGATCACATTACTCGTCAGACTCTTCCTCTAATTCATCCCACATCGCACCGATAGCGTCACGGGTAAGGGGCGCCATTGTCCGCCAAAACGGGGTAACCGCATGGGCTTCCACTTTCCCCAGAAAAGTGCCGCACCACGGCAGGATGTAATCAGCGAACAAGGTTTCCAGCGCTTCGCTTTCATCTTCCGCTGATTGATCTTCCAGCCATGAGGCCGCAAGCAGCAGAGTTCCAATATGATCGGCGGGCGTATCGGCAAGCGGCATCCCGCGCGCAGACAAAAATGCGCGCACTTCCGCTTCCGTTGCCCCTTCCACCCATGCGCTACGGTATGGCGGCACCGAACACTCCGAGCCGACAAACAGCGCGTTATAATCCGCCGCCAGCTGCGACATGTCGCAACTCTTCTGCAAACGGCTTAACAGTTCGTCCTGCTCAAGCGGCCAGTTAGCCGACAGCTTGCCCTCGCGAATAAGGGTAAAAAGCGGAACCAGCAACGGATCCTGGGGTTGGCGGTAATACAACGATCCCAGCACGCGGCACAGGATAGAAAACTCGTTCATCAAAATCGTCCAGTCAGTGGTGATTAAAGGTCTGCAAACTCTGGGATGGACGCCATTCCTCGGGTCTCAAGGAAATTCAGCAACCGTCTCGGCGTCACGTTTAAAATGCGCTCTTCAGGGAAGCCCACATCATCCAGGATCTTACGGCACTCACCGAAGTCGCCCATGGTAAAAGCGGTATGGGAATCGGACCCCAGCGCAACCCAACCTCCGGCATCGCGTACCGCAGCAGCCACGGCGCGACAGTTGGCTTCGCTGCCCTTCCGGGAGTGCAGGAAGGAGGAGTTGTTAATTTCCAGCGCCACCTGATACTTTGCCGCGGCTTCGGCGATGGCGGTGATATCGACCGGATATTTTGGGTTACCCGGGTGACTAATGATATGCACCACGCCGCTGGCCATGGTGTTGATCATTGCCTGGGTATGCGTGGCTTCATCATGTGGCGCAAAAACCGGCTCATGAAACCCGGCGATGATCAGATCCAGTGAAGTGAGCATGGGGCCGGTGCAGTCAATTTCACCGTCGACATTCTTGATATTCGCTTCAATGCCTCGCAGGATCCCTACCCCATCCACCAGTCGCGGCCAGATACGCATGTTGATAAAATGCCAGTGGTGCGGCGCATCCGCCATATCCGGGCCATGATCGGTGATCGCAAACAGCTTCAGCCCCTGGCGTTTCGCCTGCGCGATATAATCACTGAGGGTACTGTAGGCATGGGTGCTGGCAACGGTATGCATATGCAGGTCAACGGGATACATGTCTCTCTCCTGTAGTCATTTTTCGACAAGGATAGCAGGAATCGCCCACGTTTATTAGCGTTAACCCGGCGCAAGCCGGGCTGGCGTTAATAACCTCGCGTGCGATCGACCTGTCCGCTGACCGTTTCGCCATTTTCGAGTTGCTGAATAGTGCGCGAGATATACGCGACGGCTTCCGCCGGACGTGTCACTGCAGCCACATGCGGCGTCATTGCCACCCGGGGATGCGCCCATAGCGGGCTGTCGGCAGGGAGCGGTTCACGACTGAACACATCGAGCATGGCACCTTTCAATTTTTCGCGGTTCAGCGCGTCTAACAAATCGTCTTCATTGACATGCACGCCCCGCGCGAGGTTAAGTACATAAGCGCCGTCCTGCAATTGATCCAGCAGTTCGCCATTAATAATGCCGACCGTTTCTGCGGTATTGGGCAACAGGTTGATTAACACGCGCGTCTGGCTGAGAAACGCGCCAAGCTCTTCTGTTCCGGCAAAGCTCTCCACGCCTGGCCAGGATTTGCGGCTGCGGCTCCAGCAGCGTAGCGGAAATCCCCAGACCTGCAGGCTTTCGGCGACTTTCGCCCCCAGCACGCCCGCCCCCATGATGCCGACGGTAAATTCCTCGCGGCTGTATTCCGGTAGCGGTTGCCACTGGCGCTGATTTTTTAGCGCCTGGTAATCGTCAAAACGTCGGAACCAGTGCAGCACCTGACTGACCGCATATTCCTGCATTTGCAGGCCCATTCCGGTATCTTCCAGGCGAAATAGCGGGATTGCCGGGTCAAGCATGTTGGGATGGGCTTTGAGTTTGCTGAGTATCGAGTCCACTCCCGCACCGAGTGCAAATACCGCCTTCAGTCTGCGACCTTCAAGCATTTCGACAGGCGGATGCCAGACCAGGGCGTAGTCCGCCGGATCGTTATCGCCCGGTTTCCACGCCCTCACTTTTGCGTTTGGGATAGCGTTTTCCAGTGCGGTGATCCACCAGGGGGTATCAAACGTAGGGTGATAAAAAATGATATCCATACTGACTCCTGCGGGTTGTTGTGCGGCATCGGGCGCACTTATTATCATCGTTTTCAAAAGGATGTTCAGCATAGCAAATTCCCGGACGCTGGCAAAAAAAGCGGTTTCCGCTCAATTAAGCTGCATGTTGGTGGAAGTTTGTGTAAACGCACGGTTTTTGCGAAAAGTTGATTGACGCAGGCGCGGTATTTCCCTAAATTAGCGCCCGTTCCGGTAACGCGGAGCGACAATTTGGTGAGGTGTCCGAGTGGCTGAAGGAGCACGCCTGGAAAGTGTGTATACGGCAACGTATCGGGGGTTCGAATCCCCCCCTCACCGCCATCTTTAAGAAAGAGCCCGTACGAAAGTATGGGCTTTTTTTTTCGCATATTGCACATTCCGGGGGGATGAGAACCCCCGACCGGGGTCGACAACGGGCGCAGCCCGCAGGGCGAGCGAAGCGAGTCAATCCCCCCCTCACCGCCATATTTGAGAAAGAGCCCGTACGAAAGTATGGGCTTTTTTTTCGCATATGCACATTCCGGGGGGATGAGAACCCCCGACCGGGGTCGACAACGGGCGCAGTAAGCTCCCGCCATCTTCAGGAAAAACACCGCACAAAAGCACAGGCTTTATTTCGCCGTTCCAGACCTGATAAGGGTGACGCCATCAGGCGTCACTCAGCAGATTTAAGGCATTTCCGGCGGGGTGATACCAAAATGGTTCCAGGCCCGCACCGTCGCCATTCTTCCGCGTGGCGTACGTTGCAAAAAGCCCTGCTGAATTAAATACGGCTCCAGCACATCTTCAATGGTTTCGCGCTCTTCACCGATTGCCGCCGCCAGGTTATCGAGCCCGACCGGACCGCCAAAGAACTTATCAATCACCGCCAGCAACAGCTTGCGGTCCATATAATCAAACCCTTCCGCATCGACATTCAGCATGTCCAGCGCCTGGGCGGCAATATCCGCTGAAATCGTGCCATCATGCTTCACTTCGGCGAAATCACGGACGCGTCTGAGCAAGCGGTTGGCAATACGCGGCGTACCGCGCGCGCGTCGCGCGACTTCCAGCGCCCCGTCATCGCTCATCTCAAGCCCCATAAAGCGAGCGCTGCGGCCCACAATATGCTGAAGATCGGGCACCTGATAAAACTCTAGGCGCTGGACGATACCAAAGCGGTCGCGCAGCGGCGAAGTCAACGATCCGGCGCGGGTCGTCGCGCCAATTAGCGTAAACGGCGGTAAATCGATTTTAATGGAACGCGCTGCTGGTCCTTCGCCAATCATAATGTCCAGCTGATAGTCTTCCATCGCCGGGTACAGCACCTCTTCCACCACCGGCGACAGTCGATGGATCTCATCGATAAACAGCACGTCATGCGGTTCCAGGTTGGTGAGCATCGCCGCCAGGTCACCGGCTTTCTCCAACACCGGGCCTGATGTGGTACGCAGGTTCACGCCCATTTCATTCGCCACGATATTCGCAAGCGTGGTTTTGCCAAGCCCCGGCGGTCCAAAAATCAGCAGATGGTCAAGCGCGTCGCCGCGCAGTTTCGCCGCCTGGATAAATATCTCCATTTGCGAACGCACCTGCGGTTGACCGATATATTCATCCAGTAATTTCGGGCGAATGGCACGATCGGCCACCTCTTCTGCAATGGTGGCGCCTGCCGAAATCAGGCGATCTGCTTCTATCATCCTTTACCTCATAACGCGGCGCGCAGGGCTTCGCGGATCAGTGTTTCACTGCTGGCGTCCGGGCGAGCGACTTTACTCACCATACGGCTGGCTTCCTGAGGTTTATAGCCCAGCGCCACCAGCGCCGCAACCGCTTCCTGCTCCGCGTCTTCCACCGCCGGGCTGGCCGGAGAGGTCAGCACCAGATCGGCCGCAGGGGTAAACAGATCGCCGTGAAGACCTTTGAAACGGTCCTTCATTTCGACGATCAGGCGTTCGGCGGTTTTTTTGCCAATGCCGGGCAGCTTCACCAGCGCTGCGGGATCTTCACGCTCGACGGCGTTAACGAACTGCTGTGCGGACATCCCGGAGAGAATTGCCAGCGCCAGTTTTGGCCCCACGCCGTTGGTTTTAATCAACTCTTTGAACAGAGTACGCTCTTGCTTGTTGTTGAAACCGTACAGCAGTTGCGCGTCTTCGCGCACCACAAAATGGGTAAAGACCGTCGCTTCTTTTCCGGATTCCGGGAGCTCATAAAAACAGGTCATCGGCATATGCACTTCGTAACCGACGCCGCCCACTTCAAGCAACACCAGCGGGGGTTGTTTTTCCAGAATAATGCCTCTGAGTCTGCCTATCACATTACGCTCCTGCGTTGGGGCCGAAAAATAAAGCTGTATCATAAAAAAAGGCTGGATAGATATCCAGCCTCATTTGTCATTATCGCAAGCGACCTCGCGCAAGATTGAGACGCGACTCGCTCATTTGCATCGCATTCTGACTGACGTGGCAGTGAGTGATGGCAATTGCCAGCGCATCCGCCGCATCGGCCTGTGGATTGGCCGGGAGTTTCAGCAAGGTGCGCACCATATGCTGCACCTGGCTTTTTTCAGCGCTACCGATGCCCACCACGGTCTGCTTCACCTGGCGCGCCGCATACTCAAATACCGGCAGCGCCTGGTTGACCGCTGCGACAATCGCCACGCCGCGCGCCTGCCCCAGCTTGAGCGCGGAGTCCGCATTCTTCGCCATAAACACCTGTTCAATAGCGAAGTAGTCTGGCTGAAACTGGGTGATGATTTCCGTCACGCCCGCGTATATCAGCTTCAGGCGCGACGGAAGGTCGTCCACTTTCGTACGGATGCAGCCGCTACCGAGATAGGTCAGCTGTCTGCCGACCTGGCGAATTACGCCATAGCCGGTCACGCGAGAGCCCGGGTCAATACCCAGTATGATGGACATCACGCGCCTCCGGTGGTAACGGGATTAAGCCACATCATTCTAAGGTAGCTGCAACCTCATCAGAGATTTCACCGTTGTGGTAAACTTCCTGCACGTCGTCACAATCTTCAAGCATGTCGATCAGACGCAGCAGTTTTGGCGCGGTTTCCGCATCCATGTCCGCTTTGGTTGACGGGATCATAGACACTTCCGCGCTGTCCGCTTTCAGACCCGCGGCTTCCAGCGCGTCACGCACTTTACCCATATCTTCCCACGCGGTGTAGACGTCAATCGCGCCGTCGTCGAAGGTCACCACATCTTCCGCACCCGCTTCCAGCGCCGCTTCCATAATGGTGTCTTCATCGCCCTGCTCAAAGGAGATCACGCCTTTTTTGCTGAACAGATAGGCCACGGAACCGTCGGTACCCAGGTTACCGCCGCATTTGCTGAACGCATGACGCACTTCCGCAACAGTACGGTTACGGTTGTCAGACAGGCATTCCACCATGATTGCCGTACCGCCAGGACCGTAACCTTCATAGATGATGGTTTCCATGTTGGCATCATCATCACCGCCCACACCGCGGGCAATCGCGCGGTTCAGGGTGTCACGGGTCATGTTATTGGACAGCGCTTTATCAACCGCTGCGCGCAGACGCGGGTTAGCGTCCGGATCGCCACCGCCCAGTTTGGCAGCCGTCACCAGTTCACGAATGATTTTGGTGAAGATTTTACCGCGCTTAGCATCCTGCGCCGCTTTACGATGTCTGGTGTTGGCCCATTTACTATGACCTGCCATAAATATTTCCTCAAAAAGCATGCCTTTTCAGGCGATGTTAATTACAAATTCTTCAATCGCCTGCCGGTTGCTCCATGACTTGGTGAGCGCCGCCGCCGCGGGCGCATCAAGCCACTGGTAGGTCAGGTGTTCGGTGAACACAATCTGCCGCTCATGCGGCAACGCAAGGCAGAACCAGGATTCTGTATTGCGCGCCACGCCCGGCGCATAGCGATGACGTAAATGTGAAAAAATCTCAAACTCCACCGTGCGCTGACAGTCGATTAAGGTCAGTTGCTCAGCGGCAACGTCAATGGCGACCTCTTCCTTTACTTCACGCACGGCGGCTTGCGACGCGGTTTCACCGTCTTCAAGGCTTCCGGTTACCGACTGCCAGAAATCCGGGTCGTCGCGTCGCTGCAACATCAGCACTTTCCCGGTGTCTTCTGCATAGATTACGACTAACACCGAGACAGGCTGTTTGTATGCCATATCAGTTTTTCTCAGCCTTTTTGACCACGTCGATACCCAGCTCAGCCAGCGCTGCCGGGTTCGCGAAGCTCGGCGCTTCGGTCATCAGACAGGCTGCGGCGGTCGTTTTCGGGAAGGCAATAACGTCACGAATATTATCGGTACCGGTCAGCAGCATGGTCAAACGATCCAGACCAAATGCCAGACCCGCATGTGGCGGCGTGCCGTATTTCAGCGCATCCAGCAGGAAGCCGAACTTCTCACGCTGTTCCTGTTCGTTAATCCCCAGAATGCCAAACACGGTCTGCTGCATTTCGCCGTTATGAATACGTACGGAACCGCCGCCCACTTCGTAACCGTTAATGACCATGTCGTAGGCATTGGCGACCGCATTTTCCGGCGCGGCTTTTAGCTCAGCGGCGGACATGTCTTTCGGCGAGGTGAACGGGTGGTGCATTGCGGTCAGACCGCCTTCACCGTCGTCTTCAAACATCGGGAAGTCGATCACCCACAGCGGCGCCCACTTGCTTTCGTCGGTGAGATTCAGATCTTTACCCAGCTTCAGACGCAGCGCGCCCAGCGCATCGGCCACCACTTTCTTGTTGTCCGCGCCGAAGAAGATCATATCGCCATCCTGGGCGGCGGTGCGCTCGAGGATCGCGTCAACAATTTCCGCGTTGAGGAATTTCGCGACCGGGCTGTTGATGCCTTCAAGTCCCTTCGCGCGCTCATTGACCTTAATGTAGGCCAGACCTTTTGCGCCATAGATCTTGATGAAGTTACCGTAGTCGTCGATCTGCTTACGGCTCAGCGCCGCGCCGCCGGGTACGCGCAGCGCGGCTACGCGCCCTTTCGGATCGTTCGCCGGGCCGGAGAATACCGCGAATTCGACGGACTTCAGCAGATCGGCAACGTCCACCAGCTCCATCGGGTTGCGCAGATCCGGCTTGTCGGAACCGTAACGGCGCTCGGCTTCCGCAAAGGTCATAATGGGGAAATCGCCCAGATCCACGCCTTTCACGTCCAGCCACAGGCTACGTACCAATGCTTCCATCACTTCACGCACCTGTTCGGCGGTCATGAAGGAGGTTTCCACATCGATCTGGGTAAATTCCGGCTGACGGTCAGCGCGCAGGTCTTCGTCGCGGAAGCATTTCACGATCTGGTAATAGCGGTCAAAGCCGGACATCATCAGCAACTGCTTAAACAGCTGCGGCGACTGCGGCAGCGCGTAGAATTTGCCTTTATGCACGCGGGACGGGACCAGGTAGTCGCGCGCGCCTTCCGGCGTGGCTTTGGTCAGCATCGGCGTCTCAATGTCGAGGAAGCCGTGATCGTCCATAAAGCGGCGCACCAGACTGGTGATTTTCGCGCGGGTCTTCAGACGCTGCGCCATTTCCGGACGGCGCAGATCCAGATAACGGTACTTCAGACGCGCTTCTTCTGTGTTGACGTGGTTTGAATCAAGCGGCAGCGATTCTGCGCGGTTGATGATAGTCAGATCGGAGGCCAGCACTTCAATTTCGCCGGTGGCCATCTCGCTGTTGACGTTTTTCTCGTCACGCGCACGCACGGTGCCCGTCACCTGAATGCAGAACTCATTACGCAGTTCAGAGGCCAGCTTTAATGCGTCCGCACGATCCGGGTCGAAAAAGACCTGCACGATGCCTTCACGATCGCGCATATCGATAAAGATCAGGCTGCCAAGATCACGACGACGGTTGACCCAACCACACAGAGTCACCTGCTGCCCCACGTGGGACTGACGGAGCTGTCCGCAATATTCTGTACGCATGAGATATCCCTTAATAAGCCGCAGGCTGTTTTGTCGCAGCTTTAACTGTATGTCACAACTGGATGAAAAAAGGCGGCTATTATACTGGAAATTCCGCCTGACGATAAGTCCGCTACAGACTGTACGCGTGTTTCGTACGCGGGTATTGCGTATTCTCACAAAAAATAACAAAAATTGTCGTCCGTCACACGGGCAATCGCGATTAAGGTGTAACGGAATTTTGAATTTCGACGGGAGTTATCATGCTGCAACTGAACGCAAAAACCACCGCCCTGGTGGTCATTGACCTGCAGGAAGGGATTTTACCCTTCGCTGGCGGCCCGCATTCCGCCACTGACGTCGTGACGCGCGCTGCCCGCCTGGCGGAGGCGTTTCGCGCCAACGGTTCGCCGGTGGTGATGGTTCGCGTTGGCTGGTCCGACGATTATGCCGAAGCGCTTAAACAGCCCGTTGACGCCGTGACGCCCGCGCACCCGCTGCCGGAAAACTGGTGGACGTACCCGCAGGCGCTGGGTAAAGCCGAAAGCGATCTGGAAGTGACCAAACGCCAGTGGGGCGCTTTTTACGGGACCGACCTTGAGCTGCAACTGCGCCGTCGGGGTATCGACACTGTCGTGCTGTGCGGTATCTCCACCAATATCGGCGTAGAATCAACTGCCCGCAACGCCTGGGAACTGGGTTTCAGCCTGATCATCGCCGAAGACGCCTGCAGCGCGGCCAGCGCCGAACAGCATCAGGGCAGCATGACCCACATCTTCCCGCGTATCGCCCGTGTGCGTAGCGTGGACGAGATCGTTCGCGCCTTATGATATACATCGGCCTGCCGCAATGGTCGCACCCCAAGTGGGTGCGTCTGGGGATCAACGGTCTGGAAGAGTATGCCCGCCACTTTAATTGCGTGGAGGGCAATACCACCCTGTACGCGCTTCCCAGGGCGGAGATTGTCGAACGCTGGTACGCGCAAACCACGGATGATTTTCGCTTCTGCTTTAAGTTTCCGGCGACCATTTCGCATCAGGCGGCTCTTCGCCACTGTGATGATCTGGCGCATGCGTTTTTTAGCCGCCTGTCCCCGCTGGAGACGCGCATCGGGCAGTACTGGCTGCAGCTTCCCGCGACCTTTGGCCCGCAGGACCTTCCTGCCCTCTGGTCGTTTCTCGACGCGCTGCCAAAGGGCTTCACTTACGGCGTCGAGGTTCGTCATCCGGAATTTTTCGCCAAAGGCGACGCGGAACAGTTGCTGAACAGCGGTCTGCATCAGCGCGGCGTAAACCGGGTTATTCTCGACAGCCGACCGGTTCACGCGGCGCGCCCGCACACCGAAGCCATACGCGACGCCCAACGCAAGAAGCCGAAAGTGCCGGTTCATGCGCTGGTGACAGCAAACACTCCGATGGTGAGATTCATCGGCAGTGATGATATGGCGCAGAATCAATCGTTTTTCGCCGACTGGCTGACGAAACTGCCACGCTGGGAGCAAACCACCACGCCGTATCTTTTTTTGCACACCCCGGATATCGCGCAGGCGCCGGAGCTGGTCGACACCCTGTGGGAAGATTTGCGTGCGGTGTTGCCAGTGATCGGATCAGCACCTTCCATCCCACAGCAATCTTCTCTTTTCTGAAATTGCCCCCTATCATAAGGGCGTGCCATCTGCCAAAAAGGGACATTGTATGGTAAGCGCGCTATATGCCGTATTAGGTGCGTTGCTGTTAATTAAGTTTTCATTTGATGTCGTCCGTCTGCGAATGCAGTACCGCGTTGCCTATGGCGACGGTGGTTTTAGCGAACTGCAGAGCGCCATTCGTATCCATGGCAATGCGGTAGAATATATTCCGATCGCGATGGTGCTCCTGCTGTTTATGGAAATGAACGGCGCAGAAACGTGGATGGTGCACCTGTGCGGCATCATTCTGCTTGCCGGTCGGCTGATGCATTACTACGGTTTCCATCAGCGGCTGTTCCGCTGGCGTCGGTCAGGCATGAGCGCCACCTGGTGCGCGCTGTTGCTAATGGTGCTGGCGAACCTGTGGTATATGCCATGGGAGTTGGTTTTCTCCCTGCATTAGCGCACAATACGCCCCTTTATTTTTCCCGGATTTTTACGTTATGTCTCACCGCGACACGCTTTTTTCTGCGCCAATCGCCAGTCTGGGCGACTGGACCTTTGATGAACGGGTAGCTGAAGTCTTCCCGGATATGATCCAGCGCTCCGTTCCCGGCTATTCCAATATCATTTCGATGATTGGCATGCTCGCCGAACGTTTTGTGCAGCCTGACACGCAGGTTTACGACCTGGGCTGCTCTCTTGGCGCGGCGACGCTCTCTGTGCGGCGTAATATTCAACATCAAAATTGCAAAATCATCGCCGTCGACAACTCTCCGGCAATGATTGAACGCTGTCGCCGTCATATTGACGCGTATAAAGCGCCGACGCCTGTGGATGTGGTGGAGGGCGACATCCGCAGCATCGCCATCGAAAATGCCTCAATGGTGGTGCTGAATTTTACCCTGCAATTCCTTGCGCCAGTTGAGCGCCAGGCGTTGTTGGATAAGATTTACCAGGGGCTGATGCCGGGCGGCGCGCTGGTGCTGTCGGAAAAATTCAGCTTCGAAGATGCGAAAGTCGGCGAGTTGCTGTTTAACATGCACCATGACTTTAAGCGCGCGAATGGCTACAGCGAGCTGGAGATCAGCCAGAAGCGCAGCATGCTGGAAAACGTGATGCTCACCGACTCGGTCGAAACCCATAAGGCGCGTCTGCGCCAGGCGGGTTTCGAACACAGTGAACTCTGGTTCCAGTGCTTTAACTTTGGTTCCCTGGTGGCGCTGAAAGCTGAGGTTCCGGCATGATCGACTTTGGTAACTTTTATCAACTGATTGCCAAAAACGCGCTTTCCCACTGGCTGGAAACCTTGCCCGCGCAGATTGCCGCCTGGCAGCGCGAACAGCACGGTCTGTATAAGCAATGGGCCAACGCGGTGGCGTTTCTTCCGGCCCTGACGCCTGACCGGCTGGATCTGCTGCACAGCGTTACGGCAGAAAGCGAAACACCGCTTACCCCGGGCCAGCTCAAGCGTATCGATACCCTACTGCGCAACCTGATGCCATGGCGCAAAGGTCCATTCTCTTTGTATGGCGTGAACATTGACACCGAGTGGCGTTCAGACTGGAAATGGGATCGCGTTCTGCCGCACCTGTCCGACCTGACCGGGCGGACTATTCTCGACGTGGGCTGCGGCAGCGGTTATCACATGTGGCGCATGATTGGCGCAGGCGCGCATCTGGCAGTCGGCATTGACCCGACGCAGCTGTTCCTGTGCCAGTTCGAAGCGGTTCGTAAACTGCTGGGCAACGATCAGCGCGCCCACTTGCTGCCGCTCGGTATTGAACAGTTGCCCGCGCTTAACGCCTTCGATACCGTCTTTTCCATGGGCGTGCTGTATCATCGCCGCTCGCCGCTGGAGCATCTCTGGCAGTTAAAAGATCAGCTGGTGAAAGACGGTGAACTGGTGCTGGAAACGCTGGTGGTCGACGGTGACGAGAACACCGTGCTGGTACCGGGCGATCGCTACGCGCAGATGCGCAACGTCTACTTTATTCCGTCTGCGCTGGCGTTGAAAAACTGGTTAGAGAAGTGTGGTTTTGTCGACGTACGCATCGCTGACGTCTGCGTCACCACCACAGAAGAGCAGCGCCGCACCGACTGGATGATCACCGAATCGCTGGAGCAGTTCCTCGACCCAAACGACCACAGCAAAACCGTGGAAGGCTATCCGGCGCCGATGCGTGCGGTGTTGATTGCCACGAAGCCGTAGTATTTTGCCGGGTGGCGTCTACGCCTTACCCGGCCTACTCGTAGCACGTTTTCGCCAAAATAGTTCAGGTTGCAGCAAGGCGGCCAACGCAGCGGCAGCCTGAAATATGCAGGAGAAAAAAAGGCCCCTGTTAATGGCAGGGGCCTGGTACGAGCAAGCATCATATTGGGCGACATGATGCAACGGTAAAAATCATTTGGCCTGATGGCGAGCAATGATTCCTTTCATTTCAGCAACCGCGGCGCCGTCAACCACATAGCGGGAGTATTCGTCCGCCTGCTTATCGGCTGACATTGACAACCCTGGGTTGCGATAACGCATCGGCGAGGGCTGTGTCGTTCCGGCTGAGCTGTGTACTTCCCGTACCCCGGCATCGAGGAAACGCTGCAGATTTGCTGCACGAACCCCTGCTCCGGCCATAATGATTGGAACATCGGCGTGGGCAATAAGTTCCAAAATTATTGATAAACCTTGCGCCGCATCTGATTTTTGTCCCGAAGTCAGCACTCTGGCGACGCCCAGTTCCGCGAGATTGTTAAGTGCTTTTAATGGATTAGCACACATGTCGAAGGCGCGATGAAATGTCACGGCCAGCGGCCCTGCCGCCTGCATAATTTGCTGCATGCGCGGCAAGTCGACGTGGCCGTCCGCATCCAGCACACCGATCACCAGCCCCGGGAATCCCATCTCCCTCACCTGTCGCACGTCTTCAAGCATGGCGGCGAACTCCCCTGCGGAATAACAAAAATCGCCGCCGCGCGGACGGATGATAGGATGAACAGGGATCGTCACCTGTTGGCGAACCGTACTCAGCACGCCCAGCGAAGGCGTTAAGCCCCCTTCTTTCGGCGCGGCGCAAAGCTCAATACGATCCGCGCCGTTTTGCTGCGCGATGCGCGCGCATTCCATGCTGTAACAACAGATCTCAAGTAATGCCATTGTCACTCCTGCTGTTCGCTTGCCACGATCGCTTCAATTGACCACGGGTGGAATTTAACGGTGACGTGACCATCGGTAACCGCCAGAGTCGGATTCGGTAGACGCTCATGCGCGCCTTTCGGCGAACTGGTTTTAACGACAATCCCCGGCTGGCTCAGTCCGTCATCGGCGAGCAGCGCCAACGCACGCGCGTTCAGGGTATCCGGCTCTCCCGGCAAAACGATTTCGATATGCTCCCATCCTTCGTGGGGATAGCGCTTATCGCCCGGCCAGGGCAGCTCAACAACGCTAAATGCCCAGTGCGCGACGCAGACGGGCTCATCCAGTTTAAACAGACAAATCGGTCGGCCATTGATGATATTTTCCGACAACAGTTTGCCGCATTGTTCAAAGCCTCGCCGCCAGCGTTCCGCAGTGGCGTTTTGATGACAACGCAAAGAGATATGGTCGGCATCAAGCGGCGTAATATCCAGACCGAGGCGAGTGGAAAGTTCCGTGAACGCCCGCGTGAATCGCGGGAGGTCGGCGGAAATATCATGCAGTTCGTCGAGGGTTTGCCAGTTCGCCATAATGTCAGCTCTTAACAGGTTTCAAAGCCGCTAATTTACTCTGTTGGTCCGACACAACCAACCGCAGATTGCGGGATTTGCCGAATGCATGGTTATGCACGCTTTTATCGCTTATTTTCTGCACGTTGTTCAGGCCGCGCAGTGCTGACGCAAGGGGCCATTTGCAGTATACTCCCGCCCTTGATTCTTAAACTGCGGCGGTAAATTTCAACCCGCTTCATCAACGTAAGGTATTCAGGTGAATATTCAGGCTCTTCTCTCAGAAAAAGTCAGTCAGGCCATGATTGCCGCAGGCGCGCCTGCGGATTGCGAACCGCAGGTTCGTCAGTCAGCAAAAGTACAGTTCGGCGACTATCAGGCCAACGGCATGATGGCGGTGGCGAAAAAACTGGGCATGGCGCCGCGACAACTGGCCGAGCAGGTGCTGACTCATCTGGATCTCAGCGGTATCGCCAGTAAGGTTGAAATCGCTGGCCCGGGCTTTATTAATATTTTCCTCGACCCCGCGTTTCTCGCTGAAAGCGTGGAGCAAGCGCTGACCTCAGATCGCCTCGGCGTAGCGAAGCCGGAGAAACAGACCGTGGTGGTCGATTACTCCGCGCCAAATGTCGCGAAAGAGATGCATGTCGGCCACCTGCGTTCCACCATCATCGGCGACGCCGCGGTGCGTACCCTTGAGTTTCTTGGTCATCATGTGATTCGTGCGAACCACGTAGGCGACTGGGGCACTCAGTTCGGGATGCTGATCGCTTATCTGGAAAAACAGCAACAGGAAAACGCCGGTGAAATGGCGCTGGCGGACCTCGAAGGTTTTTATCGCGAAGCCAAAAAACACTACGACGAAGATGAAGCCTTTGCCGAGCGCGCGCGCAGCTACGTGGTAAAACTGCAGGGCGGCGACGACTATTTCCTGCAAATGTGGCGCAAGCTGGTCGACATCACCATGTCGCAGAACCAGATCACCTACGATCGCCTGAACGTCACGCTGACCCGCGATGATGTGATGGGTGAAAGCCTGTACAACCCCATGCTGCCGGGCATCGTGGCCGATCTGAAAGCCAAAGGTCTGGCCGTCGAAAGCGAAGGCGCCACCGTGGTATTCCTTGATGAGTATAAAAACAAGGAAGGCGAACCGATGGGGGTTATCATTCAGAAGAAAGATGGCGGTTATTTGTACACCACCACGGATATCGCCTGCGCCAAATACCGTTATGAGACCCTGCATGCTGACCGCGTGCTGTATTACATCGACTCCCGTCAGCATCAGCATCTGATGCAGGCATGGACTATCGTCCGTAAAGCGGGCTACGTTCCGGATTCCGTCCCGCTGGAGCACCACATGTTCGGCATGATGTTGGGTAAAGACGGCAAGCCGTTCAAAACCCGCGCTGGCGGCACCGTCAAGCTGGCCGATCTGTTGGATGAAGCGCTTGAGCGCGCCCGCCGTCTGGTGGCGGAAAAGAACCCGGATATGCCCGCCGACGAGCTGGAAAAACTGGCGAACGCCGTCGGTATCGGTGCGGTGAAATACGCCGATCTGTCGAAAAACCGCACCACCGACTATATCTTTGACTGGGACAACATGCTGGCCTTTGAGGGTAACACTGCGCCGTATATGCAGTATGCCTATACCCGCGTACTGTCGGTGTTCCGTAAATCTGGTCTGGATGAGCGCGCCCTTGCCAGCGCGAGAGTGGTGCTCAGAGAAGATCGCGAAGCGCAGCTGGCCGCGCGTCTGTTGCAGTTTGAAGAGACGCTGACCGTTGTCGCGCGTGAAGGGACGCCACACGTCATGTGCGCGTATCTGTATGATGTCGCAGGTCTGTTCTCCGGTTTCTACGAACATTGCCCGATTCTGAGCGCAGAGAACGACGATGTGCGCAACAGCCGGCTAAAACTGGCGCTGCTGACCGCTAAAACCCTGAAGCTGGGTCTCGATACGCTGGGTATCGAAACCGTAGAGCGGATGTAATTCCTTACGAGAATGACGCTGGCAAAATAAAAGGTTACCAGCAGAATAAACCCGGCTATCGCCGGGTTTTGTTTTTGCTTCTGAATCAGAAATATTTCCGCAGATATTCCGTCAGGCACAGCATCGCCATCGCCTGGCCATACGGCATAGAGGTGAGCGGGATCGCACGATAGAAATCGAGATTGCTGCCCATTCCGGTCCCGAAGGAGGTCTGCAACAACTCCCCTTCCGGCGAGATATTCTGCACAATGCCGCGAATGGCTTTTTCCGCAACCCCGGCATATTCCGCGCCAACATAACGTTTACGTACCGCTTTCAGTATGCCGTAGGCAAAACCCGCGGTCGCAGACGCTTCCAGGTAGGACTGCGGATCGTCCAGCAACGTATGCCACAGTCCGCTTTCGTCCTGGCATTTTGCCAGCGCGGCGATTTGCGCCTTCAGAACCTGCGCCAGATAACGACGCACCGCATTGTTTTCCGGCAGATCGACCAGTTCCAGGAAATCCGGGATCACAATGGTCAACCAGCTGTTGCCGCGCGCCCAGCGGGCGTTGGCAAAGTTATGGTGCCCGTCATAATTCCAGCCGTGGAACCACAGGCCGGTTTCCCTGTCCATCAGGTTTTGCACGTGTAGCAGGAACTGATAGGTTGCCTCTTCGACATATTCCGGCCGGTTGAGCAACTTGCCAATTTTCGCCAGCGGTAACACCGTCATCATCAGCGTATCGTCCCACATCTGCTGGTGGTTCTCTTCCGCCAGCGTGATATGCTGCATTCCGCCATGGTCGGTACGCGGCATTTCATTCATTGCCCATTCCGCCCAGCTGTCCAGCCAGGGCAGGTACGCCGGATTACGCGTCTCCTCATAGCGATACGCCAGCGTTAAGAACGGCGCCATGGTGTTTACGTTCTTGGTGGTGGCGCCTTCCGCAAAGCGGTCGGCGAACCAATTGTCGATAATGTCGCGCATCGACTCATCACCGGTCTGCTGATAATACTGATACATTCCATACAGACCGACGCCGTGCGTCCATTCCCATCCTGCCCACCCTTTTGTGTCAATCACACGTCCGTCATCCAGGCGTAGCAGGAATTGGCCAGTCTCGTCCTTGATGTTGACCAGATTGTTCGTCACCGTCTGAATCAAACCCTTCAGCTCTTCCCGGGAGATAAAACGCTCCGGCTGTCGTAGTAACGCGCTATGTTTGACGGGCCAAACTTTCATATTTCTAACCTCTGTTATAAGTCGAATTCAACGTTGCTGCCCGCTTGAGCGAGGGTGCAGCAGGTTTATTACGATTCAGGTAACCAATATTGTTGTTACCCCAAAGTGATTCATACGGCAGACCCGACAGCATCTCGACGGTGGCGCGCGCCTGCGGCGTGATGTTCTCCGGCATCGCCCGGCCCGACTCACGCATTTTCGCTGTTTCTTCGCGTAGCGTGCTGTGGGTTTGCAAATTCAGTTTGAAACGCAGAGAGACCAGGAAACCGCAGGCCAGCACCAGCAGCGTACCGCAGCTGAGGATTAACAGTATGGTGTGGCTGACCGCCTCCGGCTGGGTGCTTTGCCCGGAAACGAAACCAGACGTCTGCATGACAATCCCCACCAGCATGACCGCTCCAGCCTGCGAGGCTTTGCGCGTCAGGGT
The DNA here is from genome assembly GCF_001463265.1 of Citrobacter sp. 50677481. Classification (NCBI taxonomy): domain Bacteria; kingdom Pseudomonadati; phylum Pseudomonadota; class Gammaproteobacteria; order Enterobacterales; family Enterobacteriaceae; genus Citrobacter; species Citrobacter sp. 50677481. Next base: position 340,737 of record NZ_LNHZ01000075.1, read on the forward strand.
CATGATCCCGGCGAAGATCCCTTCACGACGCTGACCGGTAATCACTTCATCCACATCGGCAATGTAGGTGTAGGTGTTCCACGGCACATAGTTAATCCCCCCACGCCCCAGACCAGCAATGGCGGACACCAGCAGCAACAGGGAATAAATATCGCTTAATCCGGCGTAATACAGCAGGGCATACGAGAGTGAGCTAAGACCAAACAGCACCACCACCATCCGGTAAGAAGGTGCAGGTCCGAAGCGGATGCACAGCGGGATCATGCCGATAACCGCGATAAACTGGAAAATCGCCATGGTGCCAAGCAGGTTTGACGCCATCGACGCTTCCTGCATCAGGACGAACACCACGTAATAGGTAAAGACCGCGTTGAAAACATCCTGCGCGATGTAGCCGCCCAGATACATGCCGAGATGCTGGCGGAAAATTTTAATCCGCAACGTAGAGCTCAGCTCAACAAACAGGCGGCGCATGCTCTGGCTGAACGTCAGGCTCTTTTTCTCTTCTTCCGCGCGTAGCGCTGCTTCCGTCCATTCCTCGCGTGGACGCTCCCAGGTGAAGAACCAGACGAACGTCAGCATCAGGGCGCACAGCACCGAGAACACCAGGCTGGCGTAGAAAAAGGAGATGGGGTTGTCTTTGCCAAACGCGGTCAACAGGATACCCGGCAGGAAGGAAGCGAGGATCGCGGACATCTGCGCCATAGAAATACGCGCGCCGGAAAATTTGGTTTTCTGTTTGAAATCATCGGTCATTTCCGGCACCAGCGTTTCATATGGCACCAGGATCATGGTGTAGACGATATCGAAAACCAGGTAGGTCAGCAGGTAGTACCAGAACCCCATATCCCCCACCCACATTAATGAGTAGCTAAAGACACATGGGATCCCCAGCAAAATAAAGAACTTACGGCGGCCAAAGCGTTTACCCAGCCAGGTTGAGCCGAAGTTGTCCGTCAGAAAGCCCATCAGTGGGCTGACGACTGCGTCCAGCACCCTCGCCGCCGCAAAGATAAACGTCGCCTCTATGGGCGAAAGACCGCAAAACGTCGTATAAAAATACAGTAACCAGGCGGCTGTGAGCGCCGTGGTGCCTGCACCTAAAAAATCGCCTGAACCGTAGGCTAAATAATTCGCCAATCCAATTTTACGTGTTTTCATTGCCGTTAACCCTGCAATCAGTTGGGGGACTCCGACCTGTGGCTACGCCAGAGGGAGTACTTACACGGCTACAGTAAAAGCTTACCAGGCGGGATACCTTTTCGTTTTTGCCACCTGTCCTGGCGAAATGGCAAAAACGCAAAGAGACCGGCAACGCGTGTCACCGATTTATAAAACAGCGTTTCTTTTGAATCAAAAGAGGGGGCCAAAAATGCGAATCAGGCAGCAAATTACGTTGCCGCCTGATGAGGAAATAACCGTTAGCGGTAGTTCACAATTACCTGATTGCGCTGTACTTTTAGGGCGGGAATCAGACGGCCGCCACCGGGTACTTCCCAGATAAAACGCAGCGGCTCCACGGCGGGCACGTTGCTAAAAGCGGTGGTTGTCCCACTTTGTCCATCAAGCTCGACGCAGCGCGACTGGGAGCATAAGCGCACCCGCAAACCAGCGGGCGTCGGGCCATTCAGTTCATAACGCCAGGCCACCAGGGTCATCAGCCCGGACACTGGCTGACCAGCGGAAAGCGGCGCCGAGGAGGCGGATTCACCGCGATGGTTTAAGGTAATGCCGATGCTGCTGGCCTGCCATGCGCCTTCCCCGGCGGCCTGCGCCGCCAGCGGGAACAGCAACAGCCAAAGAAGTCTGCGCATTATTTACCTCCAATGGTTGCGGTCATGCGAATGTTACGATTGTCGGAAAGCTCCATGTTCGACAGGACAACCAGCTGCGGCAGACTGCGACGCAGAAAGCGCGACAGCAATGGGCGCAGCGCATGGTTGACCAACAGCACTGGCGGCGCGCCAAGCATCTCCTGACGAGACAGCGCCTCTTGCGTTTGCGCCAGCAGGCGATCGGCCAGCCCAGGCTCCAGACCGCCGCCGCCCTGCAACGCCTGCAACAACAAGCGTTCGAGCGCCGTATCCAGGCCAATAACGCTGACTTCATCGCTACCGGGGAACCACTGCTGTGTAATTGCGCGCCCCAGCGCCACGCGCACCACGGCGGTAAGTTCATGGGGATCATTTTGCAGCGGCGCATGTTCCGCCAGCGTTTCAAGAATGGTGCGCATATCGCGGATCGGCACTTTTTCATCCAGCAGATTCTGCAGCACTTTACGCAGCGTGGTCAGGGTGACCACGCCGGGGACCAAATCTTCGGTCAGTTTCGGCATCTCCTGGGAGACGCGATCCAACAACTGCTGCGCTTCCTGACGGCCAAACAGTTCGGCGGCATATTTGCCGATCAAATGGTTGAGGTGCGTCGCCACAACGGTACTGGCTTCCACCACCGTAAAGCCCTGGATCTGCGCCTGTTCTTTCAGCGCGCTTTCGATCCAGATTGCATCCAGGCCAAACGCCGGATCCACGGTTTGCTCGCCTGGCAGCGTACCCGCCGCCGTTCCCGGGTTGATTGCCAGCCAGCGCCCCGGATACGCGTCGCCGCTGCCAATCTCCACCCCTTTCATCAGAATACGATAGTGCGCCGGTTGCAGATCCATATTGTCGCGAATGTGCACCACTGGCGGCAGGAAGCCCATGTCCTGCGCGAATTTCTTGCGGATACTGCGGATACGCCCGAGCAACTCGCCATCCTGCTGGAAATCGACCATCGGAATCAGGCGGTAGCCCACCTCCATACCGAGCGAATCTTCAAGCTGGACGTCGTTCCACGTCGCTTCCACCACCGAATTGTTTTCCGGCATTTTTACGGGCTGCGGCTCGCTGGGCGCCTTTTGTTCCCGGCCACGGATCCACCAGGCCAGCCCCAACAGCGCCGCCGTAAACAACAGGAAAACGAGGTTTGGCATGCCCGGCACCAGCCCGAGCAGGCCCAGAACCCCTGCGCTGAGCAGCATGACGCTGGGGTTGCTGAAAAGCTGCCCCACCATCTGCTCGCCCACGTCCTGATCGGTACTGACGCGGGTGACGATCACGCCTGCGGCGGTCGAAATGACCAGCGCCGGGATCTGCGCCACCAGGCCGTCACCGATAGTCAGCAACGTATAACTTTCCGCCGCATCGCCCATGCTCATGCCATGCTGCAACACACCGACCAGCAGACCGCCGACCACGTTGATCACCATGATCAAAATACCGGCGATAGCATCGCCGCGAACGAATTTACTCGCCCCGTCCATAGAACCGTAGAAGTCCGCTTCCTGGGTCACTTCGGCGCGACGTTTTTTCGCTTCATCTTCGCCAATCAGTCCGGCGTTGAGGTCGGCGTCAATCGCCATCTGCTTACCCGGCATGCCGTCGAGCACAAAGCGCGCGCCAACCTCAGCGATACGCCCGGCGCCCTTGGTAATCACCATAAAATTGATGATGACCAGAATGACGAACACCACGATCCCAATGGCGAAATTGCCCCCCACCAGGAAATGCCCGAACGCTTCGACCACCTTCCCTGCCGCCGCCGCGCCGGTGTGTCCTTCCATCAGAATGATACGGGTGGACGCCACGTTCAGCGCCAGACGCAGTAAGGTAGTGAACAGCAGGATGGTCGGGAAGGCGGCGAACTCCAGCGTACGCTGGGTAAACATCGCCACCAGTAACACCATGATCGACAGCGCAATGTTAAAGGTAAACAGTAGGTCGAGGATAAACGCGGGTAGCGGCAGTACCATCATCGACAGAATTAACAGGATGAGGATCGGCCCGGCAAGGATCTGCCATTGCGTGGTTTTCATGTTGTTGGGCAGGCGCAACATCGCGACCAGATTAGCCATCGGTAGTCTTCTCGTTCATAAAATCCAGTGACTCAGGCACCGGAAGATTTGCAGGTTGTGGTGGACGTTCCCCGCCAGCAAGACGCCAGCGTTTAAGCTGCCAGACCCAGGCCAGCACTTCCGCCACGGCGGCGTACAGTTGACCGGGTATTTGCTGACCAATTTCAGCATGGCGATAGAGAGCGCGCGCCAGCGGCGGCGCTTCAAGCGTGGGGATTTTGTTTTCCGCGCCAATCTCGCGAATGCGCAGCGCCACCAGTCCCGCCCCTTTGGCGACCACTTTCGGCGCGCTCATTTTGTTTTCGTCATACTGCAACGCCACCGAATAATGGGTGGGGTTGGTGACAATGACATCCGCTTTGGGTACGTCGCTCATCATGCGCTGGCGCGCCGCCGCTCGCTGCATCTGACGGATACGCCCTTTCACGTGCGGGTCGCCTTCGTTCTGTTTGAATTCATCGCGGATGTCCTGACGCGACATGCGCAGCTTTTTCAGGTGACTGAAGATCTGAAAGATCACGTCAAAGGCGACCATCGGGATCACACCGAGCACCACCAGCAATGCGCAGAGTCCGACGAGATCCAGCGCGTTACCCATCGCCGTAATCGGCGATTCCGCCATCAGGCGCATCATCTCCGGCCACTTATGCCACAAATAAAGCGCTGTCACGCCGCCCACCAGCGACGATTTCAGTATCGCCTTCAGCAACTCCGCGCCGGTCTGCGCGGAGAACATACGCTTAATGCCCGGCAGCGGGTTAAGTTTGGAAAATTTCGGCTGTAGCGATTTGCCGCTGAACACCAGCCCGCCGAGTAGCACCGGCGAGATCAGCGCCACCAGCACCACGCCGGTGATAAGCGGCAGCAGCGCGATCATCGCTTCTTTTATTAACAGGATGATTTGCCCGAGGATCAGATTGGGGTCGTTGACCATGCTGTGATCAAATCGCAGCCCCGCCGACAGCATTCCCGACAGGCGCCTTGCCAACGACGCGCCGCCAATCCAGAGAATGCAGACCCCCACTAACAAAATCAGCAGAGAAGTCAGCTCCCGGGATCGGGGGATTTGCCCTTCCTCCCGCGCTTTTTCCAGTCGGTGGGGTGTGGGGGCTTCTGTTTTGTCGTCGTTATCTTCAGACACGCATCAGATCCTGGATGGGCTTATGAGCGAGAATGATGCCAGAAGCGCCCGCCGCCAATGGGCAGAGTAAACGGCAAAAAAGGTCGGGTTTATGCCGTTAAGGAGGATAAGCGGATAGCAATGCAGTCGCAGCTAATCTGTCATTCAGCCCGATGGCGTGACGCCATCGGGCGACCTGGTTAAAAACCGAGGCTGTCCAGCAGGTCGTCTACTTGATCCTGGCTGGCGACCACGCCCGCCCGGGTCGTATCCACCTGCGGACCGTTGAGCAGACTGTCGTTTTCACGCTTCGGTCGCGCGCCCTGCTCCGGAATATTCTCCAGCAGCACCATCAACAGTTGACGTTCAATTTCCTGGATGACATCCATCATGCGCTTGATCACCTGACCGGTCAGATCCTGGAAATCTTGCGCCATCATAATGTCGAGCAACTGCGCATTAGTGAAGCTGGTGTGTTCCGGCACATCGCTCAGGTATTTGCGCGTGTCGGTCACCAGTTCCCGGGCGTCTGCCAGCTCGATCGGGTTTTCAAACCACGCGTCCCAGCGCTTGCTTAACGCTTTCGCCCCTTTCTCCATTTCGTCCTGGTGCGGCTGTGAAGCTTCGACGCTGTTCAGCGCGCGCTCGGCGGCCTGGGCGGTCATCTGCACCACATAGTCCAGACGGTCGCGGGCGTCCGGAATGGCTTCTGCCGCTTCGGCGATGGCCTGGTCCAGACCCAGCTCCCGCAGGCTGTCGCGCAGCATACGGGTCAGGCTGCCAATGCGCGCAATAATATCCCCGGCAGAGTGTTCATCTACGGGTTTCATGGTTGGTTGCATCATTGTCCGCCCCTTACATGCCCAGTTTCTCAAAGATTTTGTTGAGTTTCTCTTCCAATGTCGCGGCGGTAAACGGCTTCACCACGTAGCCGCTGGCACCGGCCTGCGCCGCGGCGATAATGTTCTCTTTCTTCGCTTCCGCCGTCACCATCAGTACCGGCAATGAAGACATGCCGCCGTCTGCGCGAATGGTTTTCAACAGTTCCAGACCGTCCATATTCGGCATGTTCCAGTCAGAGATGACAAAACCAAAGCCGCCCATCTGCAGTTTATTCAATGCGTCCACGCCGTCTTCAGCCTCTTCGACGTTGTTAAATCCCAGTTCCTTAAGCAGGTTACGCACGATGCGACGCATGGTGGAAAAGTCATCCACAACCAGAAACTTAAGCTCTTTGTCCGCCATAAAAAATTACTCCTGAGTCAAATACGTATTGCCTGTCCGGCACTGATTTTCGCCAGCATCTGCTGGCTTACCTGGCTGAGATCGACCACTTCGCTCACGCCACCCATATTGATGGCCTCGCGCGGCATGCCGAACACCACACAACTTGCTTCATTCTGCGCAATCGTCCAGGCGCCCGCCTGGTGCATCGCCAGCATTCCGGCGGCGCCGTCGTTGCCCATCCCCGTCAGGATCACCCCCACGGCGTTGCGCCCCGCGTGTTTCGCCACCGAATGAAACAGCACATCCACAGACGGCCGGTGCCGGTTAACCGGCGGCCCGTCATGAATTTTGATTTGATAGTTTGCCCCGCTGCGCGCCAGCTCCATGTGCTTATCGCCGGGCGCGATGTAGGCATGTCCTGGCAGCACGCGCTCGCCGTCCTCCGCTTCTTTCACGCTGATCTGACACAGTTTGTTCAGACGCTCGGCAAACGAACGGGTAAAACCTGGCGGCATATGCTGCGTAATAATCACTGCCGGGCAGGAAAGCGGCAGCGGCTGCAACACGTGACGAATCGCTTCGGTGCCGCCCGTCGACGCGCCAATGGCGATCAGCTTTTCTGAACTGAGCAACGGCCCGGCTTTCAGGGTCGCTGGCGCGGCCAGTGGCTTATGCGCGCCCAGCCGCGCGCGCGACGCGGTGCGCACTTTTTCGGCAATCATCTCGCTGTAGGCCAGCATCCCTTCGCGGATCCCTAACTGGGGCTTGGTGACAAAATCAATGGCCCCCAGCTCCAGCGCGCGCAACGTCACTTCGGAGCCTTTCCCCGTCAGCGATGACACCATCACCACCGGCATCGGACGCAAGCGCATCAATTTTTCAAGAAAATCGAGGCCGTCCATCCGCGGCATTTCGACGTCCAGCGTCAAAACGTCCGGGTTGTATTTTTTGATTAAATCACGGGCAACGAGCGGATCGGGTGCGGTTGCCACCATCTCCATATCGCTATGGCTGTTGATAATTTCAGTCATGATTTGGCGCATTAGCGCGGAATCATCAACCGATAACACCCTGATTTTACTCATGCTTTATCCTTACTCAGCGCATACACCGTCTGTCCGCGCAGGCTAAAGTCGCGCACGAGGTTGCTAAAGTTCTCTGAATGCCCGGCGAACAGCAGGCCGTCAGGCTTAAGGAGGGGAACAAAACGGCGCAGAATGTCCTGCTGCGTCGTTTTATCGAAATAGATCATCACATTGCGGCAGAAAATCGCATCAAACGGCCCCGGCACGTTGTACTGTTTGTCAAGCAGGTTTATCCCGGCGAACTCCACGTGACTTGCCAGCTCCTGGCGCACGCGCACCAACCCTTCATGGGGGCCGGTGCCGCGCATGAAGTAGCGCTGCAGCTGCTGTGGCGACAGGGTTTTTAACTCATCAAGCCGATAGATGCCGCTGCGGGCTTTTTCCAGCACTTCGGTGTCGATATCACTGGCAAAGACCCGCCAGCGCCCTGGCGCTGTGCCTAACGTATCGGCCAGCGTAATGGCAATACTGTAAGGTTCTTCACCGGTTGACGCCGCCGCGCTCCACACCCGGTATTCGCCATTGCGACGGCGGGCGTGCTCAGCCAGCACCGGAAAGTGATGACCTTCGCGAAAAAAGGCGGTCAGGTTGGTGGTCAACGAGTTGATAAAAGCCTGCCATTCCGCGCTGTTTTGATTCGCTTCCAGCATGCTGAGATAGCGACCAAAATCATCCAGCCCCAGCGTACGCAGACGGCGAACCAGGCGGTTATAAACCATATCCCGCTTATGGTCCGCCAGCACGATCCCCGCGCGCTGATAGATTAACTGACATATCCGACGAAAGTGCGCGTCGGACAGCGCGAGGCGCTGTGTCATCTGTAACAATAATGACGTTTGCCCGTTGGGCAGAGATGATGTCATAGCGCCTTCTCAATCACATTCAGGATACAACGGGCGCCGCCTGCTGCGGCGCCGATTCTTGGTGTGTTACAACGTGTTTATTTGCCGTCAAAATGTTTCCCAGTGGGTGTCGGGTTCAGCGCCGGGTGATGCCTTCTGCGGCTCGCGAGGCGACGGCGCAGAGGCGCGTTCTTCTGTTTTTTGCGTGGTATAAGGGCGAGCGGCGAGACGAAACGCCGACACCGCTCTGGTTAAGCGACTGGCCTGGTCTTCCAGCGCGGCGGCGGCAGCGGCGGACTCCTGCACCAGTGCGGCGTTTTGCTGCGTCACACGATCCATTTCCGACACCGCCAGCGCCACCTGATCGATACCGCGGCTTTGCTCGTCGGACGCCGAGGCGATTTCCCCCATGATGTCAGTCACCCGGGTCACCGCGTTAACAATGTCATTCATCGTGTCACCCGCGCTTTCAACGAGCACCGAGCCGGTATCCACGCGCGCCACTGAATCTTCGATCAGCGCTTTGATTTCTTTTGCCGCCTGCGCGCTGCGGCTGGCGAGATTACGCACCTCTCCGGCAACCACGGCAAAACCACGGCCTTGTTCACCGGCGCGCGCCGCTTCAACCGCCGCGTTCAGCGCCAGGATATTGGTCTGGAACGCAATGCCGTCGATCACGCTAATGATGTCGGCGATTTTCTTCGAACTGTCAGCAATGTCGTGCATCGTTTTAACGACGTTATCCACCACTTTTCCGCCGTGCTGCGCCGTTTCCGAGGCGCTCTGCGCCAGTTGCGACGCCTGGCGGGCGTTGTCGGCGTTCTGTTTCACGGTGGCGGTCAGTTGTTCCATGCTGGCGGCGGTCTCTTCCAGCGCCGAAGCCTGCTGTTCGGTTCGCGAAGAGAGGTCGGTATTACCAGTGGCAATCTCGCTGGTGCCGGCATAGATGGCGTCGGACCCTTCCCGCACCTGCGTGACGGTTTCAACCAGCGAACGCTGCATGTGATCGACGCTGTCGGCCAGTTCGCCAATCTCATTGCGTCCGGCCACGGTCAGGGTAGTGGTTAAATTGCCGCTGGCGATATCACGGATATGCGCAATGACGCGCCCCAGCGGGTTCAACAAGGTGTGACGGATGCCGTACCACACCACCACCAGAATCAGCGCCAGCACGACCGCGAGAATGGCAAGCTGCCACTGGGCGAACTGATAATCGCGGGCGCTTTCGTCAAAGGCCTGGCGGTAAAGTTTTTCGCTGACGCTGGCATACTTGCCCAGCGCTTCGCCGAGCGCGTTTTGCATTCCCTGAGTCGGCTGGGCAAAGTAGGCGTCCATGTTGCCGCTTTCCAGAAACTGCACCAGTTCGGTTAACGCCGCAAAGTAGGCCTGGTACTTCGCCTCCACCTCAAGACTGGCTTCTTCCATGTCAGGCAGCGGACTGATCGCTTTAAATGCCTTATAGTGCACCGCGGCCTGCGCGAGGGTATTTTTCGCATTCTTCAGCAATTCGGTTTTGGCGCTGCTTTGCTGGTTCGCCGCATCCATCATCATGCGGGCGGAAGAGCGGCTAAGGTTAATACGCGTTTGCAGCATCAGATCCCATGTTGAGGTCAGTTCGCTTTGCTGCTGGCGCAGATCGTTTGAGATAACAAAACTGGTCTGGTTCTGCTGTAAAGATGAAAACAGCAGCCCCCCGGATACAAGCTGTAGCAGTGCGAAAACCCCAAGCACCATCATCAGCATTGTGACAACGCGGATACGGTTAAACATAAGGCACCTTCCTTAAAACGAGTTATCAACGTTATCGGCAACCCGGTTGAGAACTTTACGTTTGCGAAAGGGAAAAACAGATCAGAAGGCGATATCCACAACCACCGTGTCGGTGTAGGTCCCGGCGGGCGGTGTGGTCTGCGTGGTTAACACTCTGGCGGTATAGTTGTAGGTGCGCAGCAGGCCGTCGCTGCTAAGAGAAGACGACGCGCTGCTGGCCCAGCGATCGCCGCCGACGCTTCCCCAGCGGCTGGTGGTGCCTGCCTTATAAATTTCATAGCTCAGACGGTTATTACCGCTTGCCATGTTGCGTACATTGCCGTTGGCATAGCTGCCATTATTGATGCCTACCGTGTAGGCGCTGCCTTTGGTACAGGTGATCGCCACCGCCTGCGAGACGGCGGGAAAATTGTTCACCAGCGGCGCGCTGCCAAAGTTCACGTTCGGCGCAGTAAGGGTAATACAGTCATTAGTGACGGTCAGGTTTACCTGCAGATTAGCCGCCACCGTGCCGGTTTGCGCGGTAACGCATAATCCAAGCGCCCCCACCTGGCAGACATTAAAATAGACGCTGAAGTTAAGCGTCACCTGATACGGCCCGGCGCTAACGTTCTGGCCCGTAAGGGTGCGGAAGTAAAGCGGCAGGGTAAAGCGTGAAGAGCCTAACAGCGCCAGCAATGAACTGCCGCTCCAGGTGTAGCTGCCGCCAATCGGGATCTCACTGTTGCTGGCGCAACCGGACTGCGCGCACATGCGTACCGGAATGGCATCCGTCACCGCTGCGTTATCGCTTCGCCTGAGAGCCGCTCTGTTGCTGACCGAAAGCGTCGCGCCAGTATAGGTCAGAGTGATGGTATCGTTGTTCAACAATCCCAACACCACGTCGCACTGGACCACGAGATTAGCGCTGGTGGCCTGCTCGCTGCTGTTCACGGTAAAAGATGACACGCTGCCAAACGCGCCGCTGGTGGTGGTGACGGCACAGGCGGCCCAGGCCCCCGGCGTAACCAGCAGAAACAGGATCCCCCACAACGCCCGTCCCATCATGGCGCCCCCTTACGGCAGACCAGCGGCCCGTAGGTTTGCAGCTTATGCCCGGGATTAGGCGCAAGAGTGAATATGGCCGTGCAATGCTCTCCGGCCGGGGTTATCGCCCGGAGTCGGTTCACCTCGGCAAGATTTTCCAGCCAGACGATACCCTCATATCCCACCACCGCAGGCGCACTGTTGTCGCGCAGCACCTGGCTTGCCAGCGGCAGCGGCTGCCCCTCTGCGTCGTGCAAAATCACGCTGGCCACCCGCTCCTGTTCCATTGGGAAATCGACCAGATAACCGCTCTGACGACGTAGCGCGACTTTGCGCTCGGTCTCCTTCAGGCGGGTATCCGCGGGCAGGTTGAGGGTATTAATGCTGTAGCTCGCAGGATAATAAGCGGATACGCCGCTTATCAGCAAAAAGCCTTTCTCATTGGTTTTGCCGACCGGTTGGTTCTCATAGTTCACCGGCACTTCAGGCTGACCGTCAGTACTGACCACCACAAATGCATCGTTGATTTTATTGGCGGCGAACAGCTGATTTTCCATCAACACCAGCGATCCCATCGCCTCTCCCCACCAGGTCATGGCGTTGCTTTCGCCGTATGCGCCCCCCTGTAATTCAACGTTATTATTGCGCCAGCCCAGCGTCGCCTGCTGGTAGTTTCGCGCCAGGGTCTGTCGCGCCCACGCCAGATTCCAGCTGAACCCGCCGTCCGTCGGCTTCGAGTGGTTATAGTTGATACGCTGCGTCTGCCCGGCATCCGGCGTTTTCTCGGCGCTCAGCGCCACGCTGTCGCGATCGCCCAGTGGAATTTGCACCGACATTGCCAGCGTCCAGTCACCCTGCTGGTTGTCACGACTGGCAGCCAGATAGATACTGCTGCTTCCCCATAAATTGCGGCTCCAGGAGAGATTGAGCAGCTCCGTTTTTTGCGCGTCGACGCTGCGGATGCCAATCCACGCCGCGCCAATATTGCCGAAGGTTCCCATATTAACGGTTAACGAATACTGATCGCTGCGCTGACTTAAAGAGGCCAGCGGGCGGTTGTCGTCATCCACCAGCGCGGTCTGGTCATATAACGCCAGGTTGCCGAAACCGCGCTCGCGGCGGGAATGTTGCGTGGCGACGCTAAAGGCTGCGGTACTGTACTGATACCCCCAGTTAAGCTGATTACCGTGGTGACCACGCATTCTGCTTTCCGTCCATGCGCCGTTCACAACGCCAAAGCGGCCCACTTTCACCAGTGCGCCCACCCCGCCCAGCGCCAGTTCTTCGGCGCCTTCGCCATGACCTTCAAGCGTCAGAGCGTCATTGACGCCATAGCGATAGCTCGCGCTGCCCACCGCCGGGCCGTAATCAAAATTATCAATACCATAATTGCGCCGCAGGCTGCCGAGCGTAACGGCACCATCGCTGACGCCCGATTTCAACAAATTGCTGGCGACATAAAACGGTAAGGTGGTACTGACCTGTCTGCCAAGCGCGTCACGGGTGACCAGCACCGCGTCTCCCGCACCGTTTATATAAGGAAGGTTCGTCAGCGTAAACGGCCCGGGCTGCAGCTCCGTCGACCCCGCGCGATAACCGTTGATGAACAGATCCACAGCGGTCGGCACCGCGGCTTCACCGGAGAATGCCGGCAGCGGCCAGGTCACCAGATCCGGACGCAGCGAGAAGTCGCGTCCCCAGGAGATCCCGCCGACGCGGACGCTGTTGCTCCAGCTCAGGGCGTCAGTAATCACATCCCCAACCTGCCACTGGGTCGCATTTTCCTCATGAGTTGCGGTAAAAACCGTATCGTAACGCACATAGCCATCCTGCCAGTCATCGTCCCCCGCCAGATTTTGTCGCACGTACCCGGTGGAAGAGAGCGAACCCGCATCGTTAAAAAAGCGCAGCTCATGCCAGACGGAGGCCTGGCTGTCGCCATCCTGGGTACTGCTGGCGTAAACGTCGTAATTCAGCAACGCCCCGCTGCCGTTTCTCGCCACAGACGTCGGGGATTCACCGCCAAACGGCGTGCTGCGTACCGGTAACCATTCGCGCGGCACGCTGAGCAGCAGTCGCTGACCGCTGCTGTCGTAATCCACTTTCACCTGCGTCATCCGGGAGAGATTCACCTCCCCCGCCGCCAGCTGTTCGGCAGGCAGGCCAGCCTGTTGCAGATCGGCGCTGGCGACAAAGAAGTCGCCGCCGCGCCGGGTTACCGCCACCACCTTTTGCGTCTCGTAATGGTTAACAACCAGTGCCAGATGAAAAACCGCCTGCCGATCGAGCGCGCGCGCATCCGGTGGCGGCGGCAATACATCATCGCCGCTCCCGGCGCGGCAAAGCCCGCTGGTGGTCAGTATGGCCGTCACAAACACGCCGCTCAGTTGGCGGGACCAGACAACCATTTGCCGTCCTGCGCGTTGATTGCCGCGGTTAATCGGTCCGGACGGGTTGCGCCAGTGGGTAACGGCCAGCGGCGGAAACTCCCCGGCAACACATACCCGAGCAGCCCCTCGGCCATCGTGTGTTGAGACCCGCCCTGTTGCAGTGACACTTTGCTCAGCCGGACATGCACGTCACTGTCATTGCGCACTTCCAGCTGTGGTTGCCCTTCGCTACGCACCACCCGCCAGTGCAGTTGCGAAGGCTTCACCTGCGCGTGATGTTCCCCTTGCGCCCAGGTCTGCACCCCCTGTCCGTAAACAAACAGCGGTAGCGAATAGCGCATCTGCACCTTCAGTCCCATCTGGGGTGTACTGACGGGGTCCGGCTGGGGGATCTCGTCCACGATGATCCGGTAAGCCTGCTCCACACCGGCAGGAACGGTCGTCTGTTTAATCAGTCGAATGAGCTGCTTACTGCCTTTTTCGATACGGACAATCGGCGGGCTGGCGACCACCTCCTGCTGCGCTTTATAGCGTTCATATCCATTTTCCTGCTGCCAGCGCACAATGCGTACCTGCATCGTCGTGGGCGTGTCGCCCTGATTCTGGATCCACAGTTCGGTGGCATTATTCTCCGCCGCCAGCCAGGGATCGATGGGCCACAGCAGTATTGTGGCGGCGCTGTTGGCCCCGGGTGAGACCAGTGCTGCCGTGAGTACCGACAACAGTCCGAACGATGTTCGCACCTTCATTTCACTTCTCCCTTCGCTACCATGACAAGGTCACCGTAAGCTGATCTGAATAATTACCTGCCGGGCTAAAACCCGTTAAAAACGCGACGCCAAACAGCGGTAGCGTAATATTGTTACTGTTGGTATAGGTGACAGAGATCGGCTGGTTGATGCCAATCTCACTGTTCGCCGCCAGCGAGGCGGTACGGTACAAACGGTACCCCACGCGCTGCGTCCCGCCGTCACGCTGCATATTACGCACCGTACCGTAATAGCGTCCGCCATCCACCGTCATGCTCAGCGCCACGCCTGGCGTACAGGCCAGCGCCAGAGCGGCGTTTGGCACAAACTGGGCGTTCACCTGACGGTTCTCCACGCCGCTGTAGCTGCCAAAGTTCAGATTCCCCATCGCCGCTCCGCTCCCCGTGGTAACCGAACAGCCCGGCACGATGGTGGCATTCACCTGAAAGGATTGCGTGGTAATGGCATAGGCCGGGAAAGCCATCAGCGCGAGAACCGTCAAAAAAAGACGTCGCTTTCCCCCGCCTCCCCACAGGAAGCGCCTGAACCGTGTTCTCATTTAAAGTGACGTATCAGTAAATAACGCTGACGTTGATGGTGTCCGTGTACGTACCGGGAACCACGGTCACGCTGTTACCGCCGCCCTGGATCCGACCGAAGATCGTATAGTTATCGACCCCGGCTGTAGTAGAGACTTTAGGAATAGGAGTATTGTTAGCGATCACGTTATTGAAGCCGCTGTCGCTGTAGAGGCTGTACGCCACGCCCTGAGTGGTATTCGCGGCGTTCACCAGATAACGGGCTGGCGTTCCCGGCGTACCGACCACCGAGCCCGGCGCGGAAGAATTGGTATTACCGGTAATCTGTACGGTGTAGTCGGTGGTGGTGCACTGGATACCAAAACTGTTGCCCCCTGCGGCGCCGGTGAGCTGGGTGGTCAGTTCAGAAAAGGTGGCGGGATGCGTCCCGAAATTCAACGTACCAAAGTTGATACCGTTCTGACTGGGCGAGCCGTTTATCAGGCAGCCATTGGTTAACGTCAGTGACACCCCGACCGTGCCGCTGCTGGTTACCGCCATCGTCGAAGGCAAGGGAACAAGAAAAATGCCAGCTATACCCAGGAACCGAGAAAATGTGTTCATGACTCCACCTCCGAAATACCGTCACGTTGACGAAAGCCAGCACCGACGTAGCGAGAAAGTTCGCACACGTTCAGAAAACAAACCGATAATCAGAAATTTAGTTTACGGCGCGGAAAACAACCACTGGCGTTACGCTTGTTCATACAGAGGGGTGATTGACGTAAAAACAGCATATAGATCAGTCCATTAACTTTCATTACATCTCATTTACCCTGCTCCGTCGAAGGATATATTCATTCTTATGCGATCCAGATCACGAAAACGCCCTTCGAAGAACACAACAAAATGCGTAATTAATAAAAAATAGTTGTAAGCCGGGCGGGAATACGCCAATTTAGGTAGTAAATAAATCTTCACCAATAAATTCACAAAACAAATATATCGCTGATAACAAATTGTTAAATTCAGCCCGAGGGATTTTCAGTGACAAATGCAAATAAACTCACGATATTCATCGTGATGTTCATGCTGGCAGGCATTGTGTCAGGCGCGGTTATTCACTCCTGGACATCCGAAAGCGTGATTACCGCCTGGGCAGAGAACATCACCCTTCTTACCGATATCTTTTTGCGCCTGATAAAAATGGTCATTGCGCCGTTAGTCTTCAGTACGCTGACCGTTGGCATTATGCGTCTGGGCGAGACCGCCACCATCGGGCGCGTGGGCGGTAAGGCGATGATCTGGTTTATCAGCTCCTCGATACTGTCGATTCTGGTAGGGCTGTTTATTGTTACCCTTGAACAGCCCGGCAGCGGCCTGAACCTGACCATTCCAAAAGACGCGGTGGAAACCGGTCTGGCGGTTGGCGGTATGAGCCTGAAAGGCTTTCTGTCACATACGATCCCCACCAGCATTGCCGAAGCGATGGCGAATAATGAAATTTTGCAGATCGTGGTGTTCTCAATGTTCTTTGGTATCGGCGGCGCGTCGCTGGGCGAGAAATTCAACGCCCCACTGGTTGCCGCGCTGGATGTGGTTTCGCATATTATGCTGAAGGTGACGGGCTACGTGATGTATGTGGCTCCACTGGCGATATTTGCCGCGATTTCTTCGGTGATCGCCACCGAAGGAGTGGGGATTTTACTCAACTACGCCTCGTTTATCGGCGGCTATTACGTCGCCATTCTGATGACCTGCCTGGTGCTGTTGGCCGCAGGTTATCTGGTGCTGAAAAAAGAGGTGTTCCGGCTGGTCAGTCTGCTGAAGGAACCTGTGCTGGTCGCCTTTACCACCAGCAGTTCTGAAGCCGCTTACCCGAAAACCCTGGAGTTGCTGACCAAATTCGGCTGCTCGCGCAATATTGTTTCTTTCGTTTTGCCGATCGGGTATTCCTTTAATCTGGTCGGTTCGATGGTGTACTGCTCGTTTGCGTCGATGTTTATCGCCCAGGCGTACAATATTCACCTGTCGTTGGCTGAGATCAGCGTGCTGATGCTGACCCTGATGCTGGCCTCAAAAGGGATTGCCGGCGTTCCGCGTTCGGCGCTGGTAGTGCTGGCGGCAACCATTCCGAGCTTCAATATCCCGGTGGCGGGCATTTTGTTGCTGATGGGTATCGACCATTTCCTCGACATGGGGCGTTCCGCCATCAATGTGTTAGGTAACGGCATTGCCACCGCGATGCTGGCGCAGGATGAAGGATTACTGACGGAAAGCGAAAAAGAAGTGGCAGAGCAGGAAGTTAACGCATAACGGTTTATGCTGACGGATACCGTTGATACGCAGGCCCGGAAGCGGCATCGCCGCCGGGCCTGCGCCTCTTACGCCATATGCGAGGCGGCAATATCCAGCAGCGCCATTTCGTCACTGTTCAGCAGTTTTTCAATATTCACCAGAATCAGCATACGTTCGCCCAGCGCGCCCAGTCCCGTCAGGTATTCCGTTGACAAGGTGACGGCAAACTCCGGCGCAGGACGAATCTGTTCCGCGGTCAGCGACAGCACGTCGGAAACGCCATCAACGACAATGCCGACCACGCGCTGCCCCAGGTTAAGCACGATCACGACCGTGTTATCGTTGTACTCAACGTCCCCCTCGCAGAACTTCACACGCAGATCGACGATTGGCACGATCACACCGCGCAGGTTGGTCACTCCTTTGATAAACGCAGGGGTGTTGGCTATCCGGGTAACCTGATCATAGCCGCGGATTTCCTGCACTTTCAGAATATCAATACCGTATTCTTCGTCTCCCAGCGTAAACACCAGGAACTCCTGACCTGACGGCTCGCCGGCCAGTTTGGTTACATTAGTCATACCGGTCATATTTTTCCTTTCTCACTCAATCAGGCGGCGGTGATCGCCATACGTTGTTCGCGATTTAAACTCTGCAGGGCAGAGACATCCACAATCAGCGCGACGCTACCATCGCCGAGGATCGTCGCGGCGGAAATCCCCGGCACTTTGCGATAGTTGCTTTCCAGGTTCTTTACCACCACCTGGTGCTGACCAATCAGTTGATCAACCAGCAGCGCGTAACGGCGACCGCCGCTTTGCAGGATCACCACAATGCCCTGGGTGGCCTCCGTTTTCGCCCCTTCAACGTCGAAGACTTTCCACAGTTCCACCAGCGGCAGGTATTCTCCACGCACTTCCAGCACGCGCTCGCCACCGGCCAGCGGATGCAGATCGTCCTCGCGCGGTTGCAGCGATTCCATTACCGCATTCAGCGGCAAAATAAAGACTTCATCAGCGACGCGAACGGACATGCCGTCGAGAATCGCCAGCGTCAGCGGCAGCAAAATACGGATGGTGGTACCGGCGCCCTGTTTCGACTGGATCTCCACATGGCCGCCCATCTCCTGGATGTTACGTTTCACCACATCCATGCCCACGCCGCGACCGGAAACGTCAGTCACCTGTTCGGCGGTAGAGAAGCCAGGGGCAAAAATCAGCATACCGACTTCTTCATCGGTCATGTTTTCGTTTACCGCCATCCCCTGGGCGATCGCTTTTGCGAGGATCCGCTCGCGGTTTAACCCCGCGCCGTCGTCGGTCACTTCAATGCAAATGTTGCCGCCCTGATGTTCTGCGGACAGGATCAGATTTCCGACCGCATTTTTACCAGCCTCAAGGCGTTTTTCCGGCAGCTCAATGCCGTGGTCGAGACTATTGCGCACCAGATGCGTCAGCGGATCGATAATGCGTTCAATCAGACTCTTATCGAGTTCGGTGGAGCTGCCCACCAGCGTCAGTTCCACTTGTTTGCCGAGCTTGCCCGCCAGATCCCGCACCAGACGCGGGAAGCGGCTGAAAACGTATTCCATCGGCATCATGCGAATCGACATCACCGACTCCTGCAAATCGCGAGCGTTACGTTGTAACTGCCCCATGCTGGTGATGAGATCGCCATGATTAACCGGGTCAAGTTCGTTCGAACGTTGGGCCAGCATCGACTGAGTGATCACCAGTTCACCCACCAGGTTGATGAGCTGATCGACCTTCTCCACTGCCACGCGAATGCTGGTCGATTCGCTGGCGCGCGCGGGCTTTTCGCGCTCCGCACGTCCGGCATGCGCGTCGGCAGCGGGCGATTTAACTGCCGGGACCGCAGCGACAGGCTGCGCAACGGCGGCGGGCGGTTCAGGCGCGACCGCAGGGCTGTTCGGCGCGACGACTTTTTCGAAGGATATCTGATCGGCTTCGATCACAAAGCACAGCACTGCCACCACATCCTCTTCGGCGACATCGCCGTCCAGGGTAGCGGCAAGCGAATCGGCGCCTTTCACCACGTCGGTTAAGGTGCTCAAATTGCCCAGTTCTTCCTCCAGCAGATCAATCTCACTGGCTTTCAGGCGGGACAGATTAATGCGCAATTTTTCTTCTACTGTCGGCGCGCCGCCCTCATCAGGCGTTGTGTCCACGACGCTCAGCCGGGCGTTTGCCACCACCGCAGGCGCGGTTTCGCCCTTCGCTTCCAGCGCCAGCTGGCGCAATGCATTGCAGATATATTCGAAGCTAGCGGCATCCGGCTCCTGGGAGCTTTTATAGGCGTCGAGCTGTTCCTGCATAATATCTTTCGTTTCCAAAAACAGGTTGATAATGTCGGTGTTGAGCTGCATTTCACCACGGCGCGCTTCATCCAGCAGGTTCTCCATCAGATGGGTCGTTTCCTGCAAAATGGTGAAGCCGAATGTTCCGGCGCCGCCTTTAATGGAATGCGCGGCGCGGAAAATGGCATTCAACTGCTCGGCGTCCGGCGCGTCGGGCGCAAGGTCGAGCAGGTGTTGCTCCATGTCAGCCAACAACTCGTCAGCTTCATCAAAAAAGGTCTGATAAAAATCGCTAATATCCATGCTCACGCTATCACCTCGGATTGGCTGGTGGCGATGTGGGAACGCTTACCTGCGGTGCCGCCGCAGGCTGTTGTAATACACTTACCGGCTCGTTCTGGCTTTCAGCGTTTTCATGCAAAATTGACTGTTCAGCCTGTTTATTCAGTACCAGCAGGCTGATCCGGCGGTTAATGGCGTCATCGGGGCCGCGATCGCTCAGGCGCATCGTGGCGGCCATCCCCACCACCCGTAACACTTTTCCATCATCCAGACCGCCCTGCACCAGTTCACGCCGCGACGCATTCGCGCGGTCGGCGGACAATTCCCAGTTGCTGTAGCCTTTCTCCCCGTTGGCATAGGGAAAATCATCCGTATGCCCGGACAGGCTGATTCGGTTTGGAATCCCGTTCAGCACGGGCGCGATCGCCCGCAGAATGTCGCGCATATACGGCTCGACCTCGGCACTGCCGGTTTTAAACATCGGGCGATTCTGACTGTCGATAATCTGAATACGCAGCCCTTCCTGCACCAGATCGATCTTCAGATGCGGACGCAACGCCCGCAGTTTCGGGTCGGATTCAATCAGCTGATCGAGGTCGCCACGCAGTTTGCTCAACCGGTTTTGCTCCATCCGCTTCCGTAATGCCTCGATGTCAGGCTGTTTATTCACTTCTCCCTGTTGTTGGGTGAAGTCATCACCACCGCCGGGAATCGGGCTCTGGCTGTTGGCGATCCGGTTGCCGCCGGTGATCGCCGTCGCCAGCGGCGTACGGAAATATTCGGCAATTTGAATCAGTTCTTTAGGGCTGGAGATGGAAATGAGCCACATCACCAGAAAAAAGGCCATCATGGCTGTCATAAAATCAGCGTAGGCAATCTTCCACGAACCGTGAGCGCCGCCGCCGTGCCCTTTATGTTTGCGTCGTTTGACGACGACGATAGGATGGGACTGATTCTTCATGCGTCCTCAGTCGTCGTCTGCTGATTAGGGTTTCTGACCGCCCGCACGTGCTCTTCCAGTTCAATGAATGACGGGCGCTCGCTGGAATAGAGGGTTTTGCGGCCAAATTCGACGGCGATCGGTGGGGCATAGCCATTCAGATTTGAAAGCAGCGTAATCTTGACGCACTGCATCATCTTGGTGGTCTCGGCGCTTTTCTGACGCAGCACGCTGGCCAGCGGCGAGATGAAACCATAGGCAAGTAAAATACCGAGAAAGGTGCCGACCATCGCGTGGGCGATCAGCGCCCCCAGTTCGGCAGCGGGCCTGTCGGCGGAAGCCAGCGCGTGAACCACCCCCATCACCGCGGCGACGATACCAAACGCCGGTAGCGAATCGCCCATCAGCGCCAGGCTGTTCGCCGGAACTTCCGCTTCGCTTTCGTGGGTTTCGATCTCCTCGTCCATCAGCGCTTCAATTTCGAAAGTATTCATATTGCCGCTAATAATCAGACGCAGGTAATCGACAATAAAATCCAGCATGACCGCATCGGCAAGAATGCGCGGATAGCTGGTAAAAATTTCACTCTCTTTCGGGTTCTCAATGTCACGCTCAAGGGAGAACATCCCCTGCTGGCGTGACTTAGCCATCAGGCGGTAGAGCAGCGCCAGCAGATCCATGTACATCGCTTTGGTGTATTTGGATCGGCGAAACAGCAGCGGCAACGCCTTCAGCGTTCCCTTAATCGCTTTACCGTTGTTGCCGACGATAAACGCCCCGACCCCCGCGCCGCCGATGATCACAAATTCAGCCGGTTGATAGAGTGCCCCAAGGTGCCCGCCGGTCATCATATAACCGCCGAAAACTGTACCGATAACAACCAGGTAACCTAATAAGATAAGCACGACATCATCCTTCCGCTGTTGACTATGACAGGATGCGCAGTCGGGGGGCGTTAACGCGTTGGCGAGGCAAAAAAAAGCAGCGGTAATCGCTTACCGCTGCTGGAGTGTCTTGTCCACACCGTATCGGTTAAACAGCCTGTTCGACCTGTTCATCCAGCAGTTGTGGAATAATATCGGCAGCATCCTGGGAAAGTTTACGTCTTTTTACCGCGCGGGAAGGCGGCTGGCACAAACTACAGGCAAAACTCCCGGCAGGCTGATGCGCATGGGTAATAAAATTCCCGCCGCAACAGCTACAGCTCGACAGTTGCAGCAATCCGCTTTCGACGAAACGCACCAGCGTCCAGGCGCGGGTCAGCGCCAACAGCGGACCGTCTTCCCCTTGCGGACACTGTTCGAGGTACAACCGGTAGGCCTTGATCACCGCATCCACACCGCTGCACAGACCGGTTTTGAGTAAAAACTGCCAGGCATTACAGAACATGGACGCATGAATATTTTGCTCCCAGGTCATAAACCAGTCAGTAGAAAACGGCAGCATGCCTTTAGGCGGGGGGCTACCGCGGAGTTCTTTGTACAATTTGATGAGGCGGCCGCGACTTAACTGCGTCTCGCTTTCCAGCATTTGCAAACGGGCGCCCAGAGTGATCAATTCCATCGCTAACTGGATATCGCGAGCTTCCTGAACAATGCTTTTTTCACTCATCGTCAGGCCCTTTTTTTCCGTGCGGTTTCATCAGCCTGTTCGACATCACTCAACAGACGCGTGGACAACATGATACCGGTATGAATTTGCTGGAGATCGTCTACCCGTGAGTCCTGAGTCAGCCGGGTGATGGTCTGATGATTGTCGAAGCGGAAGTGACATACCAGTTGGTTTGTTTCCGCCAGTTTGACCATCTGTGGCAAGGTCAGGGCACCCAGCGAGGTCGCCATCTCTTCCGTGATCCCGAGACGAAACATGGCGGACGCTTTGTCCTGAACGATCAGACGCTGTGCAAGGAGTAAATATGACAAATTGATGTCATAAATGTGTTTCAGCAACTCGGATGTATGCATTATTCCCATCCAGAATAACCAACTTTATTTTTTATGCGGCGTAACCGCACCCCGTGATGTCGCCGGGAAATCCCGGTAAATAAAAGCAAATAGGTCAAATACATAGCAGATCTCAGACAGAAATATGCACACTGCGAACGTCATGACAACCTTGTCAGGCGCTTACAGACGAACATGATTTCTTACAAATGCCTAAGATTTTTCCTAAATCGACGCAACTGTACTCGTCACTCCCAAGACATACAACAAAGCCACGCTGCGAATTTGGAAAATATGTGATGTACATCACATAAATTAACTTATTCGATAACATAAATCCATCAGTTGAGCTTTTATTTTGATGAATAATTAGCCAGCAAAACCCCTTTTTGTTTCCAGGGTCATTAAAAAAAGAGCCGGATACAGAGAAAAATATTACGACACAGAAGTTAAAATAACGGTGAGAAAATACTCGTTTTCCATTAATTTCACCATGAAGGGTTGAATATTTTTATCGTTTATAAACAATGATTTAATTGTTTTCTAATTTTTATCAATGCGTGCTATTTATGCCTATAAAGAAATTAATAACTTTCGTAAATTTGTTAAGAGGAAAAATTGATGCGCGCGAAATTTGATTTAAGTCATCCCATTTCGGACATAATTTTGGTTATTCCTTCAGAATATTTATAAGAAAACTTAATGAATAATTATGATTGCCTTCACATTATTGTCATCGTAAAGCATTGCAGTTGTCCTCATTTCGGAGTAATGCTGAAGAACCCTCTCATATTCTTGCAATAAGGAGCGAGTTATGAGTTACCGTCACATCCTGGTTGCCGTCGCGGTCACCCCGGAAAGCCAGCAGCTTCTGGCAAAAGCGGTTTCGATTGCCCAACCCGTCAATGCGCGTATCAGCCTTATCACCCTTGCCTCCGATCCGGAACTGTATAATCAGTTCGCTGCGCCGATGCTGGAAGATTTACGCGCCGTGATGCATGAAGAAACCCATGATTTTCTGGAAAAATTAGGAAAAGATGCCGGTTACCCGATCGCCCAAACTTTTATCACGTACGGCGAACTGAGCGAGCATATTCTGGACGTGTGCCGCAAACACGACGTCGATCTGGTGGTTTGCGGCAATCATAATCAAAGTTTCTTTTCGCGAGCGTCCTGCTCGGCGAAAAGCGTTGTCAGTTCAAGCCTGGTGGACGTCCTGCTCGTCCCGCTGGATGGCGAATAACCGCATCTCAGCCGCCATCAGGCCAGTTTCGGGAAGGTCGCCACTTTGTTCTGCTGCAGGCTGTCAGCACTGCGCGGCGCGATCTGCTTTAAATCGCAGATAAAGCGCTCCTGCCAGTGGTTAATGTCATTTTTAACAATCACCTCCAGCATTTCCGCGTGGCGGGATATGCGCTCCGCCAGCGGCATCGTTAACGCGCGATCCAGCGCCGCGGCCACTTCGTCACGATCGTAAGGATTGACGATCAGCGCAGACGTCAACTCGTTCGCCGCGCCGGCAAATTGTGAAAGCACCAGCACGCCGGGGTTCGCCGGGTCCTGCGCGGCCACGAACTCTTTCGCCACCAGGTTCATACCGTCACGCAGCGGCGTCACCAGCCCTACGTCAGAGTAGCGAAACACTTTCATCAACAGCTTGCGATCAAAATGCTGATTCAGGTAGAACAGCGGCGTCCAGCCCAGTTGACCATATTTACCGTTGATGCGTCCGGCTTCGGTCTCAAGCTGATGACGGATGTCCTGATAGGCCTGAACATCGCCACGGGAGGTGGGGGCTATCTGGGTATAGCGAATTTTGCCGTGGTGCTGCGGGTATTTCTCCAGCAGCGCTTCATAAGCCTGAAAACGCTCCGGCAACCCTTTCGAGTAGTCGAGGCGCTCGACGGAAAAAATATTCTTCAGATTTTTGAGTTCAGCCTTAAGCTGCGCCAGTTTCGGCGGCAGCGGACCCGAGGCCTGCTGAGCGATCTCATCTGGCTCGATGCCGATAGGATACACCTCGGTACGGAAGCTTTTGCCCCACGCGATGTGGCTTCGGCTTTCACGGGTCGCGACTCTCGTCAGGCTGGACAAGCTGTCCAGGAACGCCAGACGGTCATTTTCCGTCTGGAATCCCAACAGATCGAAGTCGCACAGTTGTTCCAGTAGCTCTTCTGAACACGGCAGCGCGTTAAAGATTTCTGGCGTCGGGAACGGAATATGCAGGAAGAAGCCGATACGATTATTTACCCCACGCTTACGCAGCTCGCTGGCGAACGGCAGCAGGTGATAATCGTGGATCCAGATGATGTCATCCTCTTTTAGCAGCGGCAGCAGCTTGTCCGCTAACAGCGCATTGACCCGCTGATAACCTTCCCACGCCGAACGCTGGAAATTCACCAGATCCAGACGGTAGTGAAAGGCCGGCCATAACACGGCATTAGAAAACTGGTTGTAATACTCTTCGTGATCCTGCTCGCTCAGATTAAACGACGCCCAGGTAATGTTGCCCCGGGTCACCTTTTTTAACGGCTGATCCTCGTTCCCCAGTTCGCCACTCCAACCGAACCATAATCCTCCTGCGGCTTTCAGCGCGCCCAGCACGCCGACGGCCAGTCCGCCTGCGCTGGTTTTATTGTCCGGGGGAGCAATTCGATTAGATACTACGACTAAACGACTCATAGCCATCTCTCCTGTCATTCGTGTTTTTTTCTTGTTGTTGTGAAGTGTGAATAGTTTCGATCCAACGCCATACGTCGGGAACGCTTGCGAGACGCCATTTCGCCAGGGTTTCTCCCTCACCCACTTTGATTGACATACCCCCCGCGTTGTTCACCACGGCAAATCCTGTTTCATCGGTCAGGTCATCTCCCAAAAATACCGGGATTCGCCCGGCAAACGGCGCTTCCTGCATAAACGCAGAGATCGCCTCTCCTTTGTTAGTCCCCTTCGGTTTTATCTCTACAACGCATTTACCCTGCTGTATGGCCAGTTGCGGCCAGGTCTGGGTAATGCGGCTCGCTATCGCCTGAAGGGTCGCCTCATGCTCTGGTGCCTGACGATAGTGCAGCGCAAAGGCCATGCCTTTGGTCTCGAGTTCAGTGCCTGGCAGATTCGCCAGCGCGGTATGCAGTTGCAGGCTCACCTCACGCTCTATGGCTTGCGGAAGATGAACGATATGCGTCCGGCCATGAATGTCGCGCCGCTCGGCGCCGTGGACACCCGCCAGCGGAAAACGCCAGGGTTTCGCCAGCGCATCAAGTTCCGCCATGGAACGCCCTGAAACCAGTGCCAGTGCTCCAGCGCTGTTCTCGGCAAGACGGTGAAGCATCTGAAGAATCGTTGGTGGCACAACGACCTGGTCAGGATGCGGTTTGATCTCCGCCAGGGTGCCATCAAGATCAAAAAAGTAAGCGTAGAGAGCGGATTGTTCAGGGATTGCGGTTAACGGTTCTGCCACCCGGTTCTCCTCCTTATCATTATTTCCGGCAACGCGCGGATCGCGCCCCATAGTCATGTAAGTATAGACAGTGTGACCCTGCTCGCCATTTAGAAAGACAGTTGCCAGCCGGGGTAGCGGCTGGCAAAAGGGAGGAACTAGACTAAAAAGTTGAGGATTTTTTTATCAAACACTGCGCTTCGCTTTTTGCTTGTAACGGTCGAAGATCACTGCTGCCAGCAGGATTAAGCCGCGTACCACGTACTGGGCGAAAGGCGAAATATTCAGCAGGTTCATGGCGTTCTCAACGGTGCCTAAAATAAGGACTCCGGCGACCACATATGAGATTTTTCCGATGCCGCCTTTGAGGGAAACGCCGCCTAACACGCAGGCGGAAATGACGATCAGCTCGTAACCGATAGAGGTCATTGGCTGTCCGCTGGTCATGCGCGACGCGAGGATAATCCCGGCCGCCGCAGACACCAGCCCCGACAGCACGAAGATGATGATTTTGGTCCGAACGACCGGTACCCCTGCCAGACGCGCCGCCTCTTCATTTCCCCCAATCGCCAGCGTATTGCGTCCAAAGGTGGTTTTATTCAGCAGTAAACCAAAAATGATCAGGCAGGCGACCGTCAGCCAGATGGGGGCCGGTAGGCCGAACCAGTTGGCGTAGCCGAGGGTGAAAAAGCGTTCATCCTCAATCCCTACGGCTTTACCGTCAGAGATGATATAGGCCAGCCCGCGGACAATCTGCATCGTCGCCAGCGTGGTAATCAGCGCGTTAATCTTCAGCCTGGCGATTACAAAGCCATTAACCAGCCCGCACAGCACGCCGAGCAGCAACCCCGCGCCGACGCCAATCCACAGGCTTTCGCTCATGTTGATCACCACTGCCGTGGTTACCCCGGCACAGGCGATCACCGAGGCGACAGAGAGGTCAAAATCCCCTGACGCCAGGCAGAATAACATGCCGCATGCCACCATCCCCGACATAGAGATAGCCAGCCCCAGCCCTTTCATGTTGATGAAGGTGGCAAAGTTAGGCACAAAAATCGCGCAGGCGAGGAACAGAACGGCGAAGACCACCAGCATGCCATACTGATCCCAGATGCGACCCAAACTAAACGACGACGGCGACTTCGGCGCGCCAGAACCAGACGTTGTTACGGAAGACATCTTTCTCTCCTTTCTCAGGCGACTGCCTGGCTGACTTTAGGCATAGCGAGGCTCAGCGCCTGGCGCTCATCCGCCTGTTCATGAAGCAGTTCCCCGGCAATTTCCCCTTCCCGCATGACGATGATGCGGTCTGCGACACCGAGCACTTCCGGCAGATCGCTGGAGGCGAAAAGCACCGCGACGCCGCGGGCGGCCAGGGCATAGATTACGTTGTAAATTTCGTGCTTCGCGCCAACATCAATGCCGCGCGTCGGTTCGTCGAGCAAAATGACCTTCATCTCTTCCGACAGCCAGCGCCCCAGAATCGCCTTCTGCTGGTTCCCGCCGGAAAGGTTCATGATCAGTTGCTCCGCGCCAGGCGTTTTGATGTTCAGGGAACGAATGTGGTGATCGGCGTTGGTTTCCTCCCAGCCGTTATTGATCAGGCAGCCGCCAAGCACATGCTTGCGGCGGGCGCTGATATTGATATTGTCGCGAACGGAATGCACTGGAATGATTCCTTCGGCTTTGCGGTCCTCGGGGCACAGCATCATACCGGCGGCAATGGCGTTCGCGGGTTTGCGAATATCAATCTGTTGACCGTCGATATACACCTGCCCGTTACTGATCCGCGTGCCGCCAAACAGCCCTTTCATCAGTTCGCTGCGGCCTGCGCCGACCAGACCAAACAGACCGACGATTTCTCCGCTGCGCACCGTCAGGCTGACTGGCATACGCACGCCAGGCGCTTTTACCTCATGCAAACGCAGACGCTCCGCACCATACTGCCGCGGTTGCCAACCATAGATATCGCCGAGATCGCGCCCCACCATCGCCTGAACCAGCATGTCATGGTTCACCTGCGTCATATCGGTGAAGGTGGTGACATAGCGTCCATCCTTAAACACAGTAATGGCGTCGCTAAGGGCAAAAATTTCTTCCATGCGGTGTGAAACGTACAAAATGACGCGGCCTTCTTTGCGCAGTTCGCGGATCACCCGAAACAAATTCTCAATCTCCCTCGCTGAAAGCGAACTGGTCGGCTCATCAAAGGCGATAATTTTGGCGTTACGCGCCAGCGCTTTGGCAATCTCCACCATTTGCCACTGGCCGATGGACAGGTATTTCAGCGGGGTATCGGGATCAATATCCATTCCAAGATGTTTCAGTTGCAGCCCCGCTTCGTCGTTAAGCAGGCTGCGGTTTACGATTCCGCCCTTGTGCGGAAGCTGGCCGAGATAAATGTTCTCCGCCACGGTCATTTCCGGGACGAGATGCAATTCCTGGTAAATAATCGCGACACCGGCGTTCAGTGCGGCGGTGGTGTCAGAAAACGACATCTCCTGACCGCGAATCGCCAAAGAGCCCGTGGTAGGCGCATAGTTGCCGCTGAGAATTTTCAGGAGTGTGGATTTCCCGGCGCCATTTTCTCCCATCAACGCATGCACCTGACCGGCATGGCAGTCAAAACTGATGTCCGTGAGCGCCCTGACGCCGGGGAACGTTTTACCGATGCCGCGAAATGAGAGATACGGGATAGACTGTTGCATAACGACTCCTCGTTCACAGCCAATGCCGGAGGGCCGCTGCGCCTTGTCCGGCATTCGCTGTCTGTCAGGTTATTTACCGCCCAGGCCTTTTTTCGCCAGTTCTTCTTTGAAGTTGTCGCGGGTGATCAGCACCACGTCTGTGACCTCAGTGAATTTTGGCGGTTCTGCATCTTTAGTCACCCAGTTGTAAAGCATTTCGCTGGACTTATAGCCGTGAACGTCCGGGCTTGGCAGTAGCGAACCGTAAAAGCCGGTGGCCTGCGCTTTCGACAGCTCGCTTACCGCATCAACCCCGTTAATGCCGATACCGATAACGTCCGGCGCCTTAAAGCCCTGGCCTTCTGTCGCCCGGACGCCGCCGAGCACCGTGTTATCGTTCATGCCGACGATCAACCAGTGTTTGACTTCCGGATGCTGCACCAGCATCGAGTTGGCGGCGTCAAACGCGCCCGGGATATCGTTTGATTTGGTGGGCACCTGATAAATTTGTTTTTCCGGGAAGCCGGCGGCTTTCAGCGCTTCCATGGAACCGGAGGTACGACGGCGCGCCGTATCCAGCTCGTTGGCGGTAATCGCCATCACCGCGGTCTCTTTGACGTCCCAGCCGCGTTTCTGCATCTCTTTAAACAGTTCCTGGCCCTGACGCTCGCCGATTTTGGTCGCCGCCATCATCACCAGCGGGACGCTGTCCATGGGTTTACCTTTGGCATTAACGAACTGGTCATCGACGGCAATGACTTTCATGTCATACCCGCGCGCCTTGGCGACAATCGCCGAACCGAGTTTCGGGTCAGGCGTGCAAATGACGAACCCTTTCGCGCCGCTGGCCGCCAGACTGTCGATCGCATTCAGGGTTTTTTCCCCGTCCGGGACCGCTATTTTTATTACCTCAAAGCCCAGATCTTTCCCGGCCTTATCGGCAAATTTCCATTCTGTCTGAAACCAGGGCTCTTCGGGTTGTTTGACCAGAAAACCTAACTTCATGGTTTCAGCAATAGCGGATTGTGACATAACGGCAGCCAGACCGATGGCCGCCAGCGCTTTAGTGAATTTGTGCATGGTTAACTCCAGCTTTAGCGTCATTTTATGTAGGGTATAATCGAACGATTCTTTGTAATTCAGACGTAAAACAAGGCATTACCATTTATTCGCCTGGTAAATGCCGGTTCTGGAATAGTTGTAGCGGGAAATTGATTCTCCATAGGAGAGCGGCATCACACCGCAGAATTACAGTAATTGCGTACATAAATTCAGCGGAAAATGACATAAGAATGGGGAGTATTGTCTGACAAATAAAAAACAAGATAGCCAATTAATCCATAACGCCAGCCAGCAAATCCTAGTCCCCAAATACGGCATATTTGGGGACACGAAAATTACCAGCGATAATAAATATGGTCGGCGTGGTCGCGTACCGGCGCGTCATCGCCGAGTAAACGGGCCGACAGCGCCAGCGCGAAGTCAAAGATGTGTCCCAGCCCTTTTCCGCTCAGCAGATTTCCGTCTTCCACAACCGGGGCGTCGACATACACGCCATCGGTGACTGTCTCGTAGAGATCGCCGGAACAGACGTAGCGACGTCCTTTCAGTAACCCATTGCCGCCCAACACTCGCGCCGCCGCCGAACAAATCGGGCAGATCAGTTTACCCGCCGCGTCATGGCGAGCGATGAACGCCACAACCTGGGGACTGGCCGCCAGATTGACGCTACCCTGCGGTCCACCCGGCAGCACCACGGCGTCATAGAGTGTTTCCAGACTTTCTGCCAGGGTTTGATCCGCCACCATCGGAACATCGTGATAGCTTACCACCGCCCGCGATTCCGCGCAGGCCAGCGTGTCCACCTCAATGTGTAGACGGCGTAAAATATCAATGGTGACAATCGCTTCCGCTTCTTCAAAGCCAGGCGCCAACAGGACAGAAACTTTTTTCATTTCCACAACCTCATGCCAATGATGCCAAATGAACCGAAATAACGACGTTATCATTCGGTAAAATAAAATAGTTTTTAGTGAAACTGATCTGGCGCAAAAATGGCGAGCCGATAATTTCTGACTAAACAGTGTCATTCGTAAATTAATGCGCCAACGTAAAAAAGAATTATCAATAATCCGATCCTACCATGGCCGAGAGATCTCTTTTGTGATCTGAAACGTCATTTCAAAAATAAATGAAAGATTAAAACCATTGATAATCAATAGGATGCATTTTAATCACGCGGGGTAATATTTTTGGCATTCAGACATTGCTTTCAGCAACTTGTAAAAATTTATAAACATACAACATTAAGGATTTTCTTAATTTGCATTCGGCGCTATGCTTATTTCGATCAGCGACTGAATTGATACTACGATCACTCATGGACCGGCAGAAGGGGTTTTATTCTGCTAACAGTTAAGTGTGCCGTTTATCCCGCACACCGTCTCTTTCAGTAAATAAGGATATTGTTATGGCTGCAGCAGGCATGGCTCACAAACTCAACACCCAAATGAACCTTGAGTTTTACGCCTCGAATTTTTATCTCCATTTGAGCGAATGGTGCTCAGAGCAAAGTTTGATGGGAACGGCAACATTTCTTCGCACCCAGGCGCAAAGTAACGTCACCCATATGATGCGGATGTTTAATTTTATGAAAAACGCCGGCGCGAACCCGATCGTGAAGGCGGTTGACGTGCCGGGCAGCGATTTGCATTCCCTGGAAGAATTGTTTCAAAAAACACTTGAAGAGTACCAACAGCGCGCCAGTACGCTGTCGCGTCTGGCCGATGAAGCGCAGGCGTTGAACGACGCACAGACGCTCACTTTCCTGCACGATCTGGAGAAAGAACAGCAGCAGGACGGATTGTTATTGCAGACCATCTTTGAGGAAGTGCGCAACGCGAAACGCGCAGGGCTATGTCCAGCCCAGACCGACCAGCATGTGCTTAACGTGGTGAATTATCAGCAGCATTAATTTCCCCGCACTGGCCTGCCGTTCCCTTCCCCGCAGGCCAATCCGCAAGTCCGTGTTCCCGGATGCCTCCCATAAACAGGAGGCATCGCAAAAAACATTTCTAAATTCTGAAACAACGGTTTATTTTAATGTGCTTCGCCCTGCGGCGTGAATTTGAGCTCAATGAGCGCGATTGCCTTTTGAATGGCGCGCAGGGTGATAGGGTCGGCTGCCGCCGGATGTGTGGTGAAATCGATATTCTTTAGCTGGCTGGACATTTTTTCACGTACTTCAACGGGCGCGATCACATCAAGTACATCAAGGATTTGTTTGATCACCAGTTGGCAGGCGACAACATCAGATACCAGTTCCTGATCGGCATTCATCGGTTGGGACATTGCTTGGGCTCCTGAAAAAAGAAAGGCCGCCATAGTACCGATTACGTCGCAGAAACGATAGTCATACGGGTACCCGGCTCGCGGGCATAAAAAAACCTGCCGAAGCAGGTTTTTTATCAGAACATCGCGCCAGGCGGTACGTCTTTGAATGTTTTGCAATAATTTTCAAACATGCTTTTGAGGATTTTACGCAGTTTCATGGCATGACTCCAAAGGTATTGTTATGCAGGTGTTATTGCCTATGCGCGTATAATATGACATTCATCACAAAAATCAACCATTATGTGATGCATATCACATAATTAAATTAACATTTTCTTTCCAAATTTGCCCTTATTGCTGACTTTTCAAAGGCCTGTATCACGTTCAGTTCCAGTAAAAATTTAAAATTTTTTTGAAGGCAAGGACCACATGCGAGACGATTTGGTCACAGAAAGCAAACGGGGCATCTCTCCTGCCGCTTTGCTTGTTGCTGGCGCATTTTTTATGGAGTTCATTGACGGCACGGTGATCGCGACTGCCCTGCCGGATATGGCCAGTACTTTCGGTGTTCAGGCCGTGGATCTGAATATCGGTATCAGCGCGTATCTGATCACCCTGGCGGTACTGATACCCGCCAGCGGCTGGATAGCCGACCGCTTTGGCGCGCGCAAAGTGTTTACCCTTGCCCTGGCCATTTTTACGCTGGCCTCAGTGCTTTGCGGCCTTGCCACCACGCTGGAAGGCTTTCTGGCGATGCGTATTTTTCAGGGCGTCGGCGGCGCGCTGATGGTGCCCGTCGGACGTCTGGCCGTACTGCGCACCACGCCGAAGCATCAGCTCATTACCGCCATCGCCACCTTAACCTGGCCCGCCCTGGTGGCGCCCATCATCGGCCCGCCGCTGGGTGGATTTATTACCAGCTATGCCAGTTGGCGATGGATTTTCTTTATTAACGTACCGGCAGGGCTGCTGGCAATGACGCTGGCGCTGCGTTTTATCCCCGACATAAAAGAGGAGGTTCGCCGTCCTTTCGATGTGCCGGGTTTTATGGCTACCGCCATTGCGATGGTCAGTCTGGTTTACGCGATGGAACTGATGGGCGCGCAGCAATTTGCGCCGGGCTTGCCCCTCACGCTGCTGCTACTGGGCGGGATCACCCTGGCGTATTCACTGCGTCATTTTCAGCAAGCCGCACATCCGATGATTCGTCTGGACGCTATGCAGGTGCCGACGTTTCGCGTCACGATGTACGGTGGCTCTTTGTTTCGCGCCTCGATTAGCGCCGTTCCGTTTTTGCTGCCGCTGATGTTTCAGGTTGGTTTTGGCATGAATGCTTTTCAGGCGGGCTCGCTGGTACTGGCGGTTTTTGTCGGTAATTTAACGATCAAACCCGCCACCACTCCGCTGATCCGCTGGCTTGGCTTTAAAAAGCTGTTGTTGATTAATGGCGCGCTCAATGTGCTGGCGCTGCTCGCCTGTGCGTGCCTGACGCCCGACACGCCCGTCTGGTTGCTATTACTGGTGCTTTACCTTGGCGGCGTATTCCGTTCTGTACAGTTCACCGGCATCAGCACCCTCGCCTTTGCGGACGTTCCTGCTGAACAGATGAGTTATGCCAATACGCTATTCAGTACCGCCACTCAGTTGGCCGTTGGGTTGGGCATTTCGCTGGGCGCAATTGGGATCCGGATCGGCGCAAGCATCAGCGAATGGCTGGAAATAAGCGCGACGCCCGGCATCAGCTTTCGCCTGGCGTTTGTGACGATTGCGGCGATCTGTCTGGTGGGGATGGTGGATACGTTGAGGCTGGCGAACGATGCGGGAAGTGCGGTGTCGGCAAAGAAATCAGGGTAGTTACCGGACGGCGCAGGGCCATCCGGTTTCGTCGCGGTGATTAGCCCAGGATTTCGCGAACAAAGGCTTCGATCTCTTTGTTCTGGCAGTTCTCAAAGAAGCACTGCTGGAAGCGCGGGCCAGACACGGCGGTTTTGACCAGTTCCGGGTCGATCGCCCGCAAGGTGTCGAGGTAGTTGTCTTTCACAACTGCCGCTTTCACCTGGTTCAGAATACCTGCGTTACGTACCTGCGGCTCTTTACGCTCCGGCGGGTATCCTTCCCCGTTACGACCGGTAAAGGCTTTCTCGAAAATGAAGCGTACGTTCAGTTCTGCGCCCCAGCCAAATCCTTTAGCAAACGGCAGAGACAGCGCATTACCGTTGTTGATCTGCGCAAACAGGAAGGCGTCAGCCGGATCGATGCAGTAACCGCACACCACGCCCGGATGGATATTCAGCGACATCAGCGCGCCCTGACCAGTACCACAGCCAGTCACGACAAAGTCAACTGCTTTGGCATTCAGCAGAATGCTGGCCATGATACCCAGATGGATGTAGGTCAGATGATGATCGTTCTCATCGCTCATACCAACGTTGAATACTGGAAAGCCTTTTTCATCCGCAACCGCTTTAAGCTCATTATGAATGATGGCGTTTTTGCTGGCCTGGCTGTTTTCCATCATGAGTGCAATTTTCATTCTGTCTTCTCCTGAAATGCGTGCGGGTTGTCCCGCCATGAGTCAATGACGTTTCAGGAACAGTACTACTTCCCAAACGCACTTTCAAATTTTGTGAAAAACGATTTTAAAAAACAGAGTAAGCTTCACATTTTTGCAGAACGAAAGGCGCAACCCTGGCCGTAGAAATTAGTGATAGCGGATCTGTAAGCTATTCCGGCCATTGAAATTCGCGGGCATAGAGTAGGATAGCCTATCCCCGATCTATCAGAGTGAAACCATGAAGACGCTTTTACTTGCCCTTTCATTGACGGCACTGACAGGATGTACGATAAACAGGCACGCTGAGGTGAGCGAGGTCAGCGCGACCACGGGTGTGGTACGTCTGAGCTACGGTGAAGCCATGTTACAAAATGCGGTAACCGATGAGTATATCGCCCACGGCACCGCGACGAAAGCGTGTCAACAGACAGGCTATGCCAATGCCGTACGCTTCGGGCAGCCGGTTAAAACCTGTCGTGTATTTGCAGGTTCGCTCTGTATTAACAGTCAGGTTATCCTTTCATACCAGTGCCAGGGTGTCGCCTTGTCACAAACGCGTTCCCCTACTTATTAAAATAACGGCCAGGGTACCGCTGGCCTTTATCCCTATTATATCGGGCATATAGCGTAAATGCGTTTTATTCCCATTCGTATTTTTAATAATTAAATTTATTATTTTACCTTTTGCAAATATTTAAATAACAAATTATAGTGACGCCACATCAAAATAATTCTCACCTTTGTGGAGCGTAACCATGCTGAAAACAGAAATGATCGATAAACTCAATGAGCAAATGAATCTGGAGTTATATTCTTCGCTGCTCTATCAGCAGATGAGCGCCTGGTGTAGTTACCACAGTTTTGAAGGCGCCGCCGCGTTTCTGCGTCGCCATGCGCAGGAAGAGATGACCCATATGCAGCGCCTGTTCGACTATCTGACCGATACCGGCAGCCTGCCGCGCATTAATACCGTCTCCTCGCCTTTTGCGGAGTACGCATCGCTGGACGAATTATTCCGCGCCACGTATGAGCACGAACAATTAATTACGCAGAAAATAAATGAACTGGCTCATGCCGCAATGACCAGCCAGGATTATCCGACCTTTAATTTCCTGCAATGGTACGTCGCTGAACAGCATGAAGAAGAAAAACTGTTTAAATCCGTTATTGATAAATTAACCCTGGCGGGCAAAAGCGGCGAAGGGTTATATTTTATTGATAAAGAACTTTCGACTCTTGATAGCGCAAATTAATGTCTGACGGTGAGGTTATCCTCACCGTTTTGTTAATGACGGCAGATCTTACTTTCATGAGTGGAAAAACCGTCATCCTGGGCAACAAATTTTCCTTTCGCCGCCAGAAACGCCACCAGTTCCCCCGCGGTCATATCCGACGCGGAACAGGTATGAAAACGCGCCTGCTCGCCGAAGCGATTTTTTATCGCCGCTTCCAGACTTGCCGTTGAATACGGTTCGCCCGACTCTATCATCATATTCAACACTTCGTGCCCATGAATGGATGTCATATGTCCTCCTGAATCAAAACGGATAGCCTAAGCGGGACGCGCGTTCTTCGCCTTGCGCTAGCGCAGGTTCAATGCGGGAATAGATGTATAATTATGTTTACATTGATTGTAACGGTGATTTGACGAAAATAACGTTTTGCCTTACCCTGCGCCGCAGATCTTACCGTTGTTTATCTGCAGGGCAGTGTAAAGCGTGAAAAATAGAACTCTGGGAAGTGTTTTTATCGTGGCCGGCACCACGATTGGCGCCGGGATGCTGGCCATGCCGCTGGCGGCCGCTGGCGTTGGTTTTGGCGTGACTTTTGCGCTGCTGATGGGTCTGTGGGCCTTAATGTGTTATACCGCGCTGTTGCTGCTGGAAGTTTATCAACACGTTCCGGCGGATACCGGCCTCGGATCGCTGGCGAAGCGTTATCTTGGCCGATACGGTCAGTGGGCGACAGGCTTCAGTATGATGTTTTTGATGTATGCCCTCACCGCAGCGTACATTAGCGGCGCTGGCGAACTGCTGGCAGCCAGTATCAGCGACTGGAGCGGAAAACAAATGTCCCCCACCGCGGGTGTCCTGCTGTTCACCTTTGTTGCCGGTGGCGTGGTATGTGTCGGCACCTCGCTGGTCGATCTGTTTAACCGTTTTCTGTTCAGCGCCAAAATCATTTTCCTGGTCGTCATGCTGGCGCTGCTGATGCCCCATATTCACAAAGTTAACCTGTTAACCCTGCCGCTGGAACAGGGCCTTGCCCTTTCCGCCATTCCGGTGATCTTTACCTCCTTCGGGTTTCACGGCAGCGTTCCCAGCATTGTCAGCTATATGAACGGCAATACTCGTAAATTGCGGTGGGTATTTATTATCGGCAGCGCGATTCCGTTGGTGGCCTACATTTTCTGGCAACTGGCCACGCTTGGCAGCATCGACTCGACAACGTTTATGGGGCTGCTGGCGGATCATGCGGGTTTAAACGGCTTGCTGCAGGCCCTGCGGGAAGTGGTGGCCTCGGCGCACGTTGAGCTGGCTGTGCATCTGTTTGCTGATCTGGCGCTGGCGACCTCGTTTCTCGGAGTGGCCCTCGGGTTGTTTGATTATCTGGCGGATCTGTTCCAGCGCCGCAATACGGCGTCAGGCCGACTGCAAACCGGGGCAATTACCTTTCTGCCTCCGCTGGCATTCGCCCTCTTCTATCCGCGTGGTTTTGTGATGGCGCTGGGCTATGCCGGCGTCGCACTGGCGGTGCTGGCGCTGATCGTGCCCTCGCTGCTCGCATGGCAGAGCAGAAAACAAAATCCGCAAGCTGACTACCGCGTGTCGGGCGGGCGTCCTGCGCTGGCCCTGGTGTTTCTCTGCGGTATTGCCGTCATCGGGGTGCAGTTCTGTATTGCCGCCGGGCTGTTGCCTGAGGTGGGATAGGTCGGTCAGAGAGACGACAAACGGCCTGACGGGCGAAACGTCGCCAGGCCGTAAATTTTAATGCAGGCAGCACTGCTTATATTTTTTGCCGCTGCCGCACGGACACGGATCGTTACGTCCTGGTTTCACCTCTGCTTTCACCGGCACCTGCACCGGCGTTTCCTGCGGATGCGCCATCCAGTAAGCATGGAGATCCAGCGCCGCAAGGCGAATGGCATCGACACTCTCCTCAAACGCTTCCGGGCTAAGTTTCTCGACTTTGCTGAAATTCTCTTCCGTACCGTGAAGCGCAATGGCATCCAGGGCCGGTTTCAGCGTGTCAGGCAACGCTGACCAGTCAGACAGCGCCACGCCCCGCATATAACCGAAGCACCATTCTTCTACGATGGTGAGCTCATGGCCATCGACTTCCCGCAGGCCAAACAGCGGCTCGAACTGCTCTGGAAACGCATTGAGTCGGTCAGCGGTATCCGCCATGTGCTGGAAAGCGAGATTCATAAAACGCGTCATCTCTTTTTCTGAAGACCAGCGCGGCACATATTGCGCACCGCCCCACACGGCAACCAGCCACTCATCTGGCTCAATTTCGCGCGGCGAACTGAGAACAGCGGTGATCAGCCCATCCAGCTCTGCGACGTCCAGTATGGCATGATCGGTGTTGTATTGGGTCAATACATCGTCCAGCCACTCCAGTTCGCTTTCGTTTAACGGTCCCGTTTTCATCATGCTTGTCCTCGTTGAATGCTTAACTGTGGCTATCTTACAGGTTGAAAGGAGCGGCGGATACACCCTGCGCGCGCAAGAAAAGAAAACGCTTCTGACACAATTTACTGGCTTAATCTGTCACGTTCCGCGCGGGAGTGAAGAATAATCCGTAAGCATTGCAGTCAGGCAGTATGCATTAGCATTTTTTAATAATTGAAATGTATAACAATTGCCCACGATCAATAATAGCAATGCATCTATAAGACTAAAATGTAATATAATGTAAATAAAAACATCATACAAACTTAATAATTTATTAAAAAACAACACCTTCAGTAGGTTAATTAAAAAGTTGATCATTTTCAATAAGTTATGCGTCACTTGCATTTTCTACTAGGCTAAATCTGGCCTTAAAAAATGTATTTAATATTGACGTGAAGGTGAGTATGGAATGGACTGTCATTGACACCGTTGTCAGCCCGACAACGGGTATGTGTTTCTCATGCATTTGTAGTCTGAAAAATTTAAAATTAACGATCTGGTATCAGGCAGATATATTTTTATCCAGCGGCAGCATTATTGAGCCGTTTCAGGACGGTGTATTAATAGACCACAAACCCTATCCCATTACCGTCTATAATGTGACACGCTACAATAAAGAATTATGGAATGCGATGAAAACAAATAGCTTATGCCCAGGCAATGATGAAAATCATCCTAAATATTGTCATTTAGCTCATCTGTGCGTGATTGCTATCTGTCCATACGGTTTACTGAAACGAAAAGGATAATGTTGCCGTAATCTTGTGTTCCGTCATAATCAGGCGGAATACACTATGAGACGTTATTTCTACGCAGGAGGAAATGTTCAGCACGTGTCAGCCATGCCGTAGAAATAAAAAAACCGCCTGAAGGGCGGTTTCACGACACTGCTTATTGCTTTGATTATTCTTCTGTTCCCATGGTACCCGGAGCGGGACTTGAACCCGCACAGCGCGAACGCCGAGGGATTTTAAATCCCTTGTGTCTACCGATTCCACCATCCGGGCTCGGGAAAAAGTGGAGGCGCGTTCCGGAGTCGAACCGGACTAGACGGATTTGCAATCCGCTACATAACCGCTTTGCTAACGCGCCTTAATTCTTTGTCTTTCGACCCGCACCCGCTATCGCCGGTGCCGTTAATCTGGAGCGGGAAACGAGACTCGAACTCGCGACCCCGACCTTGGCAAGGTCGTGCTCTACCAACTGAGCTATTCCCGCATAATCAAGTTCGTTGTTAATCACTTGATTTTGCTATCGTCTGGCAAACCGTGCTGCCGTTCGATGCGTTGCATTCTACTTACCTGACGCAATGAGTCAACGATATTTTTCGCCACTTCCGCTCGTTTGCTGAAATTTGCGGCGAAACGATCACTGATCAAGCAAATCCCCGCGCGCAGCGTTCAGATACTGGAACATTGACCACAACGTCAGGACTGCCGCGACGAAAAACAGCGCAATACCCGCATACTCGACCCAAATATTGGGTCGCCACAGCAGCCACGCCAGGGCCGCCATTTGCGAGGTGGTTTTAACTTTACCAATCCATGAAACCGCCACGCTACTGCGTTTACCCAGTTCCGCCATCCATTCACGCAGCGCAGAAATAATAATTTCGCGCGCGATCATGATTGCCGCAGGCAGCGTCACCCACCAGCTGTGATAGTGTTCGGTCACCAGCACCATCGCGATGGCAACCAGCACTTTATCCGCCACCGGGTCGAGAAAAGCGCCAAACCGGGTGCTCTGGTTCCAGCGGCGCGCCAGGAAGCCGTCAAACCAGTCGGTGACGGCAGCCACCACAAAGATCAGCGCCGCCACGAAGGGCGACCAGCTAAACGGCAGATAAAACACCACGACAAAGAATGGAATGAGGATGACACGGAACAGCGTTAGCAACGTTGGGATATTAAATTGCATAGTGACGGGTAACTATCTGTTGTCAGAGAAATTACCCCTATGTTGCTACAGAGACCTCAATGTTTCAACGACCAGAAGATCTTTTCTGCCAGACCTTGCGAAATACCCGGCACTTTTGCAATTTCTTCTACGCTGGCATTACGTAATCCTTGCAAACCGCCCATATATTTCAACAAAACCTGGCGACGTTTGGGCCCCACGCCTTCAATCGTCTCCAGCGTGCTGGTATTTTTCACCTTCGCCCGTTTTTTACGGTGTCCGCCGATGGCATGATCGTGCGATTCGTCGCGAATGTGCTGGATCACATGCAGCGCTGGCGAGTCCGGCGGCAGGCTAAAGCCCTCGCCTTCCGGCTCAAAGAACAGGGTTTCCAGTCCGGCTTTACGGTCAGCGCCTTTCGCCACGCCCAGCAGCAGCGGGTGATGTTTATCCCAGGTCACGTCCAGCCCGGCAAAAACCGCTTTCGCCTGGCCCAGTTGTCCTTTGCCGCCATCGATCAGGATCACGTCCGGAATCTTACTCTCTTCGATAGCCTTCCCGTAGCGGCGGCGTAACACCTGATTCATCGCCGCATAATCATCACCCGGCGTGATACCGGTAATGTTGTAACGGCGATACTCCGCGCGCAGCGGCCCGTTGGCATCGAACACCACGCAGGAGGCCACCGTCTGCTCGCCCATCGTATGGCTGATGTCGAAACACTCCATGCGCTTGATGGCTGGAAGGTTCAGCACCGTCGCCAGCGCGGTCAGACGCTGGTTAATGGTCGACTGCTGAGACAACCGGGTGGTCAACGCGGTCCCGGCATTTGTGCGCGCCAGCTTGAGGTAGCGCGCGCGATCGCCTCGGGGGCGCGTCTGTACATGAATACGACGCCCCGCCAGTTCAGATAGCGAGTCGGCCAACAGCGTTTTATCGCTAAGGTTAAAATCAAGCAGGATCTCGCCCGGCAAGGTACGCATCTGGCTACCCTGTAAATAGAACTGGCCGACGAAGGTTTCCACGACTTCGCCCAGTTCCGTACCGCCAGGGACTTTCGGGAAATAACTGCGGCTACCCAGCACCTTTCCTTGCCGGATGAAAAGCACATGCACACAAGCCATACCGGCGTCGAACGCCACGCCGATGACATCAAGATCGTCCCCGGTATTCGAGACGAACTGTTTTTCCGTCACGCGGCGCACGGCCTGGATCTGATCGCGAATGCGCGCGGCTTCTTCAAAGGCAAGATTCTCGCTGGCTTTTTCCATCCGCGCGATCAATTGCGTCAGCACCTGATCGTCTTTGCCGGATAAAAACAGGCGCACGTACTCCACCTGCTGCGCATATTCTTCTTCACTCACCAGCCCTTCGACGCAGGGGCCGAGGCAGCGACCAATCTGATACTGCAGACAGGGACGCGAACGGTTGCGGTATACGCTGTTTTCACACTGACGAATCGGAAAGATTTTCTGCAGCAGCGCCAGCGTTTCACGTACCGCATAGCCATTCGGGAAAGGTCCAAAATACTCGCCTTTGGCGTGTTTGGCGCCACGGTGCATCGCCAGTC
The DNA here is from genome assembly GCF_001463265.1 of Citrobacter sp. 50677481. Lineage (NCBI taxonomy): Bacteria > Pseudomonadati > Pseudomonadota > Gammaproteobacteria > Enterobacterales > Enterobacteriaceae > Citrobacter > Citrobacter sp. 50677481. The sequence goes on from NZ_LNHZ01000075.1 coordinate 382,292, forward strand.
GGGGATGCGTGTCGCCGCTGAGGAAAATAAAGGGATAGGATTTGTCGTCGCGCAGCAGTACGTTGTAACGCGGCTGATAAAGCTTGATGTAGTTGTGCTCAAGCAGCAGCGCTTCCGTTTCGGTGTGGGTCACCGTCACGTCTATTTGCTGGATGAGCGCCACCAGCGCTTCCGTTTTACGCGACGCCAGATTGCTGCGGAAATAGCTGGAAAGCCGTTTTTTCAGGTCTTTCGCTTTTCCCACATAAATTACCGTACCACCGGCATCATACATCCGGTACACGCCGGGCTGGCTGGTGACGGTTTTTAAAAATGCTTTTGAATCAAACTGAACACTCACTGGCTTGTTAACGTCTCCGCATTACACAGGCCATGGCGAATTGCCAGGTGAGTCAGCTCGACATCACCATGAATGTTTAATTTACTGAACATACGATAGCGATAGCTGTTCACCGTTTTAGGACTGAGATTCAGTTGCTCTGAAATCTCATTAACCTTCTGACCTTTGGTGATCATCAGCATAATCTGCAATTCCCGTTCAGACAAACTGGCAAAGGGCGTTTCCGTTTTTTCCGGCTCAATCTGACTCAACGCCATCTGCTGGGCAATGTCTGAAGCAATGTAGCGTTGACCGGTGTACACCGAACGAATTGCATTAACCACTTCCTGCGGCGCCGCGCCTTTGCTGAGATAGCCAGCGGCTCCCGCCTGCATCACTTTCGCAGGTAACGGGTTTTCCGTATGGACGGTTAACATGATGACTTTTATATCAGCCGTTGAACGCGCAATTTTACGCGTGGCTTCCAGACCGCCAATACCGGGCATGTTCATGTCCATCAACACGACGTCGACGGTGTTTGTGCGGCACCATTTGACGGCATCCTCACCGCAGTTCGCCTCACCGACGACTTTTATACCCTTAATATCTTCAAGAATGCGTCGTATCCCTGCGCGCACCAGTTCGTGGTCATCAACAAGAAGAACGTTGATCAAAGGAATTTCTCCAGAATAGGGATAACGCTACTGATAATAAAACATCCCTATATTAGCGGGTTTTATCTCAACTTTGAAACGTAAAAAACGCTCCGCGACCGATTTTGCTCTCGTTTTTGGAAATTAGTGTGTACGTGGAGTGGAAACTCCATGTACTAACAATCTGTTACATGTCTTATTTCGGAAAGTCGTTTCAGAATGGCGACAGAAAACGATACGGCGCAAAAAGATGCTAATTACACAGCAAGTTTGTAACAATAATTAACGAGTCAAATACGCCTAATAAACAATAATGCGCGTAAATATACGCGGCTGAGGTTGTGGTTTAATTTAACCCCAACCGCTTTTTTTTGATCAAAAAACAACCGCTGCTATTTTTTGCCTGGCTTATGGTATACTCCGCGGCCTCACCATTTACCATCGCACATTTTTACTGAGACATAACGAGGAAAATAAATGAGTACGCCTGATTTTTCCACTGCCGAAAATAATCAAGAACTGGCTACCGAAGTCACCTGCCTGAAGGCGCTGTTAACGCTGATGCTCCAGGCGATGGGCCAGGCCGATGCGGGCCGTGTGATTCTTAAGATGGAAAAACAGATCGCGCTGGTCGAAGACGAAACCCAGGCCGCCGTATTTTCCAGTACGGTTAAGCAGATTAAACAAGCTTACCGCCAGTAAAGCAAAACCGGCTGAGAGCACAGCTTTCAGCCGGTTTATCGTCTGACACGCAGAACGCTCAACGTTTCAGATGAGCCCCGTCGCGGCGGCATAGCAGGCAATCTGCGTTTTATTGGGGGCGTTGAATTTCTTCTGCATATTCTTCTGGTGAAAGTTGACGGTATTCTCCGATATCGACAAGATCATCGCGATTTCAGCCGACGTTTTGCCTTCTGCGGTCCATTTCAGGATCTCTTTTTCCCGCTTGCTAAAGCGCATTTCCGGCGCCATCACCATGTCATCCTCCAGACGAGTCAGCGCCGTCAGGCTTTCCCGCGCCAGCAGTTGTAGCTTAAGCTCCACTTCATCGGTGTCGAAAGGCGTATGGCGCAGGCTTGCACGAGAAACGGAGAGAAAACCCAGCGCCCGGTTGGGCAGCATTAAGCACTGTGTGACGCCTTTGCGCAGACCATGCGCGCGCGCCGCGTCCCACATCGTCTGGGCATGACTGAATAAGGCGTCATTCCACGGCAGATGCCCTTGGATGAAGTTCTCCGCCTTAAGCACCGGATCGATGGCGAAATAGTTCTCGGACTGATAGTGCGAAACCCACGCCGCCGGGTAAGTGGTATGAAGGGTAATTTTGGGCCGGGTAAACGGAACGGGATGTCTGACACACAGCGCATAATAATCAAATTCCAGGCGTTGCGTCTGAAGCTGTAATTCGTTGTAAACGTCTTCTGCGCGGGTCATTTCCTGGAAGCGTAACAGCATCGTCCGCCGCCAGGTAAAGAAATCGGTATCCTGCATACTCAGTCGCTGGGCTCTTGTGATTGATAATCATTATTAATGTATGAAATAAGCTAACACATAATGACATGTTTCATTAATGAAATATCGGTCAGAACGCAAATTACTTGAACCGTAAAGTGTTATTCAGAACAGGGCGAAAGAAATAAGGATCCCGTCATGCAATAACCATAAATAATTATGCAAAATGGCACGCGCCGATCGGCGTGAATCATTGCGTGCCTGGCGGGAGAATTATTGCAGGAGAAACTTCTCAAGGAACTGACGCGTTCTCGGCTGCTGCGGTTCGCTGAATAACGATTTCGCCGGCCCTTGCTCTACTATTCGCCCTTGATCCATAAATATCGCCCGGTCCGCCACGTCGCGGGCAAAACTCATTTCATGGGTGACGATGACCATTGTGCGTTTTTCCTGCGCCAGCTGGCGAATGGTGTTAAGCACCTCACCCACCAGTTCGGGATCGAGCGCCGAGGTCGGTTCATCAAACAGGATCACCTCCGGGCGCATCGCCAGCGCCCGGGCAATGGCCACACGCTGCTGCTGACCGCCGGAGAGACGTCGCGGATAGCTGGTCTCTTTGCCAGCGAGGCCCACCTTCGCCAGCAGTTCCCGCGCCAGCGCCGTTGCGGCGTCTTTAGGTTCCCCTTTTACAATAACCGGCCCTTCAATAATGTTTTCCAGCACCGTCCGGTGAGGGAACAAATTGAAATTCTGAAACACGAAGCCGACATGCTGTCGTAGCTGGCGAATCAGCGATTTTTGCTGATTCAGCGAGCGTGCGGTATCAATGGTGATCTCGCCCACTTTGATTGTCCCGGCCTCCGGCTGTTCAAGCAGGTTTATACTGCGCAACAGCGTGGTTTTACCCGACCCGCTGGGGCCGATGATGGCGACCACTTCGCCGGGTTTAACCTCCAGATCGATACCGTGCAGGACGGTCTGACCATGAAACTTTTTGACCAGGTTTTTCACTTCGATCGCGCTCATTTCGGCTCTCTCTCCTGGCGGTTGAGTTGATTTTCAAAGTAGTTCTGTAACGTTGACAGCACGGTCGCCATCACCCAGTAGATCAGCGAGGCCGCCAGATACATGGTGAACACTTCCAGCGTGCGCGAGGTGATCAGTTGCGCCTGACGGAACAGCTCCGGCACCTGAATGGTCGCCGCCAGCGAGGTGTCTTTCACCAGACTGATAAAGCTGTTGCTGAGCGGCGGCAGCGCCACCCGCGAAGCCTGCGGCAGAATCGCCCGGCGCATCGTTTGCCACGGCGTCATGCCAATACTGGCCGCCGCTTCCCACTGCCCTTTGTCAATGGACGAGATCGCCGCCCGCAGGGTTTCCGCGGCATAGGCGGCGGTATTAAGCGACAGACCGATCATCGCCGCCGGGATCGGATCCAGTTCAATACCGAACTGCGGCAGGCCGTAGTAGATCATAAACAGTTGGGCGATAAGCGGCGTACCGCGAAAAATGGAGATATAAAACCGCGCCAGCCAGCGAAGCGGCAGCAGCGGCGACAGGCGCATCAGCGCAAGGATAAATCCCAGCAGCAGGCCGAAAAACATCCCGCCGATGCTTAACTGCAGCGTGAACACCGCGCCTTTAAGCAGATACGGCAGGGAATCAATAACCAGTTGGATACTTTCTTGCATGAGCTTATCCGATATTACACGTGGGGATGGTAGGCAAAGAGCGCAGGCGCACCGCCGGTATGAATAAAGAGAACGGGACCTTCGTCTTTAAAACGCTTCTGGCTGATGCCGTCGATTAGCCCGGCCATCGCTTTCCCGGTATACACCGGATCGAGAAGAATGCCTTCCAGGCGCGCCAGCAGTTTTACCGCTTCCATCCCCTCTTCATTCGGCATGCCATAACCGGGCGCAAAATAGTCATCCCACAGCGCAATGTCTGCCGACGCGGTCAGTTCCAGGGTTTTGGCAAGGGTCTGCTGCAGCGCCGCCACCTTTGGTTTTTGTTCGGCGACGCTACGCGATACCGTGACGCCAATCAGCTCCACTTCTGGCATCAGTTGTTCAAGGCCCACCGCCAGACCGGCATGAGTGCCAGCGCTGCCGGAAGCCACCACCACCGAAGAGAGCCGTACCGCCCCTTCACATTGCTGGGCGATCTCCAGCGCGCTTTCAACGTAACCTAACGCGCCGAGGGCGTTTGAACCGCCCACCGGGATAACGTAAGGCCGGAAGCCCTGCGCTTCAAGCCGGGTGGCGAATTCCTGTAGCTGGGCGTCCGGATCGGTTAACGCGTCGCACATTTCGATTTGCACGTTGAACAGATCCAGCAGTAGCCGGTTGCCGTTGCTCAGATAGTTTTCCGCCGTGGTGCCGATCGGGTTCTCCAGCAGCGCGACGCAATGCAGACCGAGCTTCGCCGCCACCGCCGCCGTCTGACGCACATGGTTGGACTGAATAGCGCCAGCGGTAATTAGCGTATCCGCCCCTTCGCGCAGCGCGTCAGCGGCAAGAAACTCCAGTTTACGCAGCTTATTGCCGCCCATCGCCATTGGCGTGACGTCGTCCCGCTTTATAAAAATGTCGCGTCCAAGATGATCAGATAAACGTGGGAGGTATTCGAGCGGCGTGGGCGCGCCGATAAATTCCAGGCGTGGGAAGCGCGTCAGGTTGTGCAGTGGCATAAAGCCTCCGTTTTTTGTTGTTGTGATGTTCTTTTTATTATGCACGTTCAGGCGGATGAAATAAAAAAGGCGCTGATTAAAGCGCCTTTTTTTGCTATTTAGCTGATTATTTCGTCACGTCAGCGCCAAACCACTTCTCAGAAAGCGCCTTCAGCGTACCGTCTTTTTGCATCTCAGCGATAGCAGCGTCTACCGCTTTCAGCAGATCTTCGTTGCCTTTACGTACCGCAACGCCCGCTTCCTGACGGGAGAACGCTTCGCCAGTCACCGCCAGCGAGTCTTTGGTTTTCTTCACCAGATCCAGCGCGGCCAGACGGTCGACGAGGATCGCATCAATACGCCCTACGCGCAGATCCTGGTATTTGGTCGGATCGTCATCGTAGGTGCGGATGTCCACGCCCTGAACGTTCTGACGCAGCCACTCTTCGTAGTTGGTGCCCAGGCCGACGCCGACTTTCTTATCTTTCAGATCGGCCGCGGTCTTGATCGCCCCTTCATTGCCCTTTTTCACCAGCGCCTGAATACCGGACACCGTATACGGGGTAGAGAAATCGTATTTCTTCTTACGCTCGTCAGAGATGGTCACCTGATTGATCACCACGTCAATGCGTTTTGAATCCAGAGAGGCCAGCATCCCGTCCCATTTGGTCGGTTTCAGTGAGGCTTTCACCCCAAGATGTTTCGCCAGCTCTTCGGCAAATTCCACTTCAAAGCCGGTTAATTTACCGTCGTCACCCTGATAGCTGAACGGCGGATAAGTGCCTTCCAGCCCCACCAGCAGGGTTCCGCGATCTTTGACCTTCTTAAGCAGTCCTTCATCCGCAAACGTTTTTGCGCTCATCCCAGCGACCAGTGCAACAGCCATCACGCCCATCAGCGCCTGACGACCCAGAAGTGCTAATTTCATATTTACCCCGAATGTTATTATGAATGACCGTAGTGTAGAGCGATTACGCGTCACGCCATAATCCACTCTGCTACATCTTATTCATTTTTAATATATATCAGAAGTCGCTCTGAAGGAGGATTTCTGCATCTGCCCGGGGTGGACCTGCGCTTTGTACTGTTCATACTTGCGCAGCGCAATGCGGTAGTTGTTGGTACTGGTTTCCGGCAGCCACGGCGCCAGATTTTCATCAAGAAAACCATCCTGCAGCAGATCATGAGAAATCTTCTGCTCGCTAAGGTGATTGCCGAGGCGGCGCAAGCGAACAACGTATTCGCGCACAGTGCCGTGGCTCATCTCAGTTTGTTCAAATAAAAACTGCTTAAAACCGATGATGTCAAAGAAGTCGCTCTGCGCTTTGCAGTGCAGATCGCCGCAGAAGCGGCACAGCGCGACCCACTCTTTCCGCTCTTGCTCCCAGGCAGCCTCGTCCATCAGCGTGTCCAGTCGGGATATGGCGATTTTATTGACGATCTGCCCTTTACGCACCAGCGTGATGCGGTCGAGTAATTTGTGGCAATGGGCGCAATGCGTCTGGCTGTGTTTAAAGTCTTTGAGGTAGCGGCTTAATGGCCGTCTTTTAGATTGCTGCACCGTCATGAGAACTCCTGGTAGTCAGTAGGTTGTGCGGCATTTTGCAGAGGCAGTATGGTCGCCTCCTATAACTTACCCAGCTTAGTGCGTAACCGTTTGATAGCCTGACTGTGCAACTGGCTCACCCGCGACTCCCCGACTTCCAGAACCGCGCCAATCTCTTTGAGATTCAGCTCTTCCTGGTAATAGAGTGTCAGCACCAGTTGTTCACGCTCCGGAAGGGCTTCAATGGCATCCATCACGCGCTGGCGCAAATTGCTCTCGAGGAGCTGCTGTAACGGGTTTTCCTGCTGATGCTCTTCAGTCACCAGCTCAATACTGTCGCCATGTTCTTCCCGCCATTCGTCGTACGAGAAAAGCTGGCTATTATTGGTATCAAGCAACATCTGACGGTATTCTTCGACAGGGATCCCCAGACGCTCCGCCACTTCCGTTTCCGTCGCGTTGCGTCCTAATTCCTGCTCCAGTTGCCCCATCGCCTGCGCCACTTCGCGGGCGTTACGCCGGACGCTACGCGGCACCCAGTCACGGCTGCGTAGTTCATCCAGCATTGCGCCACGAATACGCTGCACTGCGTAAGTGGTAAATGCCGTTCCTTGCAGAGCGTCATATCGGTCAACTGCATTCAATAACCCGATGCCGCCCGCCTGTAGCAGATCGTCCAGTTCCACGCTCGCGGGCAAACGCACCTGCAGGCGCAACGCTTCGTGACGCACCAGCGGTACATAACGCTGCCACAGCGAGTGTTTATCCATTACACCTTCAGCGGTATACAGTGAATTCACGATAAACAGCCCTGCGTTAAATGAGTTATCGGCATGATTATCCGTTTCTGCAGGGCGTTCTATCGGGAGAATAAGGCTATAAAAGAAGGGTTATTTTACTTATGTAGCCAAAGATAATTTATAGCAGAAAAAAAGAAGCTTTAGATCAAAGTGTTAGAGGAAGGGGTGCACAAAAGTGCACCCCGTTCATGTTAGGCTAAAAGATGAATCATTGACAGATCGTCACCCGCACGTACCGCCTCAATATGCTGATAAAAATTACTGGCGACTTCAAGGTTGTGCTGGCTGCGGGAATGGAAACTATAAACGATATTTATCACGTCATCCCATTCAAGTCGCCCACGCTCACTCACGCTGGCCGCAATGAGTAATTTGATGAAAACGTATTCCGCAACAATCATATACAGTGCACGTAAAGGCTCAGTACCTGCCTGATTCGGGAAATTATGTTCCCAAATTTTATACATAATAAAATTTCGTAAAGCATAAGCGCCGTATTTTTCGTCCTGTTTTAGCGCATTGTCCAGTAAACTTTCCGTTTCACTGACTTTTTGACCCAACTCCGTCCCTGCTTCCATCGTAAGGACCCGAAGCAGGCATTCAATATACTGTTCGAGAATGACGCTACCACGGCTGGGAGCCAGGGAACGGAAGTAATTCTGCATTTGCAAAACCAGTGAAACTTTAATGTTTCTATCAGAATTCATCCCCTGTAGCTCCTTTGCTAACTCACCGTTCTGTAGCTGTGAAATCAACGTATTATAAACCTGTTCAAGTTCCGAAAGAGCATAGTCATCAATCCGGGAAAATTTCTGCGTGATCAAGTTAAATTTGACCAGCGCATACAAGGCAGCTTCGGGTCGACTCTCCGCATGATTGACAATACTTAAGCAAAACAGATTCAGCAGTTTCTGCTCAGGGTGAAATTCTGGGGCTGTATTAAGTTGTGGCTGAATCATTCTCTTGTCATTAATTACCATCGCTTCTGGATCGGTGAGGATTCTGGCAGTCACTTCCGGGCAAGCAAGACTGAGAGAATGTCTGACTTCATGTTTAAAGATGTGCTGGGCGCGGGGAAACACCGAGCAGGTCCGACTCAATGCTTTTGGACCCAGTGTCTTTTGCACCAGACATAAACGCTCCTCATCCAGATAAGGACAATTACCCAATGCTGATGGCAGTTTTATCTCGCCCCAGTGATTCACATCCTTTTTGAGCAGAATAATATTTTCTTTCGCGATCTTACGAATAGTCTCGTTTTTACTGGATACATATTTCTTGGCCGTCGCCTTATCCAGCGTAATTTTCCACCCCTTACAGCAGTGATCTCGACAAGCGGACCCGCTGCAGGAAAAAGTGGTGACAAAGTAGGGTTCAGTGACGGTGATCTCTTTCATTGCACAGGCTCCAGAATTAAAAAAGGCAGCTTTCGCTGCCTTAATTGTGTATGACCTTTTACTAAGTTAATCGCTTGATTAACGCAGTAAAGACAGTACGTTTTGCGGAACCTGGTTAGCCTGTGCCAGAACAGAAGTGCCCGCCTGCTGCAGAATCTGCGCGCGAGACATGTTGGACACTTCGGTCGCGTAGTCAGAGTCTTCGATACGGCTACGTGCTTCGGACAGGTTATTTACGGTATTGCCCAGGTTGGTAATGGCAGAGTTGAAACGGTTCTGTACTGCACCCAGATCCGAACGCAGCGCATCAACCTGCGCCAGAGCGGCGTCGATTTTGGACAGCGGATTTTCAGTGGTTTTAGCAGCAGCTTCAGCAAGTTCAGGCTGCGCTTTAAAGTCGTGGCCAGCCGCTTTGGTCGCATTATAAGTTTTGCCGCCGATAGAAACCACTTCAGTTCTTCCGTCAACACCCCCAAGCTGGTTAGCAGCAGTCTTAGCTGCACCAGTAGAATCGGTGTAAGAAGTTACTTTCGCAGTAACTTTGCCCGTACCTTCGTCGTAATTTGCAGCATAGTATTTACCGCCAGCTTCCAGTGCATAACCACCATCAATGGCTTTACCGTTTTTATCAGTAAACGTCATTTTCACCAGTTTAGCCGCAGTTGCATCCGCATTAGAAACGCCACCGTCTTCAAGGGCTTTCTTGGCATCTGCACTCACCGTGACAGGAGTATCAGTATTAACCTGTACTTTTGTTACAGCAGTATCACCGGTAACGCTAGATTTGGTCGGAGCCGCGCCGAAGGTAACATTACCTGTTGCGCTATCAACGTTGACTTCATACTTACCATTCTTGGCTGTATCACCAGCATCAGTATAACCGGAGACGGTAGCGTAATATTTACCCTCTTTGAAGGATACTGTTGCAGCTAATGTGTCACCCGCAACCGTTGGGGTACCCAGCGCAGCTTTAATAGCCGCTGCATCTGGCGCAGTAAGATTCTGCGTACCATCAGAATAGGTAGAGGTAGTTACATCCGTCGCTGAAACATCATACGCTTTCTGCACATTCAGTGTATCCAGACCCAAAGTCTGAGAGTTGATCTGTTTCAGATCGATATCAATGGTTTCGCCGTCGTTTGCGCCAACCTGGATGGTCAGTGTGTTATCCTGTGCCAAAACTTTCACGCCGTTGAACTGAGTTTGACCTGAAACACGGTCGATTTCGTTCAGACGCTGAGTGATTTCAGCCTGGATTGAGTCAAGGTCAGATTGAGAGTTAGTGCTGTTCGCGGACTGAACAGCCAGTTCACGCACACGCTGCAGGTTGTTGTTGATTTCGTTCAGCGCGCCTTCAGTGGTCTGCGCAATGGAGATACCATCGTTGGCGTTACGGGAAGCCTGAGTCAGGCCTTTGATGTTGGATGTAAAGCGGTTAGCAATTGCCTGACCCGCAGCATCGTCTTTCGCGCTGTTGATACGCAGGCCGGAAGACAGACGTTCAATAGCCGTGCCCAGTGCGGACTGAGATTTGTTCAGGTTGTTCTGGGTCAACAGCGACAGGCTGTTTGTATTAATGACTTGTGCCATGATCTTTTCCTTATCAATTACAACTTGATGTTATTGGGCTGTTGCCCACGGTTTCTCACCGTAACCCTTGTATCGGCACCTGAATTTCGAACTTTAGAAAATTTTTAGTTGCAGGCTGCTTTTTTCTTAGCGCACGAAATACCCGCTTTAATAGCCATTAATCTGCGCATTATTTTATCGAAATTATCATTAAACTTTGCCTCCGGATTGCCGATAACGCGCTTATCTACTGTTTGCAATCATAAGGAAGAAGGCATGGCTTCAATTTCATCACTGGGTGTCGGTTCAAACTTACCGCTGGACACGCTGCTGGCTAACCTGACTACCTCCGAAAAAGGACGTTTAACCCCTATTACTACCCAGCAGAGCGCAAACACTGCGAAATTAACGGCCTATGGCACCCTGAAAAGCGCATTAGAAAAATTTCAGACTGCGAATACCGCCCTGAATAAAGCTGATTTATTTAAAGCAACCACGGCTTCAAGCACCACCGAGGATCTCAAAGTCAGTACGACGGCAGGTGCTGCACCTGGGACTTACAAAATTACCGTTAAGAATCTTGCCGCCGCGCAATCTCTTGCCACCAATGCGACTTTCGCGACCACGAAAGAACAGCTAGGCGATACCACTGTCACTTCCCGCACCATTAAAATTGAACAACCGGGACGTAAAGAACCGCTGGAAATTAAGCTTGATAAAGGCGATACCTCTATGGAAGCGGTTCGCGATGCGATTAATGACGCTGACAGCGGGATTTCGGCCAGTATCGTTAAAGTCTCTGAAGACAAATATCAGTTGGTGTTAACAGCGGCAAGCGGCACAGACAACACAATGAAGATCTCTGTCGAGGGTGATACCAAACTGAATGATCTTCTTGCCTATGACAGCACGACCGGCACAGGTAACATGAAGGAATTGGTCAAAGCGGAAAATGCGGAGCTTACCGTTAACGGTATTGATATTGTCCGTCAAAGCAATACTGTAACCGATGCTCCGCAAGGCCTGACACTTAATCTGACCAAAAAAGTCACTGACGCTACCGTGACCGTCACAAAAGATGATTCTAAAGCGACTGAAGCGATCAAAAGCTGGGTAGAGGCATACAACTCACTGGTGGATACCTTCAGCACCCTGACAAAATACAATGAAGTCGAACCGGGCGAAGCCTCAAGCGACAAAAATGGCGCTCTTCTTGGCGACAGCGTATTACGTACTATCCAGACAGGTATTCGCGCTCAGTTTGCGAACAGTGGCAGCAATTCCACCTTCAAGACAATGGCTGAAATTGGCATTACACAGGACGGTACAACCGGAAAACTCAAACTTGATGAGGATAAATTAGCGAAATCGCTAAAAGATAACACTGCATCAGTTCGCGAACTGTTAGTCGGAGATGGCAAAGAAACAGGTATCACTACAAAAATCGCCACTGAAGTTAAAGGATATCTGGCCGACGACGGCATCATTGATAATGCCCAGGACAATATTAACGCCACGCTAAAGAGCCTGACCAAACAATATCTTTCTGTCAGCAACAGTATTGATGAAACCATAGCACGCTACAAAGCTCAGTTTACCCAGCTCGATACCATGATGAGCAAATTGAATAACACCAGTACTTATCTGAGCCAGCAATTTACGGCGATGAGTAATTCCTGATAACACGAGGTAAATATGTATACCGCGAGCGGTACTAAAGCGTACGCGCAGGTTGGAGTAGAAAGCGCTGTGATGAGCGCCAGCCCGCACCAGTTAATTGAGATGTTGTTTGAGGGTGCTAATAGCGCTTTAGTTCGCGCGCGTTTGTTTATGCAACAGGGTGAAATTGTCGCGAAAGGAGAAGCCGTAAGCAAAGCCATCAATATCATCGATAACGGGCTGAAGGCTGGTCTGGACCTGGAGAATGGTGGTGACATCGCCGCCAATCTTTCCGATCTCTATGACTATATGATCCGCCGCTTACTGCTCGCTAATCTGCGCAATGACAGTCAGGCCATCGAAGAAGTGGAAGGGTTACTCGGCAACATCGCGGATGCCTGGAAACAGATTTCACCGAAAGCATCATCCCAGGAGTCTCGTTAATGACCTCAGCCGTGGAGTTTATCAACCGTTGGCAACGCATTGCGCTGCTAAGCCAGTCGCTGCTCGAACTTGCGCAGCGAGGTGAATGGGACCTTTTACTGGAACAGGAAGTCAGCTATCTGCAAAGTATTGAAACGGTCGTTGAAACGCAAACTCCACCGGACATTACGCGCAGTATTCAGGATATTGTTGCCGGATACATTAAACAAACGCTGGATAACGAACAGCACCTCAAGGTATTGCTGCAAAAAAGACTCGATGAGCTGAGCGGTCTGATCGGCCAGAGCACGCGACAGCAGTCCCTCAACAATGCTTACGGTCGCCTTTCCGGCATGCTTCTGGTGCCGGACGCCCCCAGCGCGCCACAATAATTCCCGCCACGTTTAAAAATATCTTCCATACTCCAGAAGTTGTCTTTTGATTTCTGGAGCACGGAAGATGAAAAATCCTACCCTTTTGCAGTTCTTCCACTGGTATTACCCCGACGGCGGCAAACTCTGGCAGGAAGTCGCAGCGCGCGCGGACGGCCTTAACGATATCGGGATAAACATGGTCTGGCTTCCCCCGGCGTATAAAGGCGCATCGGGCGGCTATTCCGTCGGTTATGACTGTTACGATTTATTTGATCTCGGCGAGTTCGAGCAAAAAGGATCGATCGCCACCAAATATGGCGACAAGGCGCAGCTGCTGGCGGCCATCGACGCGCTGCAAAAGAACGAAATTGCGGTTCTGCTCGACGTGGTGGTGAACCATAAAATGGGCGCAGACGAAAAAGAGCCGATTCGCGTTCAGCGGGTGAATGAAGACGACCGCACGCAAATAGATGACGAAATCATCGAATGCGAAGGCTGGACCCGCTACACCTTCCCTGCCCGCGCCGGGCAATATTCGCAGTTTATCTGGGACTTTAAATGTTTCAGCGGTATCGACCACATTGAAAACCCCACCGAGGACGGGATTTTCAAAATCGTCAACGACTATACCGGCGACGGCTGGAACGACCAGGTCGATGACGAAATGGGCAATTTTGATTATCTGATGGGCGAAAATATCGACTTCCGCAATCATGCCGTGACCGAGGAGATCAAATATTGGGCGCGCTGGGTGATGGAACAAACCCACTGCGACGGTTTCCGGCTGGACGCGGTAAAACATATTCCGGCCTGGTTTTATAAAGAGTGGATTGAGCACGTACAGGAGGTCGCGCCGAAGCCGCTGTTTATCGTGGCGGAATACTGGTCGCACGACGTTGATACGCTGCAAAACTACATCAATCAGGTTGACGGCAAGACGATGCTGTTTGACGCCCCGCTGCAAATGAAATTTCACGAAGCGTCCCGTCAGGGGAGCGACTATGATATGAGCCAGATCTTTACCGGTACGCTGGTGGAGGCCGATCCTTTTCATGCCGTCACGCTGGTTGCCAACCACGATACCCAGCCGTTGCAGGCGCTGGAAGCCCCGGTCGAGCCGTGGTTTAAACCGCTGGCCTATGCGTTGATCCTGCTGCGGGAAAACGGCGTCCCTTCCGTTTTTTATCCCGATCTCTACGGCGCGCATTACGAAGATACCGGCAACGACGGCGGAACCTACCCCATCGACATGCCGATCATTAATCAGCTCGATCAGCTTATTCTGGCGCGCCAGCGTTTCGCCCACGGCGTGCAGACACTCTACTTCGACCATCCAAACTGTATCGCTTTCAGCCGCAGCGGCACTGAAGAGGATCCCGGCTGTGTGGTGGTGCTGTCGAACGGCGACGACGGCGAAAAAACGCTCACACTGGGTGAAAACTACGGCAACAAAACCTGGCGCGACTTTTTAGGAAATCGTCAGGAAACCGTGACAACCGACGCAAATGGCGTAGCGACCTTTTACTGCAACGGCGGCAGCGTGAGCGTGTGGGTGATAGAAGAAGCGATATAAAAATACCCCGGCAGGGCGACCTGTCGGGGGAGTGTTCAGGGCAGCGGGGTCGGCAGCGGCGATTTTTCCAGCGCAGCGGCGCACTCTGCGGTGGGACGCGTGACGCGCTGCAGGGTCATTCCATCATATTCTAACGTGCTGCCTTCGCGCTCGATCGCGTAAAGATCGCGGTTTACCGTCACGTTGGTTAACTCACCCGATAACATCGTCAGTTTACCCGGTAGCGCAATCACGCGCTGCCATTGACGGCAGTCGAGGGTATCCCCGGCGTGGGTAATCACCAGGCTGCCAATCGCTTCCGGACTCACCAGACTGCGCTGCGGGCCTTTCGTCTGCCAGTACCCTTCCAGTCCGGCCGGCGCAGGCGTTTTCACCACGTTATGGTAATTTTCCACCTCGGCGCATCCCGCTAACATCAGTAACGCCCCAATGATTGCTACTTTTTTCATCATTCATCCTGCATGCGAAGAAAAGGGGATTGTGGCATTAAAGCCCTGATGTCGCCAGCCTTTCCCACAGAACGGCGAAGTTTGATCCAGTCGGTATTACCGCTTAATAGTACCAGGCAAAAAAACGGTTGTGGTGTACTATCCGCACTCTTGTTTCATACCTTCTGAGTTCAGAGGCAAAACACATGTCATGGCAACACTTCAAACACGCCTGGTTAATTAAATTCTGGGCGCCCGTTCCCGCGGTCATCGCGGCGGGTATTCTCTCCACTTACTATTTTGGCATCACCGGCACCTTCTGGGCCGTCACCGGCGAATTTACCCGCTGGGGCGGACAAATCCTGCAACTGTTTGGCGTCCATGCCGAAGAATGGGGCTATTACAAGCTGATTCATCTCGACGGCTCACCGCTGACGCGCATCGACGGAATGATGATCCTCGGCATGTTCGGTGGCTGCTTCGCCGCCGCGCTGTGGGCCAACAACGTTAAGCTGCGTATTCCACGCAGCCGGGTGCGCATCATGCAGGCAATCATTGGCGGGATGATCGCCGGTTTCGGCGCGCGTCTGGCGATGGGCTGTAATCTGGCGGCCTTCTTTACCGGCATCCCGCAGTTCTCTCTTCATGCCTGGTTCTTTGCATTGGCGACCGCCATCGGCTCCTGGTTCGGCGCTCGCTTTACGCTACTGCCAATCTTCCGCATTCCGGTCAAAATGCAAAAAGTCTCCGCCGCCTCGCCGCTGACGCAAAAGCCGGATCAGGCGCGTCGCCGCTTCCGCTTAGGGATGCTGGTGTTTATCGGCATGATTGGCTGGGCGCTGTTAACGGCGATGAACCAACCGAAGCTGGGTCTGGCGATGCTGTTCGGCGTGGGATTTGGGCTGCTGATTGAACGCGCGCAGATTTGCTTTACTTCGGCGTTTCGCGATCTGTGGATCACCGGACGTACCCATATGGCGAAAGCGATCATCTTTGGGATGGCGGTAAGCGCTATCGGGATATTCAGCTACGTGCAGTTGGGCGTGGAAGCGAAGATCATGTGGGCTGGCCCGAACGCCGTGATCGGCGGGCTGCTGTTCGGTTTTGGCATCGTGCTGGCCGGCGGTTGCGAAACCGGCTGGATGTACCGCGCCGTGGAAGGCCAGGTGCACTACTGGTGGGTTGGGCTGGGTAATGTCATCGGCTCTACAATTCTGGCGTACTACTGGGATGACTTCGCCCCGGCGCTGGCAACCAACTGGGACAAAATTAATCTGCTCACAACCTTTGGTCCGCTTGGCGGTCTGTTGGTGACTTATCTGCTGCTGTTTACCGCGCTGATGCTGATTATCGGTTGGGAAAAACGTTTCTTCCGTCGCGCCGGGTTAACCCCCGCTAAGGAAACCGCATGAAAAATATCGTACCTGATTACCGTCTTGATATGGTTGGTGAACCCTGCCCCTACCCTGCCGTCGCCACGCTTGAGGCGATGCCGCAGTTAAAAAAAGGGGAAATTCTGGAAGTGGTGAGCGACTGTCCGCAATCGATCAATAACATCCCGCTGGATGCGCGTAACCATGGCTACACGGTACTGGACATTCAGCAGGACGGTCCCACAATCCGTTATTTAATTCAGAAATAAAACGTTGCCGGATGGCGGCGCAAGCGTCACCGTCCGGCCTGACACCGCTCACCCCCAGGCATCAAACCTACACCTGCATCGACATGACTTCCTGATACGCCGCCACCAGCTTGTTACGCACCTGAATGCCCATCTGCATGGACACGGACGCCTTTTGCATATCGGTCATCACATCGTTCAGCGCGATGCCCGGCTCGCCGAGGGTAAATTTTTCGGCCTGAACGCGTGCGGCGGTTTGTCTGTCGCTGATGCGGTCCAGCGCCGCGTGGAGTTGGCCGGCAAAACTGACGGTCGACTGCGGCGAAGCCTCCTGCGCACGCGCGCCCATCGCGGTCGCCTGCAGTTGGCTGATGACCCCTTCAATCCCCTGTATCGCTGACATGATAATCCTCTGGATGATTTTTTACGCAGCAGAGATTACCAGTTTGTCAATAAGATAAAGGCGTTAAATAACGCTAAAAAACCACGGTTTTTGCCGCATAGAAAAAAACGAAAGCACAAATAATGAGACCGTCAATTTTTCGATTTTGCTGACCCGGGAGTGAGTCTTGTTCCACTTTGCAAATAAAGCCGTCCACGAACAGTCACGAGGTGCGAGATGAACGCGACTGCATCGGCTGCAACCCAACCTAAACCTCTCGAGTGGCTTAATCGCCTGCGCGCGAACCCTAAAATTCCTTTGATTGTCGCTGGCTCCGCCGCCGTCGCGATTATCGTGGCGATGGTGCTCTGGGCGAAGTCGCCGGACTATCGCACGTTGTTCAGCAATTTGTCCGATCAGGACGGCGGCGCGATCGTCACCCAGCTAACCCAGATGAATATCCCCTACCGTTTTACGGAAGGCAGCGGCGCGATCGAAGTTCCGGCGGATAAAGTGCATGAATTGCGCCTGCGTCTGGCTCAGCAGGGGCTGCCGAAAGGCGGCGCGGTAGGCTTTGAACTGTTGGATCAGGAAAAATTCGGCATCAGCCAGTTCAGCGAGCAGGTGAACTACCAGCGCGCGCTGGAAGGCGAACTGGCGCGCACCATCGAAACCCTCGGTCCGGTCAAGCGCGCCCGCGTGCATCTGGCGATGCCCAAACCGTCGCTGTTCGTGCGTGAACAAAAATCCCCTTCCGCCTCCGTCACGGTGAATCTGGAACCGGGCCGCGCCCTGGACGAAGGGCAAATCAGCGCGGTGGTGCATCTGGTTTCCAGCGCTGTCGCCGGGCTGCCGCCGGGTAACGTAACGCTGGTCGATCAGGGCGGGCATTTGCTTACCCAGTCGAACACCAGCGGACGCGACCTCAACGACGCGCAATTGAAATACGCCAGCGACGTGGAAGGCCGTATTCAGCGCCGCATCGAATCGATCCTCTCGCCGATCGTCGGTAACGGTAATGTCCACGCACAGGTGACCGCGCAACTGGACTTCGCCAATAAAGAACAGACGGAAGAGCAGTACCGTCCGAACGGCGACGCGTCGCAGGCGGTGCTGCGTTCACGTCAGGTGAATGAAAGCGAACAAATCGGTTCCGGTCTGCCAGGCGGCGTACCGGGCGCGCTGTCCAACCAGCCTGCGCCAGCGAACGCCGCGCCAATTACCACACCGCCGGCTAATCAGCAGAATGCGCAAAACGGGCAAAACGCCCAGCAGACGACCACCAATACCAACGCCGGGCCGCGCAGCACCCAGCGTAACGAAACCAGTAACTACGAAGTCGACCGCACCATTCGCCATACCAAAATGAACGTCGGCGACATCCAGCGTCTTTCCGTGGCGGTGGTGGTGAATTACAAAACCCTGCCGGATGGCAAGCCGCTGCCGCTCACCGCTGAACAGATGAAACAGCTGGAAGATCTGACTCGCGAGGCAATGGGCTTCTCGGATAAACGCGGCGACACCCTGAACGTCGTTAACTCACCGTTTACCGCCACCGATGACGACAGCGCCGAGCTGCCGTTCTGGAAACAACAGGCCTTTATCGAACAGTTAATGTCGGCGGGTCGCTGGCTGCTGGTGCTGCTGGTTGCCTGGATCCTCTGGCGTAAGGCGGTGCGTCCACAATTGACGCGTCGCGCTGAGGAGGCCAAAGCCGCTCAGGAACGTGAACAACTGCGTCAGGAAACGCAGGAAGCCGTTGAAGTTCGTCTCAGCAAGGATGAACAGACTCAGCAGCGTCGCGCGAACCAGCGTCTGGGCGCGGAAGTGATGAGTCAACGTATTCGCGAAATGTCAGATAACGATCCGCGCGTGGTGGCGCTGGTCATTCGTCAGTGGATGAGTAACGATCATGAGTAATGCCCTTACCGGTACCGATAAAAGCGTCATCCTGCTGATGACCATTGGCGAAGATCGCGCGGCGGAGGTGTTCAAGCACCTCTCCCAACGGGAAGTACAGACCCTGAGCGCGGCGATGGCGAACGTTCGCCAAATCTCCAATCAGCAGCTTACGGAAGTGCTGGCGGAATTTGAGCAGGAGGCCGAGCAGTTTGCGGCGCTCAACATTAACGCCAACGAATACCTGCGCTCCGTGCTGGTCAAAGCGCTGGGCGAAGAGCGCGCCGCGAGCCTGCTGGAAGATATTCTCGAAACCCGCGATACCGCCAGCGGCATTGAGACGCTCAACTTTATGGAGCCGCAAAGCGCCGCCGATCTTATCCGCGACGAACACCCGCAGATTATCGCCACCATTCTCGTGCACCTCAAACGCGGCCAGGCCGCCGACATTCTGGCGCTGTTCGACGAACGCCTGCGCCACGATGTGATGTTGCGTATCGCCACCTTCGGCGGCGTCCAGCCTGCCGCGCTGGCGGAATTGACCGAAGTGCTCAATGGTCTGCTCGACGGCCAGAACCTCAAACGCAGCAAAATGGGCGGCGTAAGAACGGCGGCGGAAATCATCAACCTGATGAAAACGCAGCAGGAAGAGGCTGTCATTACCGCCGTGCGTGAATTCGACGGCGAGCTGGCGCAAAAAATTATCGACGAGATGTTCCTGTTCGAAAACCTGGTGGATGTGGACGACCGCAGCATTCAGCGCCTGCTGCAGGAAGTGGATTCCGAGTCGCTGCTGATCGCCCTGAAAGGCGCGGAGCAGCCGCTGCGCGAGAAGTTCCTGCGCAACATGTCCCAGCGCGCCGCCGATATCCTGCGCGACGACCTGGCCAACCGTGGTCCGGTGCGTCTGTCGCAGGTGGAGAACGAACAGAAAGCGATTCTGCTTATTGTGCGTCGTCTGGCGGAAACCGGCGAAATGGTGATCGGCAGCGGCGAGGATACCTATGTCTGATGCGCTGCCGTGGAAAGTCTGGACGCCAGACGACCTCGCCCCGCCGCTGGCGGAGCTTACGCCCGTGGATCACTGCGAAGAACTGCCGTCTGAAGACGGCGGCGAACCGGAACTGAGCGCGGAACAACAGCTTGAACAGCAGCTGGCGCAACTGAAGATCCAGGCGCACGAACAGGGGTATAACGCCGGCCTTGCGGAAGGCCGCAAAGCGGGTCATGAGCAGGGCTACCAGGAGGGTCTGGCGCAAGGTCTGGAACAGGGCCAGGCGCAGGCACGCAGTCAGCAGGCGCCCCTTCACGCGCGGATGCAACAACTGGTCAATGAGTTTCAGAATACGCTGGATGCGCTGGACAGCGTCATTGCGTCACGTCTGATGCAGATGGCGCTGGAAGCCGCCCGCCAGGTGATCGGACAGACGCCAGCCGTAGACAACTCGGCGTTGATTAAACAAATTCAACACCTGTTGCAACAGGAACCGTTGTTCAGCGGCAAACCGCAGCTTCGCGTGCATCCGGATGATTTACAGCGCGTGGAAGAGATGCTCGGCGCAACCCTCAGCCTCCACGGCTGGCGACTGCGCGGCGATCCGACGCTGCATCATGGCGGCTGCAAGGTTTCTGCGGATGAAGGCGATCTGGACGCCAGCGTCGCCACCCGCTGGCAGGAACTTTGCCGCCTGGCTGCGCCGGGAGTTGTCTGATGACAACCCGTCTCACCCGCTGGCTGACGACGCTGGATAATTTCGAAGCCAAAATGGCGCAGCTTCCGGCAGTGCGCCGTTATGGCCGGCTGACGCGCGCCACCGGACTGGTGCTGGAGGCGACCGGTTTGCAGCTTCCGCTGGGCGCCACCTGCGTCATTGAACGTCAGGAAGGGACCGAAACCCATGAAGTGGAAAGTGAAGTCGTCGGCTTTAACGGCCAGCGCCTGTTTCTGATGCCGCTTGAAGAGGTCGAAGGCATTTTGCCCGGCGCGCGCGTTTACGCCAGGAACATTGCCGGAGAGGGACTGCAGAGCGGCAAACAGTTACCGCTTGGTCCGGCGCTGCTGGGTCGTGTGCTGGACGGCAGCGGTAAGCCGCTCGATGGTCTGCCCTCCCCCGACACCACCGAAACCGGCGCGCTGATCACCGCGCCGTTTAACCCGCTACAGCGCACGCCGATTGAGCATGTTCTGGATACCGGCGTGCGTCCTATCAACGCGCTGTTAACCGTCGGACGCGGCCAGCGTATGGGCCTGTTTGCCGGTTCCGGCGTCGGTAAAAGCGTGCTGCTCGGCATGATGGCGCGTTATACCCGCGCCGATGTGATCGTGGTCGGGCTGATCGGCGAACGTGGCCGCGAAGTAAAAGATTTTATCGAAAACATTCTTGGCGCAGACGGACGCGCGCGTTCGGTGGTCATTGCCGCGCCGGCGGACGTGTCGCCGCTACTGCGGATGCAGGGCGCCGCCTATGCCACCCGGATCGCAGAGGACTTTCGCGACCGGGGTCAGCATGTTCTGCTGATCATGGACTCCCTGACCCGTTATGCGATGGCGCAGCGTGAAATCGCGCTGGCTATAGGCGAACCGCCCGCGACCAAAGGCTATCCGCCATCGGTATTCGCCAAGCTGCCTGCGCTGGTGGAACGCGCGGGCAATGGTATCCACGGCGGCGGTTCGATCACTGCGTTTTATACGGTACTGACCGAAGGCGACGACCAGCAGGATCCGATTGCCGACTCGGCGCGTGCAATCCTTGACGGACACATTGTGCTGTCGCGGCGGCTGGCGGAAGCCGGACACTACCCTGCTATCGATATCGAAGCCTCCATCAGCCGCGCCATGACGGCGCTGATTAGCGAGCAGCATTACGCCAAAGTACGCCAGTTTAAGCAGTTATTGTCGAGCTTCCAGCGTAACCGCGATCTCGTTAGCGTCGGGGCTTACGCTAAGGGCAGCGACCCGATGCTCGACAAAGCGATCGCACTCTGGCCACAGCTGGAGGCGTTTCTTCAGCAAGGTATTTTTGAACGGGCCGACTGGGAGGATTCCCTGCAGGCGCTGGATCTACTTTTCCCGGCGGGATGATAACGCAGGAGGAGATGCGTCATGGCAGAACACGGTGCACTGGCAACACTCAAAGATCTCGCTGAAAAAGAGGTCGATGACGCTGCCCAACTGTTAGGGGAAATGCGTCGCGGATTTCAGCAGGCGGAAGAACAACTCAAGATGCTGATTGACTACCAGAATGAGTATCGCAGCAACCTGAATAACGACATGAGCCAGGGGATCGCCAGTAATCGCTGGATCAACTATCAGCAGTTTATTCAGACGCTGGAAAAAGCCGTTGAACAGCACCGTCAGCAGTTAACGCAATGGACGCAAAAGGTCGATGTGGCGCTGAACAACTGGCGGGAAAAAAAGCAACGCCTGCAGGCCTGGCAGACGTTGCAGGACAGACAAAACGCGGCGGCGCTACTGGCTGAAAACCGCCTGGATCAGAAAAAAATGGATGAATTTGCTCAGCGTGCAGCAATGAGGAAACCTGAATGATCACCTTGCCCCAACTGGTCACCACCGACACCGATCTGACCACCGGCTTGCCGTCCGGGAAAGCGGCGGATTCTGCGCAGGATT
This sequence comes from Citrobacter sp. 50677481, assembly GCF_001463265.1. Taxonomy (NCBI): domain Bacteria; kingdom Pseudomonadati; phylum Pseudomonadota; class Gammaproteobacteria; order Enterobacterales; family Enterobacteriaceae; genus Citrobacter; species Citrobacter sp. 50677481. The sequence goes on from NZ_LNHZ01000075.1 coordinate 404,689, forward strand.
TCCTGGCTCTGCTGGCGGGCGCGCTTGGCGCTGGCGACACGCAGGGTCAGGGCGCGCCGCTTACGCTTGCCGACCTGCGGGCTGCGGGCGGCAAACTGCAGAAAGCGCTGCTGGCGCAGGACGGCGACGCGTTGCCGCGCGATAAGTTGACGGCGCTCCTCGCCGCCAAAGATGCGCAAACCGATGAGTCGCTCAAAGGGCTAAACGACGCCGGAGCGCTGTTTTCGGCCCTGTCGCCGTCGCAGAAAACCAGCGCGCTGGCCGTCCTGAGTCAGGCAGAACAAAAAGGTGAGAAGAAAAGCGCACTCAGCGACGACGATCTCGCCAGCCTGAGCGCGCTGTTCGCGATGCTGCCCGGCCAGCCCGGATTCACCACCGCCCCGACAGATGCGCAGCTCAGCGCACCAGGGACATCCCTGCGGGTAGATCCCCGTTCTCTGTCGCAAGAGGGCGCCACGCCTTTCGATGGCGATACGCTAAAAGACGCTAAAAAAGAGGCTGCATTACCGGGCATAGCGGCGGATAACGCCAAAAGCCAGGCGGTTGCCGCGCCAGTCATAACAGGTGGCGCAACGGATCATGTTGACGCAGAGAGCACGCCGACGCCCGTCGCGCCGGGTCTGGCAATGAGCGCCAACGCGCCATCCACCCCGCAAACAGCGCAGCCTGGCAGCCCCGCGCCAGTGCTGAGCGCCCCGCTCGGCAGCCACGAATGGCAGCAATCGCTGAGCCAGCACATCACGCTGTTCACCCGCCAGGGTCAGCAGAGCGCGGAGTTACGTTTGCATCCTGAAGATCTGGGTCAGGTGCAGATCTCGCTTAAGCTGGATGATAACCACGCGCAGTTGCAGATGGTTTCCGCGCACAGCCACGTTCGCGCCGCGCTGGAAGCCGCCCTGCCGGTTCTGCGCACCCAACTGGCGGAAAGCGGGATCCAACTGGGCCAAAGCAACATCAGCAGCGAAAGCTTTGCCGGTCAGCAGCACTCTTCCTCGCAGCAGCATACATCTCGTACACCGGGACAGGCGCTGGCGCTGGGCGATGATGAGAGCGAACTGGCGGTTCCGGCCTCGCTGCAGTCTGCCGAGCGCGGTAATGGCGCCGTCGATATCTTCGCCTAACGCCAGAGGTAGCACGATTATCCGCGTCTTTTCCACGCTTTGCCGTGGTCAGGACACGGGATAATCAGCCCATAAGCTGTACCGAAACAGGAAGCCCGTATCAGATGACTGATTCCGCACTTAACAAAAAGAGCAAGCGCTCAATTTGGATCCCACTGCTGGTAATCATTACCCTCGCCGCCTGCGCCACCGCGGGTTATAGCTATTGGCGTATGCAGCAGAAGCCGACAACCGTGGCGAACGAACCGCCGCCTCCGCCTGCGCCGGTCTTTTTTGCCCTCGACACCTTTACGGTGAATCTCGGTGATGCCGATCGCGTGTTGTATATCGGCGTGACGCTGCGTCTGAAAGATGAGGCGACGCGCGCGCGTCTTAACGAATATTTACCGGAAGTCCGTAGCCGCCTGCTGCTGCTGTTCTCACGTCAGGATGCCGCAGTGCTGTCTACCGAAGACGGTAAACAAAAGCTGATTGCGGCGATTAAAGAGACGCTTTCCCCTCCGCTTGTTGCCGGACAACCTAAACAGGACGTGACCGACGTGCTGTACACAGCTTTCATTCTGCGGTAACGACATGGGCGACAGTATTCTCTCTCAGGCTGAAATCGATGCGCTGCTCAACGGCGACAGCGAAACGAAAGACGAACCGAAAGCGGGGATCGCGGGTGAAAGCGATATTCGTCCCTACGATCCGAATACCCAGCGTCGCGTGGTACGCGAGCGTCTTCAGGCGCTGGAGATCATCAACGAGCGTTTCGCGCGCCAGTTCCGGATGGGGCTGTTTAACCTGCTGCGACGTAGCCCGGATATTACCGTCGGGGCGATCCGCATTCAGCCGTACCATGAATTTGCGCGCAACCTGCCGGTGCCCACCAACCTCAACCTGATCCACCTGAAGCCGCTGCGTGGAACGGGCCTGGTGGTTTTTTCGCCGAGTCTGGTGTTTATCGCCGTCGATAACCTGTTCGGCGGCGATGGTCGTTTCCCGACCAAAGTGGAAGGCCGTGAGTTCACGCATACCGAGCAGCGGGTGATCAACCGCATGCTGAAGCTGGCGCTTGAAGGCTACAGCGACGCGTGGAAAGCGATTAATCCGCTCGAAGTCGAGTATGTGCGTTCCGAGATGCAGGTGAAGTTTACCAATATCACCACCTCACCGAACGATATCGTGGTGAACACGCCGTTCCACGTCGAAATTGGCAACCTGACCGGCGAATTCAACATCTGCCTGCCGTTCAGCATGATCGAACCGCTGCGCGAACTGTTGGTCAACCCGCCGCTGGAAAACTCCCGCCATGAGGATCAGAACTGGCGCGACAACCTGGTGCGTCAGGTTCAGCATTCCGAGCTGGAGCTGGTAGCGAATTTCGCCGACATTCCGCTGCGTCTTTCGCAGATTTTAAAACTGCAACCCGGCGATGTGCTGCCGATTGAAAAACCAGACCGCATTATTGCTCATGTGGACGGTGTGCCTGTCCTGACCAGCCAGTATGGCACTGTTAACGGTCAGTACGCGTTACGCGTAGAACATCTGATTAACCCGATTTTGAATTCGCTGAATGAGGAACAGCCCAAATGAGTGACATGAATAATCCGTCTGATGAGAACACTGGCGCATTGGACGATCTGTGGGCTGACGCGTTAAACGAGCAAAAAACGACGACGGCGAAAAGCCCGGCGGACGCGGTATTCCAGCAGCTAGGCGGTGGCGACGTCAGCGGCACGCTGCAGGATATCGATCTGATTATGGATATCCCGGTTAAACTGACCGTGGAATTAGGCCGCACACGTATGACCATCAAAGAACTGTTGCGCCTGACGCAAGGTTCCGTGGTCGCGCTGGACGGTCTGGCAGGCGAGCCGCTGGACATTCTGATCAACGGTTATCTGATCGCCCAGGGCGAAGTTGTGGTCGTTGCCGACAAGTACGGCGTGCGCATTACCGACATCATTACGCCGTCTGAACGTATGCGTCGCCTGAGCCGCTAAACATGCAAACCCAGGCTTCCGTTCAACAGCCCTCCGCGGTTCCCGGCTCCCCTTTGCTTCAGGTCAGCGGCGCGTTGCTGGGAATTATTGTGCTGATTCTGGCGGCCGCCTGGGTCATTAAACGTCTGGGCCTTGCACCCAAAAGCGGCAACACGCGCGGGCTGAAAGTGTCAGCCAGCACCTCACTGGGTCCCCGTGAGCGGGTGGTGATTGTCGATGTAGAGGACGCGCGTCTGGTGCTCGGCGTCACCGCATCACAAATCAACGTGCTGCACACCCTGCCGCCGTCCCCCGTCGTGCCTGAAGAAACCTCTTCCACGCCTGAAAACTTTCACAGCCTGATGGCGAATTTGTTAAAGCGTTCCGGGAGATCCTGATGCGCCGTTTGTTGTCCCTTACGCTTGCCGGTTTATGGCTTTTCAGCCCAGCCGCGCTGGCGCAACTGCCCGGTCTGGTCACTCAGCCGTTGCCCGGCGGCGGCCAGAGCTGGTCGCTTTCCGTTCAGACGCTGGTGTTTATCACCTCACTGACCTTTATTCCGGCGATTTTGCTGATGATGACCAGCTTTACCCGCATCATCATCGTTTTCGGCCTGCTGCGTAACGCGCTCGGCACGCCGTCTGCCCCACCCAACCAGGTTCTGCTCGGGCTGGCGCTGTTTCTGACCTTTTTCATCATGTCGCCAGTGATCGATAAAATCTACGTTGACGCCTATCAGCCGTTCAGCGAAGAAAAAATATCCATGCAGGAAGCACTGGAAAAAGGGGCGCAGCCGTTGCGCGAGTTTATGATGCGCCAGACCCGCGAAGCGGATCTCGCCCTGTTTGCGCGTCTGGCGAACAGCGGGCCGTTACAGGGACCGGAAGCGGTTCCGATGCGTATTCTGCTGCCCGCTTATGTCACCAGCGAGCTGAAAACCGCTTTTCAGATCGGCTTTACCATTTTCATTCCATTTTTGATCATCGATCTGGTTATCGCCAGCGTGCTGATGGCGCTCGGGATGATGATGGTTCCGCCTGCCACTATCGCCCTGCCGTTTAAACTCATGTTGTTTGTGCTGGTCGACGGCTGGCAATTGCTGGTCGGCTCGCTTGCGCAAAGCTTTTACAGTTAGAGGCCAGAAATGACACCTGAATCGGTCATGATGATTGGCACCGAGGCGATGAAGGTTGCCCTGGCGCTTGCTGCCCCGCTGCTGCTGGTCGCGCTGGTGACGGGTCTGATCATCAGCATATTGCAGGCCGCCACGCAGATTAACGAAATGACGCTGTCGTTTATCCCGAAAATTGTGGCTGTGTTTGCCGCCATCATTATCGCTGGCCCCTGGATGCTGAACCTGCTGCTGGATTACGTGCGTACGCTGTTCACTAACCTGCCATATATCATCGGATAACAGGGATGCTGCAGGTAACCAGCGATCAATGGCTTCAGTGGCTTAACCTGTATTTTTGGCCGCTGCTGCGCGTGCTGGCGCTGATCTCTACCGCCCCCATACTCAGCGAACGCGCGATCCCAAAACGGATTAAGCTGGGACTGGGGCTCCTCATTACCGTGGTGATCGCGCCGTCGCTTCCAACGCATAACGTGCCGATTTTTTCGTTTGACGCCTTATGGATAGCGATGCAACAAATTCTGATCGGCATCGCGCTGGGCTTTACCATGCAGTTTGCCTTCGCGGCGGTGCGGACTGCCGGGGAGATCATTGGTCTGCAAATGGGTTTATCCTTCGCCACCTTTGTCGATCCAGGCAGTCATCTCAACATGCCGGTGCTGGCCCGCATCATTGATATGCTGGCGATGCTGCTGTTTTTAACGTTTAACGGTCATCTGTGGCTGATTTCACTGCTGATCGATACATTCCATACCCTGCCCATCGGCGGCAATCCGGTTAACAGCAATGCGTTTCTGGCGCTTGCCAGAGCGGGCGGTCTGATCTTTCTGAACGGCTTAATGCTGGCGCTGCCGGTGATCACGATGTTATTAACGCTGAACCTGGCGCTAGGATTATTGAATCGAATGGCGCCTCAGCTATCAGTATTTGTTATTGGTTTCCCGTTAACCTTGACGGTCGGTATGACATTAATTGCGGCCTTAATGCCGCTTATCGCCCCTTTTTGCGAACATTTATTTAGTGAAATTTTCAATTTATTAGCTGATATCGTTAGTGAATTACCCGCAAATAATATTCCATAATGTTTATCCAGTTATTCTAAGGATTATCCTAAATTGACCCGTCAAAAACATCTACCAGGATAACTCTGACGCGCGTTATTTGTTTTTATCTCACTCACATAACGCAACATTTACTTTACTTTAAGACAATTCCAGGCAAATTATACGTAACTTTACGGGATAGTAAGTCCGCCTGGAAATCGCATTAGCGTCTCGTTGGGTGAAAGTTACGTTCCGTTAAGTTGTGATGAGATATTCGGGTAAGGGGAATTATCGTTACGCATTGAGTGAGGGTATGCCATGTCAACGATTATTATGGATTTATGCAGTTACACCCGGCTGGGTTTGACCGGGTATCTTGTAAGCAGAGGGGTGAAAAAAAGGGAAATCAACGACATCGAGACCGTTGACGAACTCGACATCGCGTGTGAGACCCACCGACCTTCTGTGGTGTTTATTAATGAGGACTGTTTCATCCACGATCCTGACGACAGTCAACATATAAAGCAAATCATTAATCAGCATCCCAATACGTTATTTATTGTTTTCATGGCCATTGCTAATGTCCATTTTGATGAATATTTATTAGTCAGAAAAAACTTATTGATCAGTTCTAAATCTATAAAACCCCAATCACTGGACGATCTTCTTGGCGATATTCTGAAAAAAGAGACCGATACTGCCAGCGTAATAAATTTACCAACGTTATCGTTAAGTCGAACGGAATCAAGCATGTTACGCATGTGGATGGAAGGTCAAGGAACGATTCAAATTTCGGATCGGATGAACATCAAAGCGAAAACCGTCTCCTCCCATAAGGGGAATATAAAACGAAAGATAAAAACGCATAACAAACAAGTTATCTATCATGTTGTTCGCCTGACCGATAACGTGACCAACGGCATATTTGTTAACATGCGCTAAGACCTCCCGACTGGTGGGGCGTCCACCAGCCGGGATAACATCCCCGTTGCCGCCCTATTCCGCCTTTTCCACAAAAATGCCGTCCTGGTGCCCCGACTCATTGAAGAACCAGATGCCGAGCGGGTAGTCTTCCAGCGATACCAGGTACATTGTGCCTTCGTTAAACTCCTCTACCGCCAGTACCACGCCAGGACGACGAGGACCGCCATCCGTCTTGACTGTAACCCGATCATTTACGTTCATTTTTCTCCTCCTGTGGCTTTGTGCCAGTGTAGAACAAAAATCCATTCCTGGCAGCGTTCACCCGGCGCGATTGCGGCTTTTCTCAACGGTCTATACTTAGGCTGAAGCACGCTAACGGGAGAGGTTAATGATGAAGACCGCAAAAGACTACAGCGATACCGCGAAACGCGAAGTCAGCGTCGATGTCGACGCGCTGCTGGCCGCAATCAATGAAATCAGTGAGAGCGAAATTCATCGCAGTGGAAGCGATCCGGAAAAGGTCAGCGTTGATGGGCGTGAATACCATACCTGGCATGAATTAGCGGAAGCCTTTGAGCTGGATATACACGATTTCAGCGTGACGGAAATCAACCGCTAACCCGCAGAGGAAAAAAATCCCGACCCAGTTGGGTCGGGATGAAACTTGCTTATGCAAGAAGCACTTGAAAATTCGTTACACCAGGAAATCTGATGTGCGTTAAACCTTATCTGCAATTTTTTTGTATGACAAGCAAATATTTTTGCGATGAATGATTAATCCTACTAATGGTTAAGGTGAACACGGCTGCAGGCCTCATGGCGACGGGACCGATCCCGTCTTCAGCGGGGACTACGCCTCCTGGCTTTAGGATTTTTCCTGGTAATAGCTTTTTACAACACGGGAAATCATTATGCTTTCACTGAACGATCCGGTGCTGGTTTTTACCGATCTGGATGGCACGTTACTGGACAATCAAACCTATGACTGGCAACCTGCCGCTGGCTGGCTCGCCCGTCTGCGTGAGCACGAGATTCCCGTCATTCTATGCAGCAGCAAAACCGCCGCAGAAATGCTTTACATCCAGAAATCACTCAATCTGCACGGCCTTCCGCTGATTGCCGAAAACGGCGCCGTCATTGAATATGACAGTCGCTGGCAAACTGAATCTGACTCTCCGCGTCTGATGAGCGGCGTGCCGCACGATGAAGTTAGCGCGGTGCTCAATAAGCTTCGCGAAAAAGGACAGTATAAATTCACAACCTTCGACGATGTCGATGAGGCGACCATTAGCGAATGGACAGGCCTGCCTCACGCCCAGGCCAGCTTAAGCCGCCTGCATGAAGCCTCTGTCACCCTGATCTGGCGTGACAGCGATGCGCGCATGGCGGCGTTCAGCCAACAGCTAAACGCGTTGGGGTTGCAGTTTGTTCACGGCGCACGCTTCTGGCACGTACTTGACGCCAGCGCGGGAAAAGATCAGGCGGCAAACGGGTTAATCGCACGTTATCAGCGCCAGTGGGGGCAACGCCCTGTTACTGTCGGCCTGGGTGATGGCCCAAACGATGCGCCACTGCTTAAGGTCATGAATTACGCCGTGGTGGTGAAAGGACTGAGCCGCGAAGGGGTGGTGTTACCCGATCAGGCTTCGCCCTACGTCTACCGCACCCGTTCAGAAGGTCCGGCAGGCTGGAGTGAAGGCATGTCGCATCTTTTTTCCCCTGACTAGCCCCTCTCGCTCGCACAAACCCGGTTGCGGCCAGCCTGTTTCGCCAGGTATAACCTGCGATCGGCCAGCGACTGCAGCTGTTCAAAATCGTATTCATGGGTTTCCTGCGTGCCACTCACCCCCAGCGAGGCGCTGATCCGCAGCGTGGTGCTTTTCGCTATCAGTAGCTCTTTTTCATTCAGGCGCAGGCGGATCCGCTCTGCGATACGTTCCGCCTGCGCCAGCGTCGTGTCCGGGAGTACCACACAGAACTCCTCTCCCCCGACGCGCCCGGCGACGTCGTTCGCCCGCAGAGTGCCGCTGATTAAGCTCGCGGCGTGAGCCAGCACCCGATCGCCCGCCTGGTGGCCAAAGCGGTCGTTAATGCTTTTAAAGTGATCAAGATCGATTTGAATCACCGACAGCGACTGCTTTTGCGCCCGGCAGCGCTGTACCAGTTGGCGGGCTTTTTCAAACAATGCGCCACGGTTGTACAAACGGGTTAGCGTGTCGTGCCAGGCCTGCCACTGTAGCGAGCTTTGCAACACAAACATGTTGCTCACCATGTGGCGGATGACAATCCACGAGATGATTAACATACTGGTAAACAGCGCCCATAGCAGGGCCAGCGCAATACTGATACTGCCGAAGTCTCCCTGCACCCCTTCACTGAGCGTATGAACGCGGACCAGCACGCCGTCAAAGTGGTCCAGCCGCTGCCAGCTGATGTAGCGGCTTCCCATTCGTAAGCCGCCTTCGGTGTCCTGCTCAATCTCGTGGGCAAGCGTCGCCTGCTCACGCGCGTCAAAAGTGTTGATGTTGCGCAATGCCGGCGTCGATGCCGCCAGCATCTTCAATTTACTGTCATACAGCTGGTATTCCCCTTCCACATCCTTGTCGATGGCGTCTTCCATAAACCGTTCCACCGAGGAGACGGGGATCGTCATCGCCAGCACGCCATACCAGTACTGACCGTTATCCAGCGGAACGCTGACGGTGACCCGTTGCAGCTCATCGCGCAACTGCGCGGTCTGGCCCGTGTACCAGCGTACCCCGCGCATCCGGTTCTGCCGCTGCGACTGCTCTTTAAACCACGGCTGGATGACATAATCATAATAGCGGGCGGTAATTTCGCTGGAGAGGGCGGAGGGTTGGGTGGAAACATAAAACCCGGCGCGGGATACGTACATCGCCTGCTGCGTCAGTGAAGAACGGGTCTGGGCTAAACGCAACAAATACCCCACCTCCAGCGCGGCGGTCAGCTCATTATCCAGCGTGTCGCTGTCACGGGAAAGAATGTGGGTTTGGTTAACAAAAGAGTCAGACACGCCGTTCAGCGGCAAGGTTCGACGCTTATCCAGTTCAAGCTGCCAGAATCGCGAATCCCTTTGCTGTTCGAAACGGGAGACGGCGTCCCGGAGCGCGGGAAAGTCAAGCGGCATTGCCAGCGCTTCCTGCATACCGTTACGCAGAAAAAGCAGTTTATCGACGTTATACTGTAGTTGCTTATCCAGCCCGTTGGCGACATTCTCCAGGTGATTGCGCTGGCTGGAAATATAGGCTTCTTCCAGTACGACCACTTCCCGCCAGGTCAGCAGAGTGGAAAAAATCATCACGATCAGAAAACAGAGGTTGACGACGTGACCGGGCCCGAATCGCCGCGCTAACATTTTCAGCCAGCCCCAGTTTTCGATCGTTGTTTCGTGCGGCACGCTGACCACTCCCTACTCGCAATTGCTTTCCTAATCCTGGCATAATTCAGTACGTTACGTATCGCTGACGCGATGCTTTTTTTCTGCCTAATAAAACGCCCGGCATTCACCGGGCGTTTTATTATCTGGCATTTTCACGCTGGCGCCTTGCGTCACCGGGAACCAGCTCATTCTCATGGAATGCCTCCCGCTTAACGCCGAAGCCGTCATACCACCGACACTCCACCATTCCGCTGGAATACCCGGTGACAATCATGCGTGGTCCGCCCTCTTTCACGGTAACTTCATCACTGACCAAAAAGTGCATACCTGCCTCCTGTATCATGTGAAACTTTTTCACCTTAGACGAGAATGGCGAGTTTTGCCTGGTTGGACAGAAGATATTTAGTGCGCGACGCCACGCACTTTTGCCACCATCTTCACCAACGCAACCACAATGGCGCCGATAATAAAGCCCAGTACCAGGTTCGCCAACGTTGGCAACATTAGCGCTATCGCGGCACTCTGCTGGCTGGCAAAATGTTCGATGGCGTGATGCAACGGCGCGACGCCATGCACCACAATGCCGCCCCCGACCAGGAACATGGCCAGCGTGCCAATCACCGACAGCGATTTCATCAGCCACGGCGCGACAATCAGCAGCCCTTTCCCGACCGCCCGCGCCAGCGCGCTGGATTTTTCTGCCAGCCAGTAGCCCATATCGTCCAGCTTAACGATGATCCCCACCAGGCCATAAACGCCCACCGTCACCACTAACGCGATGCCGGAAAGTACCAACACCTGATTCAGCAACGGCGCGTCAGCCACGATCCCAAGCGTAATCGCTACAATTTCAGCCGACAGGATAAAATCGGTTCGGATCGCGCCTTTGATTTTATCCTTCTCAAAGGCCAGTGGATCCTGCGCCGCCAACGCTTCCAGCCGCTTCTTACGCTCAGCCGGATCTTCCTTGTGTTTGCGTGACTCAAGAGTATGAAGCACCTTCTCTACCCCTTCAAAGCACAGGAAAGCGCCGCCGATCATCAGCAAAGGGGTGATCGCCCAGGGGATGAAGGCGCTGATCAGCAGCGCCAGCGGCACCAGAATCACTTTGTTGATAAATGAGCCTTTCGCCACGCTCCAGACCACCGGCAGCTCGCGGTTCGCTCTGACGCCAGTGACCTGCTGGGCGTTAAGCGACAGATCGTCGCCCAGTACGCCCGCGGTTTTTTTTGCGGCCAGTTTTCCCATCATAGAGATATCGTCAAGCAGCGTGGCGATATCATCAAGTAACGTCAGTAAACTACTTCCTGCCAAAATAAGTCCCTCGATTTTTCTTCTTGAAGCATTAAGTATGGAGTAAAACACGCAGAGCGGAAACAGATGTTGCTCGTCAACATTTATTTAACAACATGCTGCGAGTATAGTGCTCGCCAGGCAGGTATTTTCGCGTTTACTCTATTGATTCTGACTCTTTCGCCCGTGAGGGATTATGCGTTTTCGGCAGTTGTTACCGCTTTTCAGTGCGTTATTCGCCCTGTATATCATTTGGGGTTCCACGTATTTCGTTATCCGTATCGGCGTGGAGAGCTGGCCGCCGCTGATGATGGCCGGCGTGCGCTTCCTGGCCGCTGGCGTGCTGTTAACCGCCTTTTTACTGCTTCGGGGACATAAGCTCCCACCGCTACGGCCCCTGCTCAACGCCGCGCTGATTGGCATTCTCCTGTTAGCCGTCGGCAACGGACTGGTTACCGTGGCTGAACATCAGAATGTCCCTTCGGGTATCGCCGCCGTAGTCGTGGCGACAGTCCCGTTGTTCACCCTGTGTTTCAGCCATTTCTTCGGCATCAGGACCCGTAAGCTCGAGTGGATGGGGATTGCGATTGGTCTGGCGGGGATTGTCATGCTTAACAGCGGCGGCAATTTAAGCGGTAATCCGTGGGGGGCGATGTTGATTTTGATTGGCTCCATTAGCTGGGCGTTCGGCTCCGTTTACGGCTCGCGTATTACGCTACCGGTGGGCATGATGGCGGGCGCCATTGAAATGCTGGCCGCTGGCGTGGTGCTGATGTGCGCGTCGTTTCTTAGCGGTGAAAAGCTTACCGCGCTGCCCTCGCTTTCCGGCTTCTTCGCCGTCGGTTACCTGGCGGTGTTTGGGTCAATCATCGCGATTAACGCCTACATGTATCTTATCCGCAACGTCAGCCCGGCGCTGGCAACCAGCTATGCCTATGTGAACCCGGTAGTGGCGGTATTGCTGGGCACCGGACTTGGCGGCGAACGTCTGGCGCCGATTGAATGGCTGGCGCTGGGGGTTATCGTCTTTGCGGTCGTGCTGGTAACGCTGGGTAAATATCTGTTCCCGGCTAAACCGGTTGTGGCGACGACGGTAAAAGATAAAACGCTACAGTAGGTGTATTCCCTGCGTGTCGATCTGCGCGGGGGCGCCATCCCCGCAGATCCACTCTTCAAGACGTTCGGACAGAGCGGCGTCGCTGAGTTTTTCCCGCCCGCGCAGGGCGCACTCCCAGACCACCAATACCCGCCAGCCGAGCGCCTTTAGACGCTGAACATCACGACGATCGCGCTCGACGTTTTTGCCAATTTTTTCCAGCCAGAACGCGGTCCGCGTCGCCGGCACCTTAAACAGATAGCAGTGGTGCTGATGCCAGAAGCAGCCGTGGGTGAAAATGACGCAGCGATAATCGTCGATCACAAAGTCAGGCCGCCCCGGCAGCCCGGCATCCTGGACGCGATAGGCGATCCCCTGTTCCGTCAGCAGCGCGGCAAGACGTTTTTCAATAGCGGTATCGCGGGTCGCTATGGCCCGCATGTTTTTACTGCGCGTGGCCTTATCGTGAACGTCCGCCACTGGCCATCCCTTGCTGACGCAGGGCGACAGCGGCTTTGATTTTCTCCTCCAGCAGGCTCGCCACCGCGGCAAAGGCCGGCACGATGACCGAGTTGCCAAACTGACGATAGGCCTGGGTGTCGGAAACCGGAATGCGGAACTGGTATTCCTGCGGCGATTCAAAGCCCATCAGCCGTGCGCACTCTCTGGGCGTTAAGCGACGCGGACGATGCTGCTGGTTTTGCGGATCGTCGAAATGGGCTTCGCCTTTCGCCATATCCCAGCCGCGATCGATCAGAATTTCCGCGCCGTCTTTGTAGTAACGAGCGGACAGCGTTCGCGTGACGCTGTCCGGGTTGGCCGGGTATACCATGCCATAACCAAAACCGTTCCCCTTCGCCTGATGTTTTTTCGCATAGCGGTAGAGATACTTCCACAGCACAGGCGTCAGAACATATTTCGCCTCAACGACAGGTTCAAGAAGTTCGCCAAGGGTGATACGCCGCTGCGGATAACGCGTGGTGATGTCCCGCAGGGTAAAATCGCCCTTGAGGTTGAGATCGCGGCGAAACCCAACCAGCACAATGCGTTCGCGGTGCTGAGGCAGAAAATGTTTGCCATCAATGATCTTCGGATCGTCAGGGCCATTGTCCTCTGCATCCGCCACGTCATAACCCAGCTCGTCAAGCGTCTGCATAATGATGCGGAACGTTTTACCCTGATCGTGGCTTTTCAGGTTTTTCACGTTTTCCAGCACAAAGATCGGCGGACGCCGCGCGTCAATGATGCGCACGACATCAAAGAACAGCGTGCCCTGCGTATCGCAGGCGAAACCGTGAGCGCGACCGAGCGCATTCTTCTTCGACACGCCAGCCAGAGAAAACGGCTGACAGGGGAAGCCCGCCAGGAGTACATCGTGTTCCGGCACATGCTGGCGAATGTGCTCTGCCGCCTGAGCGTCATTCACGCCTTCGCGGTGGCTCAGCGTGACATCGCGGATATCGTCATTAAAGTGATGGCTGTCCGGGTCGCAGTAGTAGTTAGCTTTATACGTGCGTACCGCATGTTTATTCCATTCGCTGGTAAAAACACACTGCCCGCCGATCGCTTCAAACCCGCGGCGGATCCCGCCTATGCCCGCAAAAAGATCGATAAAGCGAAAAGCATAATGGGGATGATGCGCTGGCGGCGCGGGAAGCAACGTACGCAAATGCGCCGCTTCACGTTCACTCAGCCGGTGCCAGACCGAGGCGTTCGCCACCGCACGCTTTAAGATGGCCGGACTCCAGTGGTGTTCGCCAACCCCGTTCAGCTGCGCCACCAGCGTTTTGACATCATAGATTTCCATTAACTTCGCCAGCATCGCCTGTATCGACTCCGCGCTATTGTCTGTCGCAGGAATCAGCGAGTCCGCTACTGAGAGAGTGTGCTGCATATCTTTAACCGGCCAAAAAAGAGTGATGTGAGAGTAACATAAATTTGGCGTCACGCGTGGTTGGGGCTAAACGCCGCAATCACCGTGGCGTCCAGCGACGCATACTCGCCTTTCAGCTCGGCGCTGAGCTTCGCCATGTAGGTCACCAGGAAATCTGCGTTGTGTCGCGCCAGTTCCCTCCCCCGGGCGGTTTGCATGGTGTTGGGCAGCGCCAGCAGTTTGGTCTGGAAGTGATCGAGTGCGAACTGTTTATCGTTGAGCGCTCGCCGCCGGGCAAGCGGATCTTCCGCATCGAATAGCGCCGCGCCTAACGAACCCGAAACGGCGAAGACACGCGCCAGGCCAATCGCCCCCAGCGCTTCAAGCCGGTCGGCGTCCTGTACGATTTTCGCTTCCAGGGTAACGGGGGCTATATTGGCGCTGAAGCTATGGGCTTCAATGGCGTGACAAACCGCCGCTAACCGTGATGCCGGGAAGCCGGGAAAGTCATGAATAAGAATACGGCGCGCTTCAGCGGAAGCAAGAACAGACGAGCGGTGGCGTTCAGGATGATTTTTAGCAAGACTGACAATGTCATGAAAATAACAGGCCGTCAGTACCACGAGTTCATCCACAGCCAGCCCACGACTGAGCTGACGAGAAGTCGCCCAGACCCGGCGGAAATGGAAGATATCGTGGGCGGCGTCCTGTTGGTTATGGTGGTTGACTAACCACGCTTCAAATTGTGACTGCCAGTGCTGAAGATCCACATTGCCTCCCGTGCGTTTGAAACCGCTACAGTAGCAATTTTTAGCGCCGCGTTCACTCTGACGAGGTGCGTGGGCGCGTATACCAGGCGATAGCGCCGAGAATGGCACCCACGACGCTTAGCACCACAAAGCCGAGCAACGCCCCCAGCCATTTCCCGCTGGTTGAACCGGGGCTGCTGTCGAATCCGGCAACCGGAGCAGATTCGACATGACTGATAACCCATACATAATGCAACATTGCCCAGATGAAATAGAGGCAAAAGACATAAAATACCCACAGCGCCAGTTTGCCCCCCAGGCTACGGCTTGCGTTTACTTCCAGACGACTCAAAGAAATCTCCAGTTTTGTGATCTGATGCAGAACAAATTTCACTTAACTGTTTGTGAGTATAGTCACATTATGCGGGTGTGGAGGTGATTGTCTAAAAACCAACCATTTATTTTGCATATGTTTTGATCCGGCGCAAATTACCCATGCGCCTGAAAATCTCGCATATCAACCCTATTTTACCGCTTTTGTCAGGTTTATTCCGAGTGAATACATTGATGACAACAATAATAATTGTGTTTTATCTGCGCCCTTTTCACTTTAGATCAAACATGGCATTATCATTAGGTTATTAGCCTTTTTATCGTTTATTTACCCCCTCATTTACAACCGGCATTTATGTCGGTTTTTTTTATGCTTATCCCCTGAAGCGTCGTGTTTGAGAAGGCATAAAATATTCATTGTAAAAATCAACCTCAAAAACCAATAACTATCTGATATAAATAGATAACAATCATGAATACATTGTAATCGACTCATATATCATGAATTTTAAATTCCCTGTTAGACACATATTGAAATATTTTAAATACATTTGTTACATGTAATATTTAAAATATAATGAACTCTTTAGAATAGTATCCAAATGTGCTTTCGTGAAAAAAGCACTTATTCATGATGGTTATTATCATAAGGGAATACATAATGAAAAGAAAAGTATTGGCAATGCTTGTCCCGGCATTATTGGTTGCGGGCGCAGCAAATGCAGCGGAAATCTATAATAAAGACGGCAATAAACTGGACCTGTACGGCAAAGTTGATGGTCTGCACTATTTCTCTGATGACACGGGTAACGACGGCGATATGTCTTATGCGCGTTTAGGCTTCAAAGGCGAAACGCAGATTAACGACATGTTAACGGGCTTCGGTCAGTGGGAATACAATATCCAGGCAAATACCACTGAAGGCGAAGGCGCTAACTCCTGGACCCGTCTGGGTTTCGCGGGTTTAGGCTTCGGTCAGAATGGCACCTTCGACTACGGTCGCAATTACGGTGTGGTTTACGACGTTGAAGCATGGACCGATATGCTGCCGGAGTTCGGCGGTGATACCTGGACGCAGACCGATGTCTACATGACCGGTCGTACCAACGGCGTTGCCACCTACCGTAATAACGGTTTCTTTGGACAGGTAGACGGTCTGAATTTTGCGCTGCAGTATCAGGGTAACAATGAAAACCCGGGTTCAGGTGAAGGCACAGGTAATGGCGGTGATCGTAAACTGGCACGTGAGAATGGCGACGGTTTCGGTATGTCCGCGTCTTACGACTTTGACTTCGGGCTGAGCCTGGGGGCTGCTTACTCTACTTCCGATCGTACCGATAATCAGGTTCGTCGCGGTTATGGCGATCGCAGTCAGGCTAACAAATATGCTGGCGGCGAAACGGCTGAAGCCTGGACCGTTGGCGCGAAATACGATGCTAACAACGTATATCTGGCAGCCATGTATGCAGAAACCCGCAATATGACTTCTTACGGAAGTGGTGAAGATTTTGAAGGCGGCATCGCTAACAAGACCCAAAACGTCGAAGTTGTCGCACAGTATCAGTTCGACTTCGGTCTGCGTCCGTCTATCGCGTACCTGCAATCTAAAGGCGTCGACTTAGGCGGCCAGGATATTCATCGTGGTCACTGGCGCTATGTCGACAAAGATCTGGTGAAATACGTTGACGTGGGTATGACTTACTACTTCAACAAAAACATGTCCACCTACGTTGACTACAAAATCAACCTGCTGGACGAAGACGATAACTTCTACGCGGATAACGGTATCGCAACCGATGATATTGTTGCAGTGGGCTTAGTGTATCAGTTCTAATCCCACCGCCTCGCCCAAGCCCGCCTCTGGCGGGCTTTTTGTTGCCTGCTATACCAGTCTCACGTCTTTGATATGTCCGAAATTGTCCAGACACGGTAAAAAAACATGACGCACATCAAGGCGTAAAAAACGTGAGTTCGTCAATTCATTTTGCTCAACGAGAGTTGCGTCACTGACAGCGGGTGGGGTAAGTGCTTGAATAGTGGCGGAGAGAGGGGGATTTGAACCCCCGGTAGAGTTGCCCCTACTCCGGTTTTCGAGACCGATGTTAACCACTGTTTTTTCAACTAGTTACTTCTTTTCCCTGGTATATTCACCAAAGTTTCCCCTCTTAAAAATCAATGTTTTAATCATTTGTTTTGGTTTCATATACCAACACTTTGTTGACCTCTGGTTATGTCCGGGGCTATATTCTGTGCACGCCAGTAAAATCTGGCGTCGGGATTGGCGTCCCGGATGTTTACGGAGCGATATGAGACGCGCCTGCGTCTTTTTTCATGTCGTTTGCGCAGTCACATTCGCGATTTATGGCGGGCTGTGTGGGGGAGCCGAAAGGCTCGCCGGTTTCCGTACCCGGTTACGCCAACCCTGCACAGTTCGCCACCAGTTCGATTGGCGTCGTCGGTGGCGATAATTTCCAAGTGTACGGAGTTATCGTTATGACCACTCAAATTACTGTCGAAGCTCTTTCCCCAATCACTCACAATCAGATCCCAGTCATCACCACAGAACTGTTGGCACAGCTTTACTGTACTGAGATCAACAATATCAAAGTAAATTACACCCGTAATGCTGAGCGATTTACTGAGGGAAAACACTTTTTCAAGGTTGTTGGCGATGAGTTGAAAAATTTGCGGGTTACTTTAAGTAACTCACAAACTCCAGTTTCCCCCAAAGCCCGCTCCCTCATCCTCTGGACAGAACGCGGCGCCGCCCGCCATGCTAAAATGCTCGAAACCGATCAGGCGTGGGACGTGTTCGAGAAACTGGAAGATTGCTATTTCGGAGCTAATTCTCCAGGCATCAAACCAAAGCCTTCTTGCAGCTACGATACCCGCACAATCTGTTACAAACGTAATGGCACGACAATCAACGAATTGCCCCTGGGTGATGATGACTTAGTAATAAATCTCGAGTCATGGGTGCAACTGGCTCAGAAAAATAACTGGATTGTCATAAGGCGGGAAGATTTGGCAAGAAAGCTGACATCTATCGTTGAGCAATGTTTAATTGCGCATTGATAAATCTCAGATAAAATGTGTCATTGCTGGCAATCATTCAATACTCGCACTATCGAACGAACGCCAGCCTGCCGCCGCACGTTCTTGCATACGACTTGCGGCGGTTTTATTTATGAGGTAGGTTTCTGCACATCCGCTTCCAAAGCATCATTCTGTCGCTGGTTCCAGATACTATCTGGTGGCATTTCAACACGTACAGAAACAAAAGAATCTTCAGGAATGTCTGCTGGCTCGCCATTAGTTAACCCGTTGATTTCGTTTCTTGCAAACTCAGGCGCTTCCGGGTGTGTACGGTGATATGTTTTTACCAGAACAGAGCCATCAGCATTCACTTCATAATCAAGCCAGATGCGCGCGAG